>JBFFML010000004.1:0-103373 GCA_041554135.1 Thermoplasmata archaeon | reverse complement strand
TTACGGCTATTGCCGGTGTTCTTGTACGGCAACTATTTATAGCCGCAAAATGCTGCAACCGTCATGCGCGACCAGGTTAGGGAGAAGATTGCGGGCGAGATCTGTCTTTCGGAGGAACCGGGACGCACAATACGCAAGTGGAGAGAGCAGTTCACGATATCCCAACAGGACTTGTCGAAGCATCTGGGCGTATCACCTTCCGTTATCAGCGATTATGAAGCGGGGAGGAGGCGGTCGCCCGGCATCGTGACGATCCGCAAGATAGTCGACGCCTTCCTGGAGATAGACGAGAAGACAGGCGCGAACGTCCTGAAACAGTACTCGCTAGCGGCGAAGACGGACTCCATCATTTCCATCAAGGAGTTCTCGGCCGAGATCCTCGCGCCCGAGCTCGTCGATGCCATCAAGGGTGACAATCTCACACCGACCATACCCCTTGACACGCACATCCACGGATACACTGTCATCGACAGCGTGCGGGCCATAACCACGCTGAGCTCTTTCGACTACCTCAAGATCTATGGCTGGAGCAGCCAGAGGGCGCTTGTCTTCACGGGTGTCCGTTTCGGCAGGTCGCCCATGATCGCCATAAGGGCGCACCCGCTGAAACCGGCTCTCGTCGTTTATCAGAAGCCGGAGCACGTGGACGAGCTGGCTATCAGGCTGGCCGAGCTCGAAGGCATACCGCTGATCCGGACCTCACTGGCTATCGGTGAGCTCGTGGACAGGCTTCAGGCGCTCGGATGATGGAATGAGAGGAGAGGTGAGTCGTGTGGACGGAGTAGGCATTGTCAGCTACGGCGCTTATGTGCCGCATTTCAGAATAACGCCTGAGGAGATCGGCAAGGTCTGGGGCGTGGATGGTAAGGCGATGGGAAAGGGCCTCATGATAAACAGCAAGTCGGTCCCCTCTCCAGACGAGGACACGATAACCATCGCGGTGGAGGCAGCGAGGAACATGATGAGGAGGAGCGATGTCGACCCGAAGGACATAGGCGCGCTGTATGTCGGGTCTGAGTCGCACCCGTACGCCGTCAAGCCCACGGGCACGATCGTGGCGGAGGCCATAGAGGCCGCCCCCGACCTCACTGTTGCGGACTTCGAATTCGCGTGCAAGGCCGGCACAGCGGCGATACAGACCTGCATGGGCCTCGTAGGCGGCGGGATGGTGAGGTACGCCGTGGCCATAGGCGCGGACACCTCCCAGGGAGCGCCTGGGGACGCCCTCGAGTACTCCGCGTCCGCTGGCGGCGCCGCGTTCTTGATCGGGAGCGAGAAGGTGATTGCCACGATCGACGCGACGTACTCATACACGACCGACACGCCTGATTTCTGGAGGCGGGAAGGCCAGACCTATCCTCGTCATGGTGGGAGGTTCACTGGGGAGCCGGCGTACTTCAAACATGTCGCCAATGGCGGCAAGGGCCTGTTCTCGAAGACGTCGACCAAGCCCGAAGACTACACATATGCGGTCTTCCACCAACCGAACGGCAAGTTCCCCACGCGTATCGCCAAGCAGCTCGGCTTCAAGGACGAGCAGGTGCGGACCGGGCTGATCGTGCCCGAGATTGGCAACACCTATTCCGGGGCCGTACCATTGGGGCTCGCCGCGATACTCGACGAGGCGAAGCCAGGCGACAGGATATTCGCCGTGGCTTATGGCTCTGGTGCGGGCTCGGACGCGTTTGCGATTACAGTCACCGATGATATGTCCCGATATCCTATGGACCGAGCGCCCACACTGAAGGAGCTCGTATCGAACCCGAGGTACCTGGACTACGCTACATATGCCAAGTTCAAAGGGAAGATAGTAAGGGGGCGTGAGTGAATTGCGCAGAGTTGGTGTCATAGGCATCGGCATCACGGAGTTCGGTGAGCTCTGGGATTCGTCTTTCAGGAAGCTCGGCATCGACGCGGGGCTCGAGGCGGTCGAGGACGCGAACATCGCCGCGGAGCAGATAGACGCTCTGTACGTCGGCAACATGTCGGCCGGCCGGTTCATAAGGCAGGAGCACGTCGCGGCGCTGATCGCCGACTACTCCGGCCTTGCCAAGGACCACATACCGGCGACGAGGGTCGAGGCCGCCGGCGCGTCGGGGGGCCTGGCCCTCAGGCAGGGCTTTCTCGCCGTGGCCTCCGGGCTCCACGATATCGTCGTGGTCGGCGGCGCGGAGAAGATGACGGACGTGAGCGACCTCGAATCCGCCATGATCCAGTCCTCAGCGGCCGACCAGGAGTGGGAGACCGAGCTCGGGGCCACGTTCGCCGGGCTGCACGCGCTCATCGCGACCAGGCACATGCACAACTACGGCACCACGAGGGAGCAGCTGGCGGAGGTCGCCGTGAAGAACCACAGGCACGGGTCGTTGAACCCGAAAGCCCAGTTCCGAAGGGAGATAAGCCGCGACGTCGTGCTGAGATCGCCAGTGGTGGCCTCTCCTCTCAGGGTGTTCGACTGCGCGCCCAGCTCGGACGGGGCCGCAGCGGTCGTGCTCTGCCCCCTCGATGTCGCGACGAAGTACGCTGATGTGCCGGTCGAGATCATCGGCTCCGGACAGGCGAGCGACTCGCTCGCCCTGCACCACAGGAAGGACATCTGCTCGATGGACGCCACGAGGTTGGCCGCCCAGAGGGCTTTCAGCATGGCGGGGATGACGCAGAAGGACGTCTCCGTCGCGGAGGTGCACGACAATTTCACCATAAGCGAGATTCTGGCGGTGGAGGACCTCGGGTTCTTCCCGAAAGGCGAGGGTGGCAAGGCCACCGAGGAGGGGAGGACCTCGTTCGACGGCGACGTCGCCGTCAACACATCGGGAGGGCTCAAGGCGAGGGGCGACCCGATCGGCGCCACTGGCGTGGCGCAAGCCGTGGAGATAGTGACCCAGCTGCGCGGAGAGGCCGGTAAGAGACAGGTCAAGGACGCCAGCATCGGCCTCACACAGAATGTCGGCGGCACGGGAGCGACGGTCGTCGTGAACTTGTTCAGGAGGGTGTAGACAGATGGCTACGGCGCCGAGGTTTTGGAGGGAGAACCAGAGCAGGTACAACATGGTCGGCTTCAAATGCAACAGCTGCGGGAAGTACAACTTCCCGCCGAGGATAATCTGCCCCGTATGCCGCAGGAAGAGCGTCGGCAAGATCGAGCCGGCCCACCTGAGGGGCACGGGGCAGGTGTTCTCGTTCACCGAGGTGCACGAGGGCATGGACGAGCACAGCCTCCAGAAGCCGTACGTCCTCGCGATGGTCGAGCTGGACGAGGGCACGATGGTGACGGGCCAGGTCATAGACTGCGACGCCGGCGAGATAGGTATCGGGACCAAGGTCAGGACGACCCTCAGGAAGCTGAGCGACGAGGGCTCCGCCGGCGTGATCCACTACGGCTACAAGTTCATCCCCGTCCGTGACGGCGCGAAGGGCTGCGGCGAAGAATAAGTTCAGGTACGTGCAATGGGATTCACGAGCCGGATGTTGGGTGTGACACCGTGTCCGTGACCGAGTCAGTGGAGGCGCAGTCAGGGCCTATCAGGATAGACGGGGCGACCCTTTCGCTGGACAGGGTCGTGAGGATAGCGCGCCATGGCGCGGCCGTCGAGATCCCCCCCGACGTGCGTTCAAGGATGGCGAGTTGCAGGTCGTCGCTAGAAGGGCTCCTCACGAGGGAGGCGCCCGTGTACGCCGTCAACACCGGCGTCGGCGACTTCCTGGATGTCCGTGTGCCGAACGACGATCTGAAGGACCTTCAGGTCAACCTGCTGAGGAGCCACGCCTGTGCGGTAGGCGAGCCGCTGCCCATGGAGGTGGTGAGGGCGATGATGTTGCTGAGGGCGAACGCCCTCGCGAAGGGGTATTCCGCGGTCCGCCCTGAGATAGTCGAGATGCTCGTGTCGATGCTCAACTCCCGCGTCCATCCAGTCGTGCCGCGACAGGGCTCGGTGGGCGCAAGCGGGGACCTCGCGTTGCTCGCCCACATGGCCCTGGTCATGATCGGCGAGGGCCATGTCGAGTCGGATGCCGGGCCGAGGGACGCCGCCGATGCTCTCTCGGATGCGGGCCTTGCACCCTTGGAGCTCATGCCCAAGGAGGCCATATCGCTCATAAACGGCACGCAGGCGATGACCGCCTTGGGCTGCCTGGCGGCGGAGGACGCCGCGAACCTGGTCGACGCGGCCCAGATCGCCGCGGCGATGTCGCTGGAGGCTTTGAAGGGGACATCGGCCGCGTTCGAGGAGGCCATATCGAGGGTTAGGCCGCACAAGGGTCAGATGGCGGTGGCGAGGAACATGATGACCCTGCTGAAGGACAGCGAGATCATGTTGTCCCACAGGCACTGCGCGAGGGTTCAGGACGCCTACACGCTGAGATGCATCCCCCAGGTCATCGGGGCGACGCTCGACGCCGTGTGGTACTCCATGGAGGTCCTCGGCGTGGAGGTCAACTCCGCCACGGACAACCCCCTGTACTTCGCGGACGAGGAGAAAGTCATGTCCGGAGGCAACTTCCACGGCCAGCCGGTAGCTTTGGCCACGGACTACCTGGGGCTCGCGGTGCATGAGCTCGGCGGATTCTCCGAGAGGCGACTGTACCGGCTCCTCGACCACAAACTCAGCGGCCTGCCACCGTTCCTGACGAGGCACGGCGGCCTCAGCTCGGGCATGATGGTGCCGCAGTACGTCGCTGCTTCGATTGTGTCGGAGAACAAGGTGCTGGTGCATCCCGCCTCAGCGGATTCCATATCGACGAGTGCGGGACAGGAGGACCATAACAGCATGGGGACGACGGCCGCGTGGAAAGCCAGGAAGATCGTCGAGAACGTGACGCGCGTGATAGCGATCGAGATACTCGCCGCCGCCCAGGGGCTCGACTTCGTGTCACTCAGCTCCAGCCCGCCGATAGAGAGCGTGAGGGACGCGATCAGGTCGAAGGTGCCGCGGCTGGAGGAGGACCGATCCATGTCGGCGGACATCGGCGCGATAGCTGACATGGTACAGGACCGCACGATTGTGGACGTGGCCGCGGGCACGTGTGATTTCCAGAGGGCCTGACGCTGCGATAGATTGAACTTGCCGGCAGCCATTACGACACCTCATCGGGGATGAGTCTTTGGATGATGTGGCAGAGGCAGCTGTTGACAACTGCACGAAGCTGGGCGCAGAATTCGCTGATGTCAGGCTCGAGTCGGTCTCTGGCGTCAGCGTCGTCGTCATGGATGGCAAGACGAAGACGGTGACCTCAAGGATAGAGTCTGGCTGCGGCGTGCGCGCGTTCAGCAAGGGGGGCTGGGGTTTCGCGGTCTGCAACTCGCTCGACAGGCGCGATGTGCTGGACGCCTCTGAGAAGGCCGTGAGGTTGGCTAAGGTCAGCCGTGAGAGGGCGAAAGTGCAGTTCGAGATGAAGCCCACCCCGACCGTGAGGACCAAGAGCAGATACGCCTGCAGGACAGCGCCTTCCTCAGTTCCCATGGAGGAGAAGCTGTCGTTCGCGCTCGCGCTCGACGAGTCGATGAGATCACACGATCCGAGAATATCGAGCCGAAACACTAGGTACGAGGATTTCGAGGGCGACAGGGTCGTCGCCAACTCCTTCGGCTCGCTCGTGGGCACGAAGGAGTTCTGGACGATAGCCTCTTGCGCCGCTTGGGGCAGGTCGGACGGCGTCGTGCAGAGAGGGCACCATTCGGTCGGCAACGTCGGCGGGTACGAGCTCATGAGGACCGAAGTGGCCGCCACCGTCGGCGAGGAGGCGGCCGCACAGGCCATCCGCCTCTTGGATTCGAAGCCCGTGCCTGCGGGGAAGTTCACATGTATCCTGGACAATCAGATGACAGGCCTCCTGGCACACGAGGCGTTCGGGCACGCTTGCGAGGCGGACGCCGTGCTGGCGGGGGCGTCAGTGCTCGAAGGGTTGGAAGGCACGAAGGTGGCGAACGAGTGCGTGACCCTCGTGGACGACCCCACCATCCCTGACACCTTCGGCTTCTTCCCATACGATTGGGAGGGCGTTCAGGCGACCCGGCACGTCCTGATAGAGCGCGGCGTCCTGAAGGGGTTCATGCACAACCTGGAGACCAGCAGCAGGATGGCGACGCCTGCCAACGGGGCCTCTCGTGCGGAGTCGTACTACAATCCCCCGATCATAAGGATGAGCAACACGTTCATAGAGGCGGGGGACGTGAAGAAGGACGAGCTGATAGGGGACACGAGGTCCGGCCTGCTGATAAGGGGAGGTCAGTACGGCTACGTTGAACCCGCGAAAGGTCAGTTCATGTTCAAGTGCGACGAGGCCTACGAGATCCGGAACGGGGAGCTGGGCCAGCGGTACAGGGATGCCATCCTGACGGGCATCATACTCGAAGTGCTCAACAACATCACAGGGATAGCGGACGATTTCAGGCTCGTCGACCCGGGATACTGCGGCAAATCGGGTCAGGACGCCAGGACCACAGACGGCGGCCCTCATGTCAGGGTCGAAGACATGGTCATCGGGGGCGTAGCATGAGGAGGCGGTGCCAATGAACGAGATGTCAGAACTCGCCGGGAGGACGGTGGACAGGGTCCGCTCGTTGGGAGGCGTCATCTGCGACGTCCTCGCCATGAGCACACACGCCACGACAGCCGAGATCGAGAGGGGCTCCATGAAGCAGGCGAGCTTCTCCGACGACCCTGGATTGGCCATAAGGGTGTTCGACCGCGGAAGCTCGGGGTTCGCGTACTGCACGAGCCACGACGAGAGGGAGGTCACCCGGGCAGCGGAGATGGCGATATCTCAGGCGAGGGGAGGCACAGCCGACGAAGACTTCAAAGGGCTCCCAGACCCTGGCAAGCCCTCTCCCCAGGACGGCCTCTATGACGCGTCGACGGCGCGCCTGCAACCGGACGAGGCCGTCGAGCTCCTCATCGAGCTGGCGGACGAGGCGGCATCCGACAGCAGGATATCGTCGGTCAACGCCTCGCTGATGGTCGCGGCGAGCGAGGTGGCGCTCGCCAACACCAACGGCCTGCTCGTGGACCAGAAGGTCACCGCGTATGACGTGATGGCTGAGGCCGTCGCGCGCTCGGACGGGCAGATGTTCTCAGGCCTCGACTTCGCGTCCGGCAGGAAGCTCGACAGGAGCTCCCCCAGGAGCGTTGGCGGCAGCGCCATGCGCCACGCTATCAGCGGCCTCCGGCAGACGAAGGTGGAGACCGGAGACCACCCAGTCATACTCGACCCGATAGCAGCGGCCTGGATACTTGCGAGCTCGATCGGCGGCGGCGCCAACGCCGAGAACATACAGAGGGGCAGGAGCTTCCTCGCGGGCAGGCTGGGGACCCCTCTGGGAGCTGACGCTCTGTCCATCCATGATGACCCGACGCTGCCGTGGTCGTCCGGGAGTTCTTCGTTCGACGGCGAGGGTGTCGCGTCCAAGAGCAAGGCCGTCATCGATCGGGGCGTCCTCAGCACATATCTCCACGACTCATACACCGCGGGAAAGGACTCCGTCGACAACACAGGCAACTCGTCAAGGGGCGGTGCCGTCTGGAGCTTCCGACATCCGCCAGGCATCTCCTTCTCGAACCTTGTCGTGGAGAGCGGAGACATCTCCTCGGAGGAGATGATCCGGGAATGCTCGGATGGCGTGTACCTCCGGTTGACTTTCGATTATCCCAACCTTGCGACGGGCGAGCTCTCGGCGTTGATGATGGAGGGCTATGTCGTCAAGGACGGCGCGATCGGCCCCGCGGTCCGGCAAGCTACCATGGGCCTGGACGTGACCGAGCTGCTGTCGAGAGTGGACATGATCGGCTCGGAACCGAGACAGGCCTTCGGTGTGCTCACGCCCCCGCTGAGGATATCCAAGGCGAGGATCGGTGGCTCAGGCTAGAACTCGAACCTCTGACCGCACACCGGGCAGCTCTGCGATCTCTTCGCGCACATCAGATGCAGGTCCGTGCCGCACCTGCACGACACTATGTCGAACCCGGACTTTATTCTGCCGTGGCATAGCTGGCATCGGGAGACATCCTTCGCGCGGGATATCTTGAACGGGGGTCCCGCGGGATACACGTTGAGCTTCCCCTGCAGCTCGAAGGTGTCCGTGGTGGCGCCGAACGGTCTCTTCGACGAGACGGCCGCGTCGATGGACAGCTCGCCCTGGACCTTCGGGACGATGCCCGCGACCACTCGTCCCTCTTTGCCTGGTTCCAGAGATGGGACGTCCGATATGTCCGCGACCTCGAATTCACCCGACAGGTCCACTCTGACGGATCTCGCCGCGGCCTTGCCCTCGTTCCGAAGGACTATGACGATTTCTCCCCTCGCCCCCTCCTGCAGCCCATCCGACTCTATCGAGAGGCCTATGTCCGGCGCGAACGTCTCGATGTCCGTCTGGGCCGTGTCGAGGGCCTCGGCGACCATCTCTATCGCGGAGTCGTAGTCCTTCTCCTTCTCGAGGTCGGCCAGGGCGAGAAGCCTCTCCGCCTCCTTGACCGAGCCGCCCAAGCTCCGCAGGTTCTCTATGGCGCTCTCCGCGGCTATGGATATGTCCACGTACTTCTTGTTGGACTCCTCCAGGAGAGCTATCTCCTGGTCGATGCCCATGAGTGTCTCGAAGGTCTTCACATGGTCGCCGGAGCTTCCCAGCGACTTCGCCTTCTCGATCTCCTTCTTGATCGTCTTGACGCTCGTGCCGAGGTGGCCGAGCACGTCGAGCCGGCTCTCCGCCTCCCGGGCGAGCCCGCCGAGCTTCTTGTCGATCAGCTCGCCGCACTTCGCCCTGCAATCCTGCGCCTGCTGATATGCGAAGTCCCAGAGCTTCTCGGAGAGGGAGGTCTGCGCCACCTCCAGCAGGTCCTCGCAACCCTTCGTGTTTATGCCCATCGACTTGGCCCTCGATATCAACTCCCTCGTCTCGTCGACGAGGGCGCTTATGGATCCCTCGAACAACGCCCCAGCCTTCGTCGAGCACATCGCCAGGGTGTCGTGGAACTTGTCGAAGTCCTGTGCCGAGAGCTGTTCGTTGGCGGTCAGCAGGATCCTGTCGCATTCGGAGGTGTCTATGTTGACCTTGCTCAGCCTCTCTATCTGCTCCCTAGCAGCGCCGAAGGCTATCCGAGCGCTGTCGAAGCTCTCCCTTATCTCGTGCAGCACGTCCCCGCTGTCGATCGCCGCCGTGAGCGCCTCCGGATACTTGCCCTTTGCGAGGAGTTCCTCGGCAGCCTCGACGACCGATATCGCCATGTCCGCCTTGATGCCTTCCGCCGTGGCGTCGTCCATCTTCCGCCGGGCGTTCTCCACGGCCCTGGTGCTTATCTCCTTCTGGAGCTCCGCACGCTCCATCTCGACCTCGCACTGCATGGCGAACCTGAGCGATTCCTCGTATCTGCCGGCCTTGAACGCCTCTACGCCGTCCGCGACGCATCTGTCGGCCTTGCCGACGGGCATGCCCTCCTCGGATGCCTTGTCCACCTTGGCCTTGAATTCCTCGAGCGTCTTCCAG
This sequence comes from Thermoplasmata archaeon, assembly GCA_041554135.1. GTDB lineage: Archaea > Thermoplasmatota > Thermoplasmata > UBA10834 > UBA10834 > UBA10834. Next base: position 93,898 of record JBFFML010000004.1, on the reverse strand, counting down.
ACGGCCGATTTCGCGGCCTCGACGGAAGCCTCGGAGGATTTCCTGGCCAGTTCGAGGGCTATCGCGTATTGATGCCTCGTGAGGGCCTCGATCGCCTGGTCCAGCTTCTCGCGGGCGTCGCCGACCTCCATGCTGAGCATCTCGGCTTCCTTCAGGTTGTTCCTCGCGGTCTTTATCTCCGCGGCGGCGTTGGAGCTCAGGCTCCTTGCCTGGTCGATGTCCTCCTTCGCCGAGTCCACGCACGCGAGCGCCCCGGCGAAGTCCTTGCCGCCGATGAGTCCCGCCGCCTTCTCGACGAGCTTCTCGGGGCCTGAGGTGTCTATGCTGACGTTCTTCGCGTCCGTGATCATCCTGCGCAAGTCCTGGACGATGTTGCCGACACCATCGGCCAAGGCCGCGGCGACGAGCTCGCTCGCCTTCCTGCTGTGCTCCAGCGCCTCGTCGTAGTCCTTGCTCTTCATCTCCTCCTTCGCCTTCACCAGGAGGGATTCCGCCTCGCCCGCCTCGATGCCATGGGAGGTCGCGAGGTCCAGGTTCTCCTTGGACGCGAGTATGAACTTCGCGGCAAGGTACATGGCGAGGCGCTTCTCCGTCTCATCGATCGTGTTGTCCAGCTTCGCCTCGGCCTGGTCCAGCTGACCGTCCGAGAACGCCCGCTTGCCCTGGTCCAGCCAATCCGTCAGGCTGGACACGTCGACTATGTTCTTCGACGCCTCTTGTATGAGCTCCTCGGCCCTCTCGATCTTCTTCTTGATGTCGTCGTGTCTGGTTATCTTCTCGTCGATGATGTCCTTGGTCCCGACACATATCTCGCGCGCCTCCGCGAACTCGCGGGATTCCGCCTTGGCCCGGGCGTCCTTGAGCCTGTCCCTGGCGTCGCTGACGTCGATCCCGAAGGTCTTCGCCTCCTCGATCGAGTCCTTGACCGAGGAGAATTCAGCCTGTAGCAGTTTGAACATACGGTCGTCCGCGGCCTTCACCACGGCCTTGATCCTGGAGATGGCCTCCTCGTAGGCCTTCTTATCTATCTGTCCCTGGGCGAGCGTCATGCCCTCCTCGAGCCCTTCCAGCTCCTTCGGCTCCACACCTATGGACTTCGCCATATCGATCCTGTCGCGCGCTGCCGCGACAAGCCGTTCGCTCTCCTCCTGGCCCATGCCTTCGAGGCTGGAGGTTATCTCCTGCACGAGCCGACGCGCATCCTCGAACTCGCTCTTGGCCAAATGCGACTTGGCCTCCTCGAGCAGTCCACGCACCCTCTCGACGACCTCGTCCTCCTGGGCGAAGCCCCCGACGAAATCCTCTATGTTGCCAAGCCTCTCCGTGAGCGACGATGAGACAGCGGACCTCGCCGCTGAGGCGCTCTCCTCCGCCAGCGAGACCGCCTGGGCGAGGTTCTCGCCTGGCATGGCTTCCGTAGCCCTGCGGAGGATATCCTCCGCTCCGGTCACCTCGGCGCCTATCCCTATGCCGAGCTTGATGATTCTGTCGGCCTCCTCTGTCTTGGCCAAAGCGGCGTCGTAGATGACCTTCCTCGCTTTCGCGGTACCCTCCGAGGATGCCTTCGACGACGCCTCGAAATCCTTCTTCCCGAACGCCTTCTTGGCCTGTACGAGGAGCTCCTTGTACTCGCTTACGTCGTGGCCGAGGTCGCTCGCGGTCTTCATCGCCTTGCTGAGCTCGACGAGCTCGTCGCGCGCCCTGTAGAACACCTGAAGCGCCTTCTCGACCGCGTCCTCGCTCTCCTCAGCCATCCTTATGGCGTCCTCGAACATGCCCTTCTTCAGGTTCTCCCTCGAGGCGTTCAGCATCTTGATCGCGTCGCTCATGTCGACGCCCACCTTCTTGGCGAGGACGAACTTGTCCTTGGCCTTGCCTATGACGCCGAGTACTGTCTGGAAATGGATCCTGTGTATCTTGTCCTTGGCCTCGTTGAACTTCTCGATCGCCTCTTGCACTCGCTTCTCCTTGACGGCGTCCTGAACCTCGTCGAGCAGTGCCTTCGTCTCGCGCGAGTCCTCGTCGAGCGTGTTCATCGAGCGCATGCTCTCCTTGATGTCCCTGGTCATGTCGCCGAGCTGGTTGGAGATTGCCTTCTCGGCCTCGCTGGAGGCTCTCTTGGAATAGCTGAGGGCGTCCCTGTATCGGAGCGTCTCCAGGGCGCTCTTGGCCCTCTCGGTGTGGCCCTTGACCCTGTCCATGTCGGCGCCGATGCCCTCGCCTGCGCGCGTGAGGTCCTCCGCTTTATCGATGCCGTCCTCTATCTGCGACTTCAGGTTCTCCCCGGCGCCCTCGAGCGCCTCCGTGAGCTGCGATATGCCTGATTCGTACTCCTGCTTCTCCAACGCGTGTTTGGACCTGGTCACGAGGTCCTCGAAAAGGCTGACGTCCTCACCCATCTCCCTTGCCTGGTTGATGACCTCTTGGGCCTGGGAGAGCCTCGCGGAGAAATGCTCGTGGAATGCCCTCTCCGCCGAGTTGTACGCCTCTTTGGCCTTCTTCATCGCGCCTTCGAGGTCGTCCTTGAGCGCCAGCTCCTTGCTGTTCTCCAGGATCCCCTTCGCGCTGCCTGCCTCTCCCTCGTCGCCCTTGATGAGTCTCAACAGCGAATCGACGGAGTCGGCCACATCGGATATCTTCTGCAGGTATGCGCTCTTCGCGGCCTCGATCGCCTTGCGGGCGAGGCCGATCGCCGATTGATAATCCTTGGCGTTCATGGACGCCGAGAACTCGCTGAGGAGCCTGTCGGTGCCTGAGAGGTCGACATCACTCTCCTTGCAGGTCTCTAGGAAGCCTTCGAGGGCCTCCCGCTCCTCCTCAGCAACCCTCTTGCTCTTCGCCGCCTCCTTGGCGCGTTGCTCGAGTTGCTTCTGGAGCTGTAGGCTCTTAAGATAGTTGCCCGCCAACTCAGACCAAGCTCCTTTTCGGTGTGCCTAGGGGTGAAGCCCCATGGCAGAACATCCAGGTGTTTCTCATTCCTGCCACTCGTATTAAAGGTATCGACATCTCTATCATTTCTGATAAGGTCGTCATCCCGCGCTCTGCGGCTGCGGGGGTGTCGGCGAGAGTTTCGACAGCGCCTCCTTCTCCGCTCTGGATGCCCGCTCTGCCTGGTCCTTCATGTCCTTCCTGACCTCCTCGCTGAGCGCCTCGTCGTCCGAATCGTCCAGGTTTATGCGGACATTGGCGTGCGCGCCATGGATGCCGGCCGCCGCCATGTGGATCGCCACGATGACATCGGAATACGCTCGTCTGGTGCCGATGTCGGCGACCCTGGCGGAGATCTCCAGTATGCGAGCGCATGCGCCCGCCGTCTTCTGCGGCACCTCTATCGCCTCTTCGAGCGCAGCCTTCTCGGCGCCGCGAGCCTCCTCCGAATCATCCGACCTTCGTCTCCGGATGGCCTCGACGAGGCCGTCGTAGGCATCGGCGTCCTCCTGCGCGAGCACCACAAGCTCGTCCCTGAGTGTCATGAGGGAGTCCGTCAGCATCGCCAGTTCAGTCCAGTTCTCCTCGTGCTTCTTGTTCTTGAGGGTCAGTCGGCAGACCATGGCCAACAGCGACGCCGCCATGGCGCCTGACGCCGCAGAGGCCGTGCCGCCCCCAGGCGACGGCTCGTCTGACGAGAGTTCTTCGCAGAACCGTCGGAGCGCCTCGACGTCCCTCAGCACCAGATCCGCCTCTCGAGGATTTGCGTGCTTGAGAACTGTTCAAGCATCAGGAACCTTGCGGTTATGTCGCAGACGGCGTCCAGAGGTATTAGCCCTATGATCTCTCCTCCGGCGACGTCGATACCCCTGGCCTCAGCTTCCTTTCTGACCTCGTCGAACACCTTGGAGATGGGCGTGACGGTGTAGTCCGTCAGGTTCATCGAGACCTGCACCATGCCCTTGTCCTTGAGGTTGAAGCCGAGCGCCTTGAGGTGTGGCATCCCACCGTTGCTGGCGCGTATCTTCTTGGCGATCGCCTTCGCGGCTTCGAGGTCCGAGGACCTCAGGTTGACGTTGAAGGCTATGAGCGGCATTCGCGCGCCCACCGCAACCGCGCCCGCGGTCGGATGGACCGCCCTGGGGCCGAAGTCGGGATAGCGCGTGTCATCCTTCGTTATCGCCTCCCGCAGTCCCTCGAACTGCCCCTTCCGGACCTTCTCGAGCTGCCTTCTCTCGGGCCTACGCGCTGCCGACTCGTACAGGTACACGGGTATCTTGAGCCGCTTCGCGATGCGCTCACCCACGCGGTTGGCTATCTCGACACAGTCCTGCATGGAGGCCCCTTGGATCGGTATGAACGGCAGGACGTCCAACGCGCCCATCCTCGGGTGCTCGCCCTTGTGCTTCGTGAGGTCGATGAGCTCGGCCGCCGCCCTGGCCCCTCTGAACGCCCCCTCCTGGATGCTGTCCTTGTTTCCGACGAAAGTGACCACGGACCTGTTGTGGTCGGGGTCCATCTCGACATCCAATATCTTGATACCAGGGACGGAGCTGATGGAGTACGCGATCTTGTCTATGACCTTCTTGTCGCGACCCTCGCTGAAGTTGGGCACGCACTCTATGACGACAGCCATGATAGCTCCCGGTAATTGTCGGGAGGTCTTATTATATTAACACCCCTTCCAACGCGGCCCGTTGGCACGCTGGCCAGCCGCTCTACCTCTTGATGATGTCGACTGCGGCCACCTTCTCGAGTACCAGCTCGGCCCATCGTTCCCTGCGCACCGTCCCGAGCTCCTCACGCGAAATGCCGAACCTGAGGAACCTCTCTTCCACGGTCTCGGTGTCCCACTGGGCCAGGGGTTTCCAGCCCTCTTCAGGGGAGAACCCACCGTCGACGAGCCGTACGACGACCACCTCCTCGGAGTCGTCGCCCACGCCCATCTTGTCTATCGCGCTGCTCAGCTGCCTCTCGCCAGACGCGTACAGGAGTGTCTCCATCGCGAGTGAGTCCGAGGAGTTGCGTTTCTCGTCGAACGCCTTCTTGGCGTGATACAGCGCGCTGGTGATGTGGTCCGGCCCGAAAGTCATCTCCGCGCGGAGTACGAGCAGGTCCGTGCCACTCGCCTCGGCCAGCCGCAGGAGCCTGTCCTTGAGCTCGCTCGCGCTACCCGGTCGAACCCTTACGATCCAAGCTTCTGGCGCGCATGCGGGCGGATCCGCGATCGAATCGTTCATGTGACATGGAGTGAAGAGCGCGTGAGGCACATATTATTTGCTGGTCAGAACTCCTTGAGCGACCTCTGGCCAGACGACGGGTCTGGCGGCATGCCCTCATCGGCCTGGCCCAGCTGTGTCTTGATGGACCTGGCCACGGACTCGCCGATGTTCGGTATCTGCTTCAGGCGGTCATATGTCGTGTGCCTCAGATCTTCGATGGTCGTTATCCCTCTGTCGTGCATCGCCCTCGCCCTTATTCGGCCGATACCACGGAGTTTGACGAGCTCCAGCAACTCGGGCTTTATGCCGTAGACGATACGTCGGTGCACCCCCTCAATCTGTGCCGTGGACTCCGGCCTGAGGATCTGTGACAGACGCGCCATCGCGTGCATTAGCCATTCCGCTAGGTCCGCCTTGTTGCGGATGTCCCCGGGGCCTACGCCATACGCTTCCTCCATGGCCTTCTCGCCGACCTCCGATATCCAGTCGTGGACCAGCTTCGCCGTCTTGATCTCCGAGAGGAACAGCTCGTACGTGCCGAGATCGGTCGGTGGCTTCAGCAGAAGGTCGTCCCTGACTTCGTCAAGGAACTCCTCGGTCCAGTCGTAGTCCGAGCGTCGAAGGTACATCAGCGTCATGTCGGGCACGGCGCATATCGCGTGGATCAGCCCGAAGTCGGTCGGCCGCTCCGCGGCCTGTAGCGCGCGCCTCATTATGACGGCGGAGAGTGGGTCTATGTAGACATCGCTCACCCTCTTGCCGAGGCGCGTCACGGACAGTCCCTCATCCCCTTCGACCATGCCCTCCTGCTTGAGGAAATCGACGACGTTGGAGATGCTGTCCTCGAGATAGCGAACATCCGTCTGGTGCGCCAGGAATGTCCTGCTGAAGAAGTCGACCAGCTCGTCCTGCGATTTAGCGTCCCCAGTGGCTATCAGACCCAACAGGTGCGACCTTATGGCCGGCTCCGTGCCAAGCTTGGAATACAGGTTCTCGTTCTCTCCGAGCAGGTAGGTCTCCAGCAGGAAAGCGCGTTCCTCCTCGCTCTTCGCGACGATCACGGCCTCGCCATACGGATCGTACCTCGGCCTGCCCGCCCTGCCGCACATCTGCTTGACCTCGAGGACCGGGACTGAGACGTAGCCGACGTTCGAGTCGTAACGCTTCACATCCCTGATGACCACCGTCCGCGCAGGCAGGTTGATGCCGGCGGCGAGCGTGGGCGTCGCGGTTATGACCTTGAGGGCGCCGGCTCTGAAGTTGGACTCGACGAACCTCCTCTGCGAGGTCGTCAGGCCGGCGTGGTGAAAGGCGCATCCACCCTTGACGCATCTCGCGAGCTTCGCGCCCAGCGTCGTAGGCTCCTCCTGCTCTGCCATCAGAGCCGTCGCTGCTTCGTCGAGGGGTTCCGCATCAGCCTTGAGGTACCGTTTCGTCAGCCCCCTCAGCTCCGAGGCCAATGATTCGCTCGACCTGCGCGTGTTGACGAAGACAAGGCACTGCCCTCCTGACTCGAGCGTGCGCCTGACGATCCCGCGGACCGGGGAGACGTCGTCTGGCAGGCGGACTCTTGAGTTGTCCGTGAAGAACACCTCCCCGTCGAGATACACGCCCTCCTTGAGCGGCACAGGCCGCCAATCGCTCTGAACCAGTCGAGCGCCGAGCCAATCCGCGAGCTCTGACGAGTTGCGTATCGTCGCGGAGAGCCCGATCAACTGCGCTTCCGGGTTGAACGTCCTGAACTTGACCAGGATGACTTCCAAGGTCGGCCCTCTATCCGGGTCGTTTATGAGATGGACCTCGTCCGCGACGACAATCGAGATCTGCCTCAGCCATTTCGTGCGGTGACGGAGGAGCGAATCGACCTTCTCGGAGGTGGCGATGACGATGTCGTACTTGCTCAGCTTGGGGTCTATCCGGTCGAAGTCGCCGGTGGACTCGCCGACCCTTATCCCGAGCGTTTCGAACTTGACGAGGTCATCGTATTTCTCCGACGCTAGGGCTTTCAGAGGGACTATGTAGAGCGCCTTGCCCCCTTTGAGCACGGAGTTGAGCATCGCGAGGTACGCCACCAGACTCTTCCCTGAGGCGGTCGGTATGGACAGCACGAGGTTCTCCCCGGCGAGCGCGGGACGGATTGCCTCCTCCTGAGGTGGGTAGAGCTCCTCGATGCCTTCGTCTCTGAGCATCGAGGTTATACGGCCATCTATTCCCAACTCTTCAATCTTCATTTCGCGCCGCGCTCCCAGTACCCGACCCTATTCGCAATACGCAGATAGTTAATATTTGTTGTCTTGAAATGAAATATGATGTTGGGCGCAATGGGGACTTACTGGCTGACCCTAACCATCGGGATTTTCATTGCGGAAGTCTTATTTAGCAAAAGCCTAATAGGAACTTCTGGTACTGGTGCAGTCTGATGGCCATCGTTGATTCTAAGGGCTCGGAGCCGCTGCCCGATGTCGAGGAGTGGATCAAGGACCACAAGTTCGAGTCCACTGAAGAGATAGAGATACCTCCGCACCTTGTGGACCAGGTCATTGGTCAGGAGGACGCCGTCAAGGTCATAAGGAAGGCCGCGGAGCAGAAGCGGCACGTGATACTGATAGGTGACCCTGGCACTGGCAAGTCGATGCTCGCCCACTCCATGGTGGACTTCCTGCCACGGGGAGAGATGCAGGACGTCATCTCGTATCACAACCCCGACGACAACAACGAGCCCAAGGTCCGGATCGTCCCGGCAGGCAAGGGCAAGGAGATAGTCCAAGCGCAGAAGGCAGAGGCCGAACAGAAGCGCAACCAACGCAACTCCTGGGCGGTCGCCATGTTGTTCATGTTCATAATGCTCTCAGTCATGATGTTCATCATGTACAGGGACCCGACGATACTGCTGATCGGCATCATAGGCGCGCTGTTCATATTCATGATATTCAGGTACATGACGGCACAACGGCGAGAGGCGTTGATCGTGCCAAAGCTTCTGATATCGCATTCGCCGGATGACTTCCCGCCGTTCATAGACGCGACAGGCGCGCACGCGGGAGCACTCCTGGGCGATGTCAAGCACGACCCGTTCCAGAGCGGTGGGCTGGAGACCCCGGCCCACGAGAGGCTCGAGCCAGGCGCGATACACAAGGCCAACAAGGGAGTCCTCTTCATAGACGAGATAAACATCCTGAGGATAGAGAGCCAACAGAGCCTGTTGACCGCTCTTCAGGAGGGCGAGTTCGGGATACTGGGCCAGAGCGAGAGAAGCTCGGGCGCGATGGTCAAGAGCGAGCCGGTCCCTTGCGATTTCATACTCGTAGCGGCCGGCAACCTCGACGCCGTCGTGGGCATGCATCCCGCGCTGAGGTCCAGGATACGAGGGTACGGTTACGAGATATTCATGCGGAGCACGATGCTCGATAGCGCCGATAACCGCGAGAAGCTCATCAGGTTCGTCGCTCAGGAGGTGTCGAAGGACAAGAAGATACCGCACTTCTCGAAGGCCGCCGTCGTGGAGATCATACGCGAGGCCCAGAGGAGGTCCGGGCGGCGTGGCATGCTGACCCTGCGTCTCCGCGAGCTCGGGGGCCTTGTGCGGGTGGCCGGGGACGTCGCCAGGGAACGTAACGCCAGCCTCGTCGAGCCACAGCATGTCACGGAGGCGAAGAGGACGGCGCGGTCGTTGGAGCAGCAGGTCACCGACAGGGCCGTGGAGAAGCGCAAGGACTACGAGATGTGCCTCACGGAAGGCGCGGTCGTGGGGATAGTCAACGGCCTGGCGGTCTTGAACGCGGACTCCAGCATGGCCGAGTTCTCCGGCATCGTGACGCCGATTGTGGCCGAGGTGACTCCGTCCCAGGACAAGGACAGCGGTAGGATCATAGCCACCGGAAAGCTGGGCGACATAGCCAAGGAGTCCGTCCAGAACGTGTCGGCGCTGATCAAGAAGTACACCGGAGAGGACATCACGAATCACGATATCCACGTGCAATTCATCGGAACGTACGATGGCGTCGAAGGGGATAGCGCCTCTATCGCCGTCGCGACGGCGGTGATATCGGCGTTCGAGGACATCGAGGTCGACCAGGGGGTCGCCATGACCGGCAGCCTGAGTGTGAGAGGGCAGGTCTTGCCCGTGGGAGGCGTTACGGCGAAGATCGAGGCTGCTGCGGAGATGGGCATAGGCAAGGTCCTGATACCGGAACAGAACATCAAGGATGTCGTCCTCGAGGACAGGTACCTCGACAATGTCGAGGTCATCCCCGTGAGGACGCTGAACGACGTCCTCACGCACGCGCTCGTGGGTTCGAGGAAGGACGGCCTGTTGAAGAAGCTGGCCGCCCTCGTGGCTGCTGGACGCAAGGTGCCTGGGCCGGTCACGAAGCCAGCGCCGTCGACCACGGGTGGCGAGAGGCCAGTGGTCAATTGAGCGCGGTTCTCAGTGGTGCAGCTCCATGCGAGGTTTGGTCGTCGGAAGGTTCCAGCCGTTTCACAAGGGCCATCTGAAGGCGCTCCAGGAGGCGCTTTCGGAATGCGACGACATCGTGCTGGTGATCGGCAGCGCCGAGGAATCCCACACGGCCGCGAACCCGCTGACCGCGAGCGAGCGGTATCAGATGATATTGTCGTCGTTGTCAGAAGACGAAGCTGCGCGCACACACATAGTCCCCGTGAGGGACATCAATCGGTATTCCGTGTGGGTCAACCATATTGAGTCGTACGTGCCGCCGTTCGACCTGGTCTTCTCCAACAGCCCGATCACTCGCTCGCTCTTCTCACAAGTGGGATACGAGGTGCGAAGGACGAAGACTTACTCTCCGAAGGAGTACAACGGCACCGAGATAAGGAAGAGGATCGCCGCCGGCCGCAAGTGGAGGCACCTCGTGCCGCCGCCGGTCGCGCGCATGGTCGACGAGCTCGGCATACGGGAGCGCCTCAGGGTCGCGGCTGGAGGCGAAGATGGCGACAGGGGGAAGGACACTGCTGGCAAGCGGCATCGGTGAGAAGCTCCAGAGGATGGGCCTGACGCTCGCGGTGGCCGAGTCGTGCACCGGGGGGAAGCTCGGCGACATCGTCACCGAGGTGCCAGGCAGCAGCGCGTACTTCCTCGGCGGCGTCGTCTCCTACGGGAACGACGCCAAGGTGGACATGCTGGGCGTGGACCGTGAGACCCTCGGATCGAAAGGCGCCGTGAGCGAGGAGGTCGCGAGGATGATGGCCAGCGGCGCCAGGACGCGTTTCCGGGCGGACCTGGGCGTCGGCATAACAGGCATCGCGGGACCTTCCGGGGGAACCCCGTCGAAACCCGTGGGGCTCGTGTACATCGCCGTCGCGAGCGAGGACGGGACCCTGTGCACAGAGAACAGGTTCGGCGGCTCGAGGTCGGAGATAAAGTGCAGGGCGGTCGAGAAGGCGATCCTGATGCTCGACGAAGTGCTGGATTCCATCACGCCGACGCGGTAGGGTCGCGCCTGTGCGCGCGTGAAGACGCAATGCTGCGCGCGCAGAGCCCAAAAGGTTCATTACTCGATAACCTCATTTGCGCCTTCGCACTCATGTCGGAAGGGACCATAGCTCGGACGCCGACGGGCGTCGCGGATTTCGATTCGATAATCGGAGGAGGCATACCTCTGGGGTCCGTCGTGCTGCTTCTCGGCGACGTTGGCGGCGGAGGCCTTGAGTTCGCCCTCACTTCCGCCGCGAAGATAGGGCTCGTGAAGGAGTTCCCGGAGACCAGAAGCTTCATGATGGGACATGCTGGCAAGGACGGCATACTGCCAGACAAGATGGCGTATATCACGTTCTCGCGCTCGAAGGAGGATGTCCTGCGCGAGGTCAGCCTGTCGTTCACGAGGGATTTCTACGAGTCGATAGAGAGCAACCTCCTCTTCAAGGATTTCTCCAAAGGCTACTTCATGAGGACGGTGGTCCCGACGAGCTGGGTGGGCTCCGATGGGTCGGAGCTGTTCGCCGAGAACAAGGACGACGATGTACTGGAGTCGCTCGTGACGTTCCTCGACACGAACGCCCCGAAGAGCCTCGTCGTCATAGACTCCCTCACGGACCTCGTGGTCTCGGAGACAGTGAAGTTCGAGGACGTCGTCGCCCTCATGAAGGGGATCCAGAGGATGTCGAAGAAGTGGCAGTCCGTGTTCTACGTGCTCCTGACGGACGAGATCCTGGACAGGAGGAAGCAGCAGATGATAATAGACAGCGTGGACGGGGTGCTGAGGTTCGAGTGGGCGAAGTTCCATCACACATCCAAGAGGCAGAGGTACCTCTATGTGGAGAAGTTCATGAGCGTGTTACCGCACTTGGACCAGGAGAGGATCGCGCGCTTCGCGACGCTGATCACCTCTCAGAGCGGTTTCGTCGTGATAAACACAGAGCGTGTGGGGTGAGACACAGATGGCTTCGAAGAGGATCAAGACGGGCGTGCCGGGTTTGGATGAGATGCTTCAGGGCGGGCTCCCGGAGGGACACATAGTCCTGCTGATGGGCTCGTTCGGCACCGGGAAGACGACCATGGCCCTGCAGTTCCTGATAGAGGGCCTCAAGGACGGCGAGAACTGCATATTCATATCGCTCGAGGAGGACAAGGATTCCGTTATGAAGAACTCCGACGCCTTCGGCTGGGACCTCTCGGAGCCAATCTCGAAGAAGAAGCTGGGGCTATTCAAGCTGGAGCCTTCGGACGCGAAGACGACGATAAACAGGATAAAGAGCGAGCTTCCCAAGTTCGTGAAGGCGTTCGGCGCGAAGAGGGTCGTCATAGATTCGGTGTCCCTTCTGAACATGATGTTCCCAGACGATTCGGAGCGCAGGGCCAATCTGTTCAACCTGTGCCAACTCCTCCGCAGCACAGGTGCGACTTCCCTGCTCACCGCCGAGGTCAAGGACGAGAACCCCAGGTCCTCCAGGGACGGCCTCGCCGAGTACACCGCGGACGGCGTGCTGTTGCTTCAGTCCGACGAGGACAGCGACTCGGGAGAGGTGCAGTTGACGTTGAGGATACTCAAGATGAGGCGGACGGGCCATTCGAGACGCGTCAAGCCGTACACGATCTCCGAAGGCGGCATCGTCGTCCACGCGGGCGCCGATATATTCTGAGAGGCCGTTCGTGTGAGCGCCTGTCGGGGGCCGTGTCCTCAGGCGCGCGTCGCCTTGCCGAACACGTCGCCGAGCCTCCGCAGCCCCTCCAGGATATGCTCGTCCGACGGATGCGTGAAGTTCAGCCGCAGCGCGTTGTCGCCGTCCGCCGGGTTCGGGAAGAACGCCCTGCCCGAGACGAACGCCACGCGTCGCTCAAGCGCGTCCTTCAGCAGCTGTGACGACGACAAGCCTGCCGGCAGGGTCGCCCAGAGGAACATGCCACCCTCAGGGGGCACCCACTTCAGGCTCTCCGGCATGAAACGCCTCATCCCGTCGATCATGATCTCCAGCTTTCGCCGGTAGATGTCCCGGATCCGTCCGATCTGCGGGTCGATGTGTCCCTGTGCTATGTACTCGTGCGCGATCGCCTGTCCGAGCACGTTGGTGCAGACATCGCTCGACTGCTTCGCGATGATCAGCTTCTTCAGTATGTCCGGGTGGGCGACGGTCCAGCCCACTCTCAGGCCCGGAGCGAGAATCTTCGAGAAAGTGCTCATGTAGACCACCCGTCCCTCGTCGTCGAAGCTCTTGATCGGCGGGATGTCCTCTCCCACATACCTGAGATCGCCGTAGGGATCGTCCTCCAGGACCACCAGGTCGTGCTCGCATGCGAGGTCCACCAGCCTTCTGCGGCCCTTCTCGGGCATGGTCACGCCCGCGGGGTTCTGGAAGTTCGGAAGGACGTAGACGATCTTCGGTCGTCTCCCCTCGCGTCCCAACCGTTGCAGCGTCTCCTCGAAGAGGTCCATCCTCATGTTGTTGTCGTCTATGGGGACGGACTCGAAGGCGGGGTCGTACATCGAGAACCCCGTGAGCGCGGTCAAGTAGGTCGGCGCGGAGACGACGATGGTGTCTCCCGGGTCGACGAAGACCTTGCCCATGAGGTCTATCACCTGCTGCGACCCGCTGACTGTGACGACGTTCTCCGTGGTCACGTCCATGCCTTTGCGGCTCATGCGCTCGGTAAGCGATTCCCTCAATGGCATGTACCCCTCCGTTATGCCGTACTGGAGCGTCTTACCGCCGTCCTTCAGGACATCGACCACGATGTCGCGTATTATGTCGACAGGGAACGTCTCCGGATTGGGCAGCCCTCCAGCGAAGGAGATCATGTCGGGCATCTGCAGCAGCTTGAGCAGCTCTCTCACGTCCGAGGCCCTCATCTCCTTCGCCCTCTTGGAGAAGTGGGCGTCAAACAGGTCGTCCAATTCGCATCATCCCGAGCGAGGCTACACAGTTCTCGCTCCTTAATCTTTTTCACCCATACTTTTCCGCGCAGTTCTTTCGACCATGGATTCGCTTGGAATCAGTGACAATCGCCGTACCAAAACCATTAATAACAACTATTGCTTAAGCGCAGCCGGTCACATGAAACTGATGCGCCAGGGTAAGGTGAAGGATGTCTACGAAGTGGACTCCCACACGCTCGAATTCGTCTTCTCAGACAAGGTTTCCGTGTTCGACAAGATCATACCCTCACTGATACCCAACAAGGGCGAGACCCTCTGCAGGTCTAGCGCGTTTTGGTTTCAGGTCGGCCGCTCCTTCGGCATAAAGACGCACTTCAAGGAGCTCATACCGCCGAACCGGATGCGGGTCCAGCGGGTCGATGTGCTCGACTACTCGGACACGACGAGGAAGACGACGAACTACCTCGTGCCGCTGGAGGTCATATCGAGGCACTATGTGGCCGGATCCCTCTGGGACAGGATCAGCGCCGGCAAGGTCAAGCCCTCGAAACTCGGCTTCAAGACGGGGAAGAAGGTCAAGTACGGGGACAAGCTGCCCGAGCCGTTCATAGAGTTCACGACGAAACTGGAGAAGGTGGACCGCCTGCTCACCAAGCGGGAAGCGGTGAAGATCGCCGCTTTATCTCAGGATGAATACAAGGAGATCGTCGACGCGACGCTATCCATGGACGACAAGATAGCCGAGGAGGTCGAGAAGCGGGACCTTATCCACGTCGACGGCAAGAAGGAGTTCGCGTTCGACGAGGACAGAACGCTCATGGTCGTCGACACCTTCGGCACGTCCGACGAGGACAGATGGTGGGACTGGGACAGCTACTCGAAAGGCGAGTTCGTCGAGCTGAGCAAGGAGAGCGTTCGACAGTACTACCGCCAGATAGGATATCACGACAGGCTGTCCGAGGCCAGACGCCAGGGCAAGCCCGAGCCGAAGATGCCCGCGCTCCCGGCTGACAAGATAGAGGAGATCTCGAGCCTCTATATAGAGATGTTCGAGAGGATCACGGGCGAGAGCTACCGATGATTTCTTGAGCTGTCGTGGCTATAGTACGTGACGGACGGAACCGCGGGGCGTATCGGTCGAGAGTTTCGCCTTCGCGGAGGTGGCCCAATTGGAGATACACGGCGTCGAGGAGCTCATGCTTCTGCTCAAGGGACGTTACGACCTTAGCGAGCGGAAGCAGATGTGGCGCGCGCTCAGCGGCAGAGACCACGTGACCGGCGAGTACGACACGTTCATCTTCTCGGACGATAAGGTCTATCAGATAAGGGCCATGGAGGTCTCCCCGAGGAACATGGTCGGCGTGGGATGCGAGGTCGGTTCCATCTCCCCGGATCTGGCCGACCTTGCCAGACAGGGCTCACCAGTCCCGCTCGGCCTGGTCTCGCGTTCCAGGAGCGCCTCCGCCGTGACCATGCTCGGCATGCAGCAGTACTCCTCGGACACCTCTTGGCTTCTGAAGGAGGAGTACTTCTCATCGAGGCAGGACAAGCTCGAAGGAGACCTGAGAAGGCGGCTCGACAGACTGCTCGAGCGCCCTGAGTTCAGGTCATCCTACAGGAACGTGCGAGAGGCTCAGGACTCCTACTTCGCATGACCGTGCGGGGGCGCTGGTGCTCGCCAGCGCTTTTGCCGCATCGGCCATCCACGCTCGCCGCGCCTATGTGAGCGTGCCATCCAGGTACTGCTGGTATCCTGTGAGGTCGAGCAGCCCGTGGCCCGAGAAGTTGAAGGCGATGACCTTCTCCTCGTTGTCCTCCTTGGCCTTGAGCGCGAGGTCGATGGCTGCCTTGATCGCATGGCTCGTCTCCGGCGCCGGTATTATGCCTTCCGCCCTCGTGAACATCGCTGCGGCGTCGAACACGTCCTTCTGGGGATACGCCAACGGCTTGACGACGCCTTCGTCGACGAGCGCGCTGACAGTCGGGGCGGCGCCATGGTACCTGAGACCTCCCGCGTGTATGGGCGACGGCACGAAAGCGTGGCCCAGCGTGTACATCATGAGCAGCGGTGTCATCTCGGCCGTGTCACCGAAGTCGTACTCGTACTTGCCCGACGTCAGAGTGGGAACGACTGTCGGCTCCACCGCGAAGAACTCCGTGTCGATCTTCCCCTTCAGCTTCTGACCTATGAACGGGAAGGTGAAACCGGCGAAGTTGGAGCCCCCGCCGACGCACCCTATGAGCGCGTCCGGCTTCTCCCCGAGCTTCTGGAACTGCAGCATCGTCTCCTGACCTATGATCGTCTGGTGCAACATGACGTGGTTGAGGACGCTCCCGAGGCTGTACTTCGCCTTTCCATCCTTGACACAGGTCTCGATCGCCTCGCTGATGGCTATGCCGAGCGATCCCGGATGGTTCTTGTCCTTGGCCAGAAGCTTCTTGCCGAACTCGGTCAGCTCGCTCGGCGAAGGATGGACGTCGCCTCCGAAGAGCCGCATCATCTCCCTCCGGTAGGGCTTCTGGTCGTAGCTCGCCCTCACCATGAACACCTGGCACTTCATGTCGAAATGGTTGCACGCGAGGCTCAGGGCCGTTCCCCATTGACCAGCCCCCGTTTCGGTAGTGAGCCTCTCGACGCCCTCCTTCATGTTGTAGTACGTCTGGGCGAGGGCGGTGTTCGTCTTGTGGCTGCCAGCAGGCGAGAGGTCCTCCCGCTTGAAGTAGATCTTCGCAGGCGTCTTCAGCTTCTCCTCGAGTCGGACGGCCCGCTGGAGCGGGCTGGGCCTCGTCACCATCAGGTATGCGTCGAGGACCTCCTCCGGGATGTCTATGTAGCTGTCCTGCGACATCTCCTGAGCTATCAGGGACTTGGGGAAGATCACCTCAAGGTCGCTCGGCGAGATCGGTTCCTTGGTCCCTGGGTTCAGCGGTGGCGGCAGCGGTTTGGGAAGGTCCGGCAGTATGTTGTACCATTTCTTCGGCATCTCCTCTGGCGAAAGCACGGTTCGTATTGATCTCATGTGATTCCTCCTGTTCGCGTGTGAAGGACGGGGAATACACGAGCACTATATATCTTTTTGCTACATTGATGTATAGAATTGTGCTAGGACGGCCCCTCCCGCCCGCGTCATCTGAGGTATATCAGCCGCGAGAGCCTCCGGTCCCATATCCAGTCGTCTTCGGTCTCGGCATCGTCCCTCTTCGCCACCATGTAGTTCAACTTCGCGTCGAGGTCGTCCGCCTCGTGCACCAGCAGCGCCTCAGGCATCATCGGTTCAACGGGCGAACCCCATTCCCTCCTGCCGTGGTGCGATGCGAGTATGTGCCTCAACTTGAGCTCCAGCTCCGGCGGGAAGCCGTCGATCGACCTCAGCCTGTCGAGCAGCAGCTCGTCCCCGACGACGATGTGACCGAGCATGTTGCCCTCCGGCGTGTGGTTTATGTTCGTCGTCACCGTGAAGCTGCGTGTCTTCCCGATGTCGTGGAGCATCGCCCCCGCGAGGACGAGGTCCCTGTCGAGGCCTGGTTGAAGCTGCAGCATCTTCGAGCATATCTCCACGACGTTGACTGTATGGTGTATCAACCCACCGACCGCCGCTGAGTGCAGCTGTATGGACGCTGGTGACCTGCAGAACGCGTCCATGAACTCGTCGTCCTCGAACACGCTCCTCAGCAGGCGCTCGATGTGCGGTTCCTCGATCTCAGGGATGAAGCCGAGCAGCCTGCTCCTCAGCTCGGGTATGCCCTCGACGGTCGGCACGAAATCCGAGATGTCGTACTCCTCCGGCAGCGCTCGCGCCACCATTCCCCCGTCCTTCTCGCTCACGGACAGCTCGAGCTGGCTCCTGTACTCGCCGACCTCGCCCACGACCCGCAGGACATCGCCCCGCACCAGCGACTCCTGGAGGCTCTGCACCTTGGGCCGGTCCTCCCCACCCCAGTACTTCGCCGTCATCTGGCCGGTCCTGTCCGCCAGCCTGAACTCGAACATGAACCCGTATCTGTACTCCGACACGGGCTTCTTGTATGCCAACGAGAAACAGGAGTCCACTCTGTCGTCCGCCTTGAGCTGGCTTATCATCTGTTTGACCGTCATTCTCATGCCACCGCCATGCTCGCGCACTGAGCGCGCGCGCCCGGATGCTTATGCGCTACCTGGGTCATATGGGTTTGGCCGCGGACCCGCGTAGGCCACACGGTATGCTCAGTCGCCCTCCCCGCAAGCCTGCGTTTCATCGGCGCCGCGGGCCGTCGGCCAACCGATTCGACGAAGGTGTCAGGGCGTGAGGTCAGTTCGCATTACACGTAGCGTATGCGGCCTCCATCGCTGGGGTCACGGCCCCCGCTCGTCGAGCATCTCGGCGATGCGCCCTGCAAGCGCGCGAGCCGACGACAGCCCCTCGCCATCCTTCTCGATCTCGCCCTTGTCGTTCGCCACCGCCATCGCCCCGAACACGCCCTCGCCGGCCCCTGCCACGACCATGTCGTGCATGAGGAAGAACATGATGATCTGGTTGACGGTCATCTCCTGGCCTCCGTGGGCCCCGCCTCCGCAGCTCATGGCGCCGCCTATCTTGCCCCTGAGCTCCGACTTCTGGTAGGGTATAGCCGACCTGTCGAACAGGGCCTTGAGCTGCGCCGTGACGCCTCCGAAATAGACCGGCGACCCGACTATCATGGCGTCGGCAGCCACGAGCTTCCTCAGCAGAGGTATCGCGTCGTCCTCGATCGGACATCTCCAGGCGTCCTCCGAGCACATGTCGCACGCCTCGCACGGTCCGACCTTGTGGTCGGAGAGCGAGATGCGCTCGAAATCCACGCCACGGCTCTCGAGCTCCTGCTCGGCCGCTCGCAACATGGCGTCCACGTTTCCGTCCTTCCTCGGGCTGCCGTTCACCGTGATTACCCTAGCCATACGCGCCTCATCTCCTTACGCCGCGCCCTCTCGCGCCAGCGACACCACGGAAAGACGCACTGGAAAATAAACCTGCCCCGGCCCCTCGCATCCCTGCGGAGCCGGCGGCGCCATGATTCCCTCTTCTTGCCCTCTCACCAACAGCGAGAGTATCCGCAGGTCCTGCAGACGACGCATCCTTCGACGTACTCCACCATGCTCCCGCACTCCGGGCACTCGGGACACACGTCCCCCCTGTCGACATGGTTCTGCTTCTCGACGGTGGCGGTATCCAGGCCAGAGGGCGGACTCGCGGTCGATCCCACCCGTGATGAGCGCTCGTTCACGTACCGGTCGAGCGCCTTGGCCACCGCGTCGCTGCACGACAGCACCATACCGCCCGGCTGCCAGAGCGGCGAGGGGCATCTTATGCCCCTCAGCTGCTTGGTTATGGACTCCGGGTCGATCCCGGATCTGAGGGCCAGCGACAGCAGCCTGCCTATTGCCTCGGACTGCGAGGCCGTGCATCCCCCCGATTTGCCCATCTGCGTGAACACCTCGCAGAGGCCGTTCTCGTCCTCGTTGATCGTCACATACAGGTGTCCGCATCCAGTCTCGATCCGCTGTGTCGTGCCAGTCGTCCTGTAGGGCCTCGGTCTGGGGGCGCGGGCGTCCTCCTGAGCCTTCCCGTCGCCCTCCTCGGCCCCCTTCTTGGCAGCGCCGTCTCCGACGCTGAGTACCTGGTCGTCCCTGCTGCCGTACCTGTAAACCGTCACGCCCTTGCAGCCGAGTCTGTGGGCCAGCATGTAGACGCGCTCGACGTCCTCGGTCGTCGCCTCCTTTGGGAAGTTGACCGTCTTGGAGACGGCGTTGTCGGTGTGTTCCTGGAAGGCGGCCTGCATCCGGACGTGCGCCTCGGGCGTTATGTCCAGGGCGGTCACGAAAAGCTCCCTGAGATCCTCAGGGACGCCCTTGACGTCCTTGACGGAGCCCTGGGCCGCGATCTCCTTCATCATGTCCTCAGAGTAGAACCCCCGCTCCTTCGCCATCTGTTCGAATATCGGATTGACCTCCGGGAGGATGTCCCTGTCCATTACGTTCCGGACATAGGCGACTGCGAATATGGGCTCTATGCCGCTGGACGCCCCCGTGATGATGCTTATGGTGCCGGTGGGGGCTATCGTCGTCACCGTCGCGTTGCGCAACCTGTCATACCGCTTGGACAAGGTGCTCTCCTCGAAGTTGGGGAAACTCCCACGCTCGTCCGCCAGCTCCTGGGAGGCCCTGTGCCCCTCCTCGTCTATGAATGCCATGAGCTCACCGCCAAGGCCCGAAGCCTCGTCGGAGTCGTAGCGTACGCCCATGTGCAGCAACATGTCCGCGAAGCCCATCACCCCAAGGCCGATCTTCCGGTTGGCCTTGGTCATGTGGTCAATCTGCTCCAACGGGTACTTGTTCACGTCTATCACGTCGTCCAGGAATCGGACGGCCAAATGGACTGTCTCCCTCAGCCGGTCGTAGTCCACGACCACGCGCCCGTCCTGCATCTTCATCATCTTGGCGAGGTTTATGGAGCCGAGGTTGCAGGACTCGTACGGCAGGAGCGGCTGCTCCCCGCAGGGATTGGTGCTCTCGATCTCGCCGACCGACGGCGTCGGGTTGTCCCTGTTTATCCTGTCTATGAAGACGATCCCAGGCTCGCCGTTCCGCCATGCCATGTTGACGATCAGGTCGAAGACCTTCTTGGCCTTCATCTTCGACACGACCTCGCCGGACCTGGGGTTGACCATGTCGTACTCCTCGTCCCTCTCGAGGGCGCTCATGAACCTGTCCGTGAGCGCCACTGATATGTTGAAGTTCGTCAGCTTGGTACTGTCTCGCTTGCACGTGATGAACTCGAGTATGTCCGGATGGTCGACTCTCAGTATGCCCATGTTGGCGCCCCTGCGGGTGCCGCCCTGCTTGATCGTCTCGGTCGCGGTGTTGAAGACTTCCATGAAGGAGATCGGACCGCTCGACACGCCTGCGGTGCTCTTCACGCAGTCCCTCGCCGGTCGGAGGCGCGAGAAGCTGAATCCCGTCCCTCCACCACTGTTGTGAGATACGAAACCGTTGGCCAGGTATGCATGACTCCCTTTCACTGTGAGGTCGACTACGCCTCTGTCGCCACAGGTCGTCACGCGCTTCACCTTGACTCTGTAGAACCCCTGGTCGTCCGCCTCTTCGTGGGCCACCTCTGCGGCCCTGAGGCCCGGCAGGACGTCGTCGGGACCAACGCCCGCCAGCCTACGCGAGAGGAGCATTGAGTCGAAGCCTATCTTCTCCTTGAACGTCTGGAACCCCGAAGCTGTGCACACGGTCAGGCTCGGGCCGTCCCTGTGCGTGGGCACTCCGACATAGAACAGGATCACCTGAAGCTCCCGGGCGACGCTCTCGGAGTCCAGCTCCAGTCGAACGATGCCCTCGTCGGTCACCCATCCGTGCCCTGTGAATGCGTTCCTGAGGAATTCGCACAGCGCGCGTTCATCCGCTCTTACCACGCTCTCGTCGAAAGAGTCGGAGAAGTCCGATATGTCGCGCTCGACGCTGTGAAGTGTGCCGCCCAGCCATCCTCCGAGCTTCATGATGAGCGTCTCCCCCTCCTCAAGATCACCCATCTGCTTCCACTCGAGTTCCCTTCCAGACTGCTCCGTCATCAGGCGGTGTTGCGGCGTCCCAGTGATTGAGTACCCTTCGTCCGTCTCCACCGTCATGACTCTCTGGATGCCGTTGTCGTGGTTCTCAATCACCTGGTCCATGCCCTCGTGCGTCTCAATCCATGTGTCGTTCCGTACCGAACCGAGGTTCATGCATCCGGAGTCGGTCATCACCAGTGTCTCCGGGACGAGGCATTTGTGTATGAGGGCAGTGTATTTGATGGAGTCGAAGATCTCCTCCATCGAGTCGCCCACAGGAAGGACGAAACACGCCGATAGCTGTCCCAACTCCCTGCCAGCGTTCATGAGCGTAGGGCTATTCGGCATGAACTCCTGA
Organism: Thermoplasmata archaeon; assembly: GCA_041554135.1. GTDB lineage: Archaea > Thermoplasmatota > Thermoplasmata > UBA10834 > UBA10834 > UBA10834. The sequence goes on along the minus strand of JBFFML010000004.1, from coordinate 72,491 downwards.
CGGGCCATCATCTCGTAGAACCGAGCGGCAATCTCGTCCCTCTCTTTGGCCGATTTGCCATATCTCTCCTCTGCGGAGGCTATCGCTTGTGCGACACGCTCGAACAACTGGCGTGGCGTCTCCGCGGCCTTGCCGTCCTCTCCCTTCTTCAGGTAGCGTCGCTCTAGTACCGTCCTTGCGTTCGCGCCTATCTGCGGCTCCACATTCCAACCCCGTCCTATCTTCGATTCATTGTCCGTGGAGTGGACAGCATTCCCTGATGGTTGGTGTGGTTCGGCTGACATTTATCCCCCTCTATCATCTGTCTGGCGAGCTTGATCATGCTCATCGCCATCGCATCGGTCGATGGTGTATCCACACCATCTTCCACAGCTTCGGAGCCTGCCTCCTCTGGCCGTGTCGAATGCGAAAAGCTTTGTTGTTGAGCGTAGCATGCCTCATTGTGATGTTTGTCTAAAAGAGCTTTTCAGACATAATCTGATAATACATTCGCCTCACTCTCCATAGGAAATCAGGGATATCCTTATCATATCTGTTATCTGATTAATTATCAATCAGGGTGGCCAGTCGCTATGATCTCTTCAGTATGGTTCCAATTGCCGTGGGTTCGCTCAGGCCTTCAGGTTAACGCCGACAACTATCGCGCATGAAGACACAGCGGCGAAGAGTGTCTGCACGCCCATTCGCGCCCATAACTGATAGGTTTTGAATACCAGACAATCATAATGGTGTTGCTAGAGAGGCCCGAAGGACATGAAGGTCCGCGTGAAGCTGTTCGCATCGTTCAGAGAGATCGTCGGTAGCAAGGAAGAGGAACTCGAGCTGAGTGAGGGCACGACGGTAAAGATGCTCCTCGATCAGTATGTGGAGCGATTTCCGAGTATCGCAAAGTACAGAGACCACATCATCCTGTCCGTGAACAAGGAATACGGCCCACCCAGCCTGGTATTGAAGGATCAGGATGAGGTTTCGTTCCTCCCGCCTGTGAGCGGCGGATGACCGTGCGATACCACGTTCTGGAAAATCGGTATATAGATGCGTCATCATAGGCGGACTGACCTGAGACATTGTCAGGCCGGTAGTCACCGCAACTGATGATCGCTGGCGACCGTAGGTGGAGAAGGTGAAGAAGGCTCTTGGCGTTCCCATATTCGCGCTGTTAGTCCTCACAGTGCTCACCCTGCCCAGCGGCCACTCCGCATCGTATGAGCCGACGGACGGATGGGTCGAGCCTGACGCCTATGGGGGTTCGACCATTGCGGCGCCTCCTGCCTCATACGCGTACAGGGACTATCCGACGATAAGGGACACGCTCTACGCTACCGAAGCAGACCACCCCGACATATCAAGTGTATTCGATATCGGGGATAGCTGGGAGACGACGCAGGGGATTGCCGAACGCGACATACTCGCAGTGAAGATCTCTGACAATGTGGAGGTGGATGAGGATGAGCCTGAGATCCTCATCATGTCCCTTCACCATGCCCGGGAGTGGCCAGGTTCTGAGATAACCATGCAACTCGTGGAGAACTTGACCGACCTTTACGGTTCGGATGCTAGGATCAGCTGGCTGGTCGATAATCGGGAGATATGGATCGTGCCGGTCGTCAACCCGGACGGTCTGGATTTCGCTCTGAACGTCGATGAATACTGGCGTAAGAACAGGAGGGACAACGGTGACGGCACGTTCGGGGTCGACCTCAACAGGAACTATAACGGCTCGGAGAACGGCGATCCCCTAGGCGCTTGGGGCGGCGCGGGAACGTCTAATGTCACGTCCGACTCCACCTACTGTGGCGAGTATCCCTTCTCTGAACCTGAGACGCAGGCCATAAGAGATCTCGCGCTCAATCACAGCTTCACCGTCGCCATCGACTTCCACACGTACTCCGACCTCGTCATGTGGCCCTGGGGCTACACGGAGGATGCCCCACCAGACAACGACGACCTCGTGCGCATTGGCAACAGCCTCGCGGCGCTCAACGGCTACACTGCCGACCAGTCGGTCGGCTTGTACCCGACAACAGGTGACTCGCTCGACTGGCTCTACGGCGGCGTCGACATCTATGCGTTCCTGTTCGAGGTGGGTGGGTCACAAGATGGGTTCCACCCGGACCAGGAGGACGCCGTCCTGGGGCTTATTGCTGAGAACATACCCCCCGCGCTTCTCCTGATTGAGATCGCCGGCGACAGGGAGGAACGGCAGTTCGAGATTCAGCACGAGCCTTTGCAGGACGAGCTTTACACGGGACACGACCGCGAAGCGCTGGCCAATATCACTGCAGCGAGAGGTCTGGACGAATCAGCAACGGAGCTCAGGTACAGCGTGGACGGCGGGGCATGGCACGAGGTGACCATGGCCAAGGGCGCGGAGAACGATACTTACACGGCTTCGATCCCCTCTCAGCCTCCAGGGTCCGTGATTGACTACTACATCGTAGCACGCGACGTCTCCGGGGTCGAGCTCATGTCTCCGAGATACGCGCCGTACGAGGCGCATTCGTTCTTGGTCCTCGTCGATGCGACGCCTCCCGTGGCCGATGCGGGCTCAGACATAACCGTGCCTCTGGGCTGGCTCGTGTCGTTCGACGGCTCTGGCTCCTCGGACGATGTCGGGATAGCGAACATGACTTGGTCGTTCGTCTACAACGGCTCGACGGTCGAACTATATGGCGAGACGCCTCATTTCGTGTTCTGGACGGAAGGTGTGTACACCGTCACGTTGACTGTGCTTGACCCCTCCGGCAACTCCGACACCGACGAGGTCGTGGTGACAGTGGATCACGAGGTGATCCCCGAGTTCGGCGGAGCGCTCCTCCCGGTGGCGATGCTTCTGTTGTTGTTCGGCGTCCTCATTAGGTCCTCGCGCGCGCACAAGCGTTCCGACGGCGCGCGTTGACCGCCCTTGAAGCCGCCGTCTGAGGTGTCTATTCCAGAAATGCCGTCCGGAGGTCCATGCCTCGGCGGCACTCGACCTTTGCGCTCTCCGTCGAGATGATCTTGAACCGCATGCCCGTGACGGTCCCGCGCGGCCTGCACAGCTCGTGATTCGGGCATGAGAGGTCGCCGCATTCCATGTCCTCGTAGGTCAGCATCGCCCCTTCGAGCGCGGCCTTTGCCGGGATCGCGGCGCGTATGGGCACCTTCTCGACCTCGACAACCCTGACGCCTTCCTCGTGGATCTTGCAGTCGTGGCTCACTTCCCTTATCGCCTTCACGCGGTATCGTTTGTTCTCCTCGAGATGGAAGCAGACGTTCCTAACCTTGCAGTCTCTGCACTCCGCGAGAGGCCCTCCGAACACGAACTCGAATCCTTCCTTGCATTGCAGCTTGCCGACGACCGTGACCAACACCATCACAAACACCCCTTCTTCGCAGCATACTCATATCACGCCGGTGATTCTCGCCAGGCGTTCAGCTGCTTCGGGCGTCAGGCCTCTGTCTCCCAGGATGGTGTACCGGTCCTTCCTTATCTCGTTGGCGTGGACCATCGCATCCACGACCTGCTGAGGCGCCACTCCCAGCTCCTCAGCGTTCGTGGGGGCGCCTATCAGGCGCAGCGCGTCGCGTATCCTCTCCCACCCTCCTCCGTGGAGATACATCATCATGATTGAGCCGACGCCGCACTGCTCCCCGTGGAGAGCCTTGCCTGGCGCGGTTTTATCGAGAACGTGGGAGAACATGTGCTCCGAACCGCTCGTTGGGCGGGACGAGCTCGCCACCGCCATGGATATGCCTGAGATGATTATCGGCCTGATGGCGATCCAGACGCTCTCCTCGAGGTTGGGCTTTATGGCGGTCGCGTTCTGGATGATCGACTCCGCCGCGTACTTGGCGAGGTTGGCCGCGCTGGAGCTGAAGAACTCACCTCTGAGCCGCTCGGCGAGCTCCCAGTCCATGATAGCTGTCGTGTTGGAGATGACGTCGGCGCACCCTGAGGCGAGCAGCCTGTAAGGGGCCTTCACTATGAGCGCCGTGTCCGCCACGACGCCGAGGGGCACGCTCGCGTTCAACGACAGCGAGTTCCCGCCGTCCTTTATGGAGGCGCGGGGGCTGGCGATGCCGTCGTGGGCCGCGGAAGTTGGCACGCTAAGGAACGGCATGTTGAGGTTGCCCGAGGCCAGCTTCGCGAGGTCTATCTTGCTGCCACCGCCGACGCCGATGAGGAACGACGCGCCGACCTCCTTGGACATCTCCTCGACCTTGACGAGGTTGTCCCTGGACGCCTCGCCAACGGTTATGACATGCACGTCGTAGCCGCTCTCCGTGAGTATGTCGGATATCTGGTTGGCTGCCAGGCCGCCCGTGGTCGGTCCGGTGACGAGCAACGTCGTGCCCTCGAGCTCGAAGTCCTTGCACATACGCCCTATCTCTTGGATGACGTCATGCCCCGCGTGGACCTGTCTGGGGAATTGCATCGTCTTTGCCTTGGTGAAGCTGTCCGTCGTCAATGCAGATACCTTCGTCCCGATATGATAGGTCTCGACTTCAACTTATCCCTATCTGTCGTCCCGCCTAATTTGTGTCCACAGGCGCCAGCGCGCTACTGGCGAGGAGCCTCATCGCGACGCCGACTTCATCATGCGGTCGATCAGGTCGTCCATCCTGAACGGCTTGGGCAGGAACTCGCTCGCGCCGGCCTCTCTGGCCTCCTTCTCCACAAGGATGTCAGCGCTGACGAATATGATCTTCTGATGGGGGTTCAGCCGCATTATCTCCTTCGTCGCCTCGACACCGTTCATCACAGGCATCCTGTGGTCCATTATCACGACGTCCGGCTTGTCCTGCGAGGCGTTGTACTTCTTGACGGCCTCCTCGCCGTCAAAGGCCATGCCGACCACCCTGTATCCTCTGAGCTGCAGGATGTCCCTGTACAATTCGACGATGAACAGTTCGTCATCCACGATCAGTACGCTTGTCATTGGGGCAGTTCCTCCTTGAGCGTGAGCACGAACGCGCATCCATCCCCGTCGGACGACTCCACTTCGACGGAGCCTCCGAGCTTCTCCACCATCATCTTCGAGAGCAGCAACCCGGCCACGCGCACGACCCTGCTCCTCGACGCCGCCAAGTCCGCTCTCAGCGATTCCGGGTCGAACGATTCGGGCATCGCAGCCTTGGCATCCGATATGCGGACCCTCCAGGCGCCAGCGTCGCGGCCTTCGACAGGTCCGACGTCGACATCGATGTCGACGCGCTCGGCCGAGTCGAGCTGGGCGATGTTGGTGAGCGCGTTCAGCAGGGCGTGATACACCATCTGGCCGCCAGGGACCATGGCCCTCTCTCCGACCTTCTCGACCGTCACGTGCAGTTCCTTGTCGGGGAGCGTGCTGGTGAGCGCCTGCCCCGCCCTCGCGACCTCGGCCTCCAGATCGACGGTCTCGAGAAGCGATTGATCTCCCTTCCGGACGAGACAGAGCGTCTTTATGCTCTCGAATATCTGGGAGGAGACCCTCATCTGCGATGTGGCCCTGAGCGCGTGCTTCTTGGAACGGTCGTCCAGCCGCTGGCTGGCCGTCATGAGGTCGATGCAGCTCAGAACGGTCTGGTTCATGTTGAGAATATCGTGACTCAGGAGGTCCATGTACGCTGGGAGGTCGTCACTCGAGTCCCAGCCATGCTCGGAATCGCTCAAGACAGCTGCTCCTATTTGATGCCCGCAATACTAACATGATGGTGGCTTTATAAACTTACCTGGCCTGCTTATCAGGTTTGGGAACGAACCTTCCCCGGGCCTCCGCCAACTGTGTGCACGGATGGACGGTTCCGTGTCCGCCCGAGGCCGGACGGCCCGTCAGAAATCATCCAGCGTGCGGGCGCCGGTCCTCGTCGCGCCCCCAGTGCCCTCGGAGATCCATTTCCAGTAGTTGCCGGGCAGGTCGCCCGCGGCGTAGTCAGGGTCTCTCCTCGCGCTCACGTACTTCATGTCCGAGTGCAGGAGCCAGAACCTCTTCGCGTCCTTCCGCCCCTTCCTCCGGGGGAACTTGGCGACAGGCTCGATCAATATCTCGTCGTTCACGCATATGTGCGCGTGCTCCTCGTCCAGTATGGCCACGGCATAGCCCGGCCTCCTCCTCGCGAAGTGCCTGAGGACGAGGTCCAGTATCCTGTGTTCGAAGGACCCCCTCCCGATTATGGCCTTGTTGTCGGCGTCCTCCGCGAACGAGAGGAAGTCCCTCGCCCTTCGGAACTCGGCCGTCACCCTCCTGACGCGGTCCTTCATCTCCTTCGCCTCCGGCGTGTCCTGCGACAGATAGGCTTTAGTGCCCTTCCTCTCGATCAGCTCCAGGACGCTGAATATCAGCTGAAGGCGGTCTCTCGCGTTGAACCTCGACGCCCAGAACATCTCGTCCTCGAGTATCTCGAAGAGTTTCGGGTTCTCCAGGAAGTCGAGGCCCCCGTGGCGCTCCCTGAACTCTGAGTATAGGGCGTCATAATCGAGCGTGTCCGCGTCGAGCACGTCCTCGAAGAAGAACTTCTGGTTCGGCGCCTTCTCCACCGGTTTGGCGTGGTGTATCCTGCTGGCTATGTACGCCGTTATCATCGACTTCGGGGACGCGCTGAACAGAACCAGCATATCGAGGCACTTCCCAGGCGATTACCACCTACGATAAATATAAGGTTTGGGGTATATATGAAGGCCTCAGGAGCGGGTCGCTCGGGTCGCCGTCCCGACATCACATTCAAAAATAATATCTACTCCCGGAGGCATGGAACGGTCGATTGACAGAAGTCACACTCGAGAGCGCACCCGGACAGAGGCCGAAGACCGCGGACCTGTTCGCTAGGGCGAACAGGGCGTACGACGATGAGGACTACGAGGGCGCCCTCGCCCTGCTGAACGAAGTGTTGTCCAAGGAGATCGACAACGTCGTGGCGTTGAACAACAAAGGCGCGGCCTTGGACGCCCTGGGGAAGAGGGAGGCCGCCGAGGCCTGCTACAGGAAAGCGCTCTCGCTTTCGGACGACTACGAGCTGGCATGGCATAATCTGGGCAATTGCCTGTTCGCGCAGGGGGACTACAGGGGTGCCGCGAAGGCGTATTCTAAGGCCGCGACGCTGAACCCCGAGAGGGCGGAGAACCTGATCGGCATGGCCGAGTCGCATTCCGAGCTCGGCAACAGGAGGCGGGCGAGCGCGGCCATCGCCATGATCCCCCCCGCGAGTGACGATTCGCATCTTCTCGTGCGGGCCGATCTGTACATGGCCATCGAGCTCGGCGATAAGGCCGCCCAGTGCTGCGAGGAGTACATCGCCCTCCATCCTGACGACGCCGAAGGCCACTCCCATCTCGGGGGCGTGAGACAGGAGATGGGGCGATTCGAGGAGGCAATATCTCATTTCGAGCGCGCGCTCAAGCTGGACAACGACGATTCCCAGATATGGAACAACTTCGGCTACGCCTGTTTCAACGCCGGGAAGGTCGACCGGGCGTTGGCCGCTTTCGACAGGTCGATCGAGATCGACCCATACTACAAGCACGCGTGGTACAACAAGGGTTACGCGCTGCATGGCGTGGACCGGCTGGAGGAGGCCGTGGACTGTTACCGCGAGGCCCTGAAGATAGACGAGAACGACCGCGTGCTGCTGAACAACCACGGCAACGCGCTCTACAACCTCGGCAGATACGCGGAGTCCATACCGAGCTTCGTCGCGGCCATAACCGTCGACCCCGACTACGAGATCGCGTGGAACAACATCGGCAACGCACTCGAGAAGATGGGCATATACCGGGACGCGTTGCCCTTCCACGACCGTTCGCTGGAGATCCGTCCGGACTTCGACTACGCGCTGTACGCGAAGGGCGTGTGCAAGGCGGCCATAGGCGAGGTGGAGGAGGGATATGACCTGCTGCTCGAGTCGCTGGACATAAACCCGTCCTACGACGAGGCCTGGAAGGCCAGGTCGGCCGTCGCGAGGCAGCTGGGGAGGATGGATGACGCTCTGTCGTCGATCGACCGTGCCCTCACGCTCAACCCGGACCTCTGCGAGGCCTGGATAGACAGGGGTGACCTGCTCATCGCGGTCGGCGACGGCGTCGGTGCGGAGCAGTCCTACACCCGCGCACTGAGATGCGCGGACGACGCGATGGTCTCCGCGCCTTCCGACGGGGACCCCTGGCGCATACGGTGCGAGGCGCTCGCGCGCATGGGCCGTTACTCCGACGCGATAGCGTCCGCCGTCCTCGCAGTCACGTCGCCGCATCCCGACATCACCGTGCTTCCTCTCGCCTTCCGCATCTGCAGGATCTCGGGGATGGATGCTCCCCCTCAGGAGCTGACTGTCGCCGCTGCTGCGTGCACGGCCTCGGCCGCCGTCGTAGCATACGCGGAGTTCATGGCTGCTCGCGGGCGGTGGCAGGAGGTCGTCGACCTGCTGTCGGCGCGCGATCTCGGGGAGCTCACTCCGTCGAGCAGGCTGCTCCTCGTCAGGGCGCACACGCTGTTGGGCGCGGTGGAACCCGCGCGGCAGGTCGCGTCCAGGTCGCCGGAGCCAGAGCGCGAACGGTTGGCTGCGGAGATACGGCTGTGCGCAGCCGGGGAGCCCCATCGCGTCGACGCGCTCGAGGAGGTGCTCGAGAAGTGGCCGAGCGACCACTTCGCGACGGTCCGCATCGCCAGGGCGTTCCTCCAGAAGGGCGCGCATCGGGAGGCGATCGAGGCCGCCGAGACGGCGATCGGCAGCGACGAGCTCGACTGGGAGCCGTTCGAGATATTGTCGGACGCCTACGAGGCGCTCGGGATGGCGGAGAAGGCCGGGGAGGCGCGGTCCCAGGCGAACAGGCTGCTGGTGCGATGCTCGGCCTGCGGGAACCTGGTCGAAGGAGGGGGACGCTGATGCCCGCGCTGAGGGTCCGGAAGAGACACAGGCTACGTCAGAAGGAGATCGAGAATCTGTCGTCCAGGCTCGACGAGGTCCTCGGCACGACCACCTTCGATGTGGGCGACACGGTCGACATGGCGGAGACACCCGACTTCGACATACTCTTCGTGAACGGGGCCTTGCTGGCAATCGTCTCGGGCGACGAGCCCTTCCTCACCGTGCGCGGCATACTCGAGTACGGCGCCAAGAAGAGATTCGTGACCGTGGACATGGGGGCCGTCCCGTTCGTCGCCAACGGCGCGGACATAATGGGACCCGGCGTCGTGGATGTCGACTCGGAAGTCGCCGTCGGCGACTTCGTGTGGATCCGGGACGAGAAGAACCTCCGGCCGCTGGCCGTGGGCAGGGCGTCGGTCTCTGCGAGCGATATGGCCAGGAAGCCGAAGGGCAAGGTCGTCTCGTCGTTGCACCACGTCGGCGACCGGCTTTGGCTCATAGACCAAGAGACGGTTTGACGCGCCGGAGTGCCGAGATCATAGGCTCCTGCTGTCCGCGTGATCCGACCCCCGCGCGCCGATTCACCAGGAAAAACGGCCGTCTGGCCACGCATGATAGGCTTTATATCCGAACAAGGTTATACCTAGCCCAGAGGGATGCACAGTGACCATTCTGAAGAAGAAGACTTTCCCTTCGTCGCAGGAGTCAGAGAGCAGACACCACGCCAGCGCTGAGCAGTACATCGACCTGAGCGAGATGGCGTTCGATGACGAGCACGTCACGGGAGACACCGAAGGCGCTCAGCTCGTCAAGGTCGGCGAGCTGTTCCGGTACGAGGACCTGTCGTTGCTCACCAGCGAGGTGTACGCGGGCAACATCGTGATTTTAGACTTCACGTCGATAGCCAACGACGACCTGACACTGAAGAGGATCACGGCGGAGCTGAAGCATGTCGCGAGGGACGTCAACGGCGACGTCGCCGGCGTGGGGAAGAACCTGTTGATGGTGACCCCGCAGGGTATACGCATAGACCGGAACAAGATAAAGGGCGGCTTCTGAAAGGTACGCTCCTGAATCCGGCGGACTCCTCACCGACGCCGCAGTCGACGCCACGTCTTTCTGCCGCCTTCGCTTACTCCGCTATGGGTGGGGTTGCCATGAACTGACCGTCGCGGTACAGCAGCGTGAGGTAGCCGTGGTGTATCTTCGAATGGCGCATCTTCACGGCCCTTATCCTGAGCTGGACATCCGATTCACCGACGTCCACGAACTTCAGGAGGATCGTGCCGTCTGCGAGGTAGTCCTCATGATACGGCCCGAAGGCGAGGCCGTTCTGCTGCGTCTCCGATATGAGGAACGTGGTCACGCCGAGCCGCTTGAGGAAGCCGAAGAAGTGGAACAGCTCCTGCCTGGGGCTTTGGATCTGGGTCAGCGAATACACCGCGGTGAGTGAGTCGATCACGATCAGCTCGACGCCCTCGTTCTCGACCTTCTTCCTCAGGTACTCCTTGAGTATCTTGAACCAGTCGCGGCCTATGTCGGCGTCGGTGTGCTCGAGCCGCAGTTTGCCTATGTCGACGATGAAGAACTTGTTCTCGTCGACCGAGCCGAGTCCGAGCTCCTCCATGCACTCCATGAGGCTCTCCTTGCTCTCCTCTATGCTCACGTACAGGACGTTCATGGCCCGCTTCCTCACGCACTTGTGCATCATGTTCAGGGCTATCGACGACTTCATAGTACCCGGGGTGCCCGCGAGAAGCACGACGTGGCCCTTCCGGATGCCTCCGCCTATCTTGCTGTCGAAGCCGTCGATGTACGTGAGTATCCTGTCTTCGCTTACTTCGGCACGAGACTGCAACGGGGGTTCCTCCTCGTGACAATCTCACAATGACTCTCGATTCTTAAAAGTATTCACATCGAGCGGGAACGGCATGACCGGGCGCCTGCAAACGTATTTCTACTACCTGCGCGCCGACGGCGACGCGGCGACCGCGCCGACGGCCACTTCCACTGTCAACAATTATATGTCACAACGTTCTCTCATGCAGACGTGGCGGAGTACAAGATAATAAGGGACTCGGTGCACGGGAGCGTGCGCGTGGACGCACCGTTCATGCCGCTCATCGACTCGAACGAACTGCAACGGCTGCACGGCGTGAACCAGCTGGGGCTGGCGAACCTCGTGTATCCAGGGGCGAACCACACGCGGCTGGAGCACTCGCTCGGGACGTTCGCCGTCGCGGGGAGGATGAGCGCGTCGCTGCGGCTCGGCGAGGAGGAGGACGTGATCGTCAGATGCGCCTCCCTGCTCCACGACGTGGGACACCTGCCCTATTCCCACACCTTCGAGACCGTCCTCCACGAGCAGTTCGGGATCGACCATGTCGAGATATCCAAACGCCTCATCATGGGCGAAGAGACGATACTGTCGGACGACGAGGAGCGCATACTCGGCGGCCGATCAAGCATCGTCGATGCCCTGGAGGCGCAGGGCATCGCCCCCAAGGATGTGGCCTCGTTGCTGGACTGGACGTCGAGCGCTCGGTCCGACCAGCGCACGCTCGGCAGCCATGACGGGCAGGCGCACTTCAACGAGCGGCGCTACCTCGGACAAATGGTGTGCGGGCCTGTCGACGTGGACCAGCTCGACTACCTCATCCGCGACGCGCACTACACCGGTGTGGCGTACGGCGTGATCGACCTCGACAGGCTCTTGGACACGGTCGAGATATTCAACGGCGACCTGGTCGTCGCGAAGGGCGGCCTCAGCGCCGTGGAGGGCATGCTCGTGGCCCGCGCGCTCATGTTCGCCTCAGTCTACTATCACAAGACCGTGAGGATCGCCGAGCTGATGCTCGCCAAGGCGGTGGAGAGGCTCGAGCCCGAGGAGGTGGGGTCGCTGTTCCGCATGACGGACTCCTCCCTGCTGTCGAACCTGGCCTCTCGAGGGGGCTACTTCAGGGAGGTGGCCACACGGATCAAGTATCGCAAGCTGTTCAAGAAGGTCTACGCGAGGGCCGTGTTGGACATCCCCGAAGACGGCTGGGACGCCATAGACGAGATCGGCCGGATGGACCGCAGGAGGAAGCTCGAGGAGGAGATAGCCTCGAGGGCCGGGACCGAGCCGGGACGAGTGATAATCGATGTCCCCTCTCACGAGCTGCCGATCTCCGAGCCGAGGATATCTCTGGTCGGGATACGGGTGATAGACGGCAGCAAGGCCCGGCTGCTCTCGAGGGTCAGCTCGATAGCACAGTCGCTACAGAACAGGAGGGTGCACGAGTGGGCCGTAATGGTGGCCTGTCCCGCGGAGGACAGGGACCGCGTCGCCAGGGCTGCCGCGAAGGCGCTCGAGCCGTAGGGCCTTATCCCTTCATGACGCCCATCGGCTTCAGCCGCGCCACGAGCCTAGATATGCCCGCCCCGTCAGCTATGCGGACTACATCGTCGACATCCTTGTAGGCCCCCGGCGCCTCCTCGACTATGCCTTCCCTGGACGCCGCTCTCACGTATATGCCTCTGCCCCTCAGCATCTCCAGCACGTCCCTCTCTGAGAACCTCTTGGTGGCCGCCTTCCTCGACATCTGCCTGCCGGCGCCATGGCATGTCGACCCGAAAGTCTCCGCCATCGCCCCGGCCGTGCCGACGAGCAGGTAGCTCGCGTTCCCCATGTCGCCCGGTATGAGCACCGGCTGACCTGCGCTCCGGTACTTCGCCGGCACTTCGTCCCTCGACGAGTCGAACGCCCTGGTGGCGCCCTTCCTGTGCACGTAGAGCTTGGCCCTCCGTCCGTCGACGTCGTGCTCCTCCTGCTTGCATATGTTGTGGGCGACATCGTACACCAGGCTCATGCCCATGTCCTCGGGGGATCTGCCCATCACTCCCTCGAACGACTCTCTGAGCCAGTGCAGTATGAGCTGCCTGTTCGCCCACGCGAAGTTGGCGGCCGCGGCCATCGCGGCATAGCAGTCCCGCCCCTCTTGCGATGTCACGGGGGCGCACGCGAGTTGCCTGTCTGGCACCTCGATGCCGTACTTCCGTATGGCGCCCTCCATCAACTGGATGTAGTCGCTCGCTATCTGGTGCCCGCAACCCCTTGAGCCCGAGTGTATGCTCACGGTGACCTGTCCCTCGCCTGTCAATCCGAAGGATCTCGCGGCCTCCTCGTCGAATATCTTCTCGACCCTCTGTATCTCCAGGAAGTGGTTCCCGCCTCCGAGCGTCCCTAGCTGCGGGGCGCCCCTCTGTTTGGCCTTCTGGCTCACCTTGGAGGCGTCGGCGCTGGCCATGCATCCACCCTCCTCGCAGGAGACGATGTCGTCCTCCCATCCGTAACCCTTTGACACGGCCCATCTGGCGCCACCTTCGAGCACCTCTTCGATGTCGCTGTGCGAAAGCCTCAGCTTGCCTTTCTCACCGACGCCAGAGGGTACGTTGCCGAACGCGGCGTCGACCAAGTCCTTCACCTTCGGCTGGACGTCTTCCGCCCACAGGTCGGTCCGCACCAGTCGGACGCCACAGTTGACGTCGTACCCTATCCCGCCTGGGGAGATCACGCCGTTCTCGGAGTCGAACGCGGCCACGCCTCCTATCGGGAACCCGTATCCCCAGTGGATGTCCGGCATGGCGAGGGACTTGCCGACGATGCCTGGAAGGCACGCCACGTTGGCCGCCTGCTCGGGGGCGCTGTCGCGCACTATCGACGCCAGCATCTTCTCGTCCGCGAATATGACGGCATCCGTCGTCATGCACCTCTTGAACGACCTTGGTATCTGGAACCTGTAGTCGTCGATCTTGTTCAGGGGGCCCGTCCATGCCAACCGCGCATCACCTTCACTTGCCACGCTTGCGAGCGTATATTAACGTTTTGAGTTCGAGAGAAGCGTCGGAGCGCGGCGATGCAAATCGCCATCTGCACGTCCAGATATTTATATAGAGCCTGAATGCTATAACTATCTCCCAATGTAGTCAGTCGCCTTTCCTCGCGCAACGGCGACCGTCGACATGCATCGTGCTTTAAGAGGTGTTTGAGGTTTGAACAGGGAGCTTCTATATTGCCCCCTTTGCGGCAACAAGGTACCTTCCGACTCCGAGAGATGCCCGTTCTGTGGCACGCGGCTCGAGACGGTCTTGACGAGGAGAGAGATGGACCAGGTCATCGAGAAGCGGCTAATGCAACGGCTGCAGGCCGAACAAGCCCAGAGGGAGTTCCTCGACGCAGACAAGGAGAGCCTGCCGCTTCCGCATGCCGGGATCTCCTGCCCCTCGTGTGGAATGGCTATCGAGGCGGGTGTCGTCAAGTGCCCGAGGTGCGGCGTGCCAGTCGCCACCGAGGACGACAAGCTCGAGTGCCCCGAGTGTGGGGCCGTAGTCGCCGCGGGCGCCAGCAAGTGCCCCAGCTGTAGCGTAACGTTCGAGGCTGAGAAGCCCGAGCTGGCGGAGTCGTTGCTCGACCGGTCGTTTATGCCCGAGGAGGAAGAGGAGCCCTCCCCGCCGCCAGAGGCCGTCACGACGACGCTGGTGGAGCCGCGCGACCACGGCGTGGGCCGGGTCAACGGCACAGGCATCGTGAACGGCACTGGCATGGTGAACGGCACTGGCATGGTGAACGGCACAGGGATGATCAACGGGACGCGTGGCGGAGCGGGAGCGCGCCGCACCAAGAGATACCCTATCATCACACGATGGCCATTCCTCGCCGTGCTCGTGGCCGTCCTGATCATACTCCCCACATTCATCTACTTCGCCTATAGGACGGATTCGGAGGCGTTCAGTATCGACGGCGACTTCTCGGACTGGTCCGACGTCGACGCCTACACGATGAAGACATCCGCGGCCTCCGCCCCTTCGGTCGACGTGCAGCGTTGGGCCGTGCACATCGACGCGAACGACCTCTACATGTACATAGAGACGGGAGGGGATGCCATGGGCTCGTCGCTCGTGAGCAGCTTCTACCTGTTCATCGACTCGGACGGCTCATCCTCGTCCGGCTATGTCGTCGGATCGCTCGGGGCCGATTACATGCTCGAGCTAGACGGTTGGGACGGCGCGATCGAGTCCGCAACGATCATGAGTTTCGATTCGGACGACGGCCGAGACTGGAGCTCTTGGGCACAGATGGGTTCTCTGACGCATAGTGTCGAAGGCTCACAGCTAGAGGCCAAGGCCGTGTTCGCGAGCGCCCTGGAGACTCAGGAGGTCAGATATCTGCTCATGTCTCAGGACGAACTCGAGCGCCGCGCGGTGAGCTACGAGACGCCGCACGAGGGTGGCGTGCTGGTCGTCAAGC
Source organism: Thermoplasmata archaeon (assembly GCA_041554135.1). Lineage (GTDB taxonomy): Archaea > Thermoplasmatota > Thermoplasmata > UBA10834 > UBA10834 > UBA10834. The sequence goes on along the minus strand of JBFFML010000004.1, from coordinate 57,382 downwards.
AGGAATCGCTCGTTCCAAGCAGCGGAGTGGTCGCGTCTGGGACTGAGGTCGCGGTACTGCGGCTGACCCTGAGCTGCCAGGGCTCGAGCGGGACTGTGCGGTCCCTGGCGTTCACCGACGACGATGTCACGACCTCGCCGTCCGTGGGTGACGGCGTCACGATCGGTCCCATGGACGACCCTTATGTCATCCAGGTCATCGCCGACCTGTCCCTGTCATCCCCTGGAGAGCTGTGCTCGGTAGCCATTGACACCGTCGCGTCGGACTGGACGTTCGCTCACAGCGAGGTCTATGGCGAACCTTGCACTGGATATGTGGACTCCGCTCCCGATTTCGTGATTGTCGACGGCGCGTTCGCGGATTGGTCTGACCTGCTGTTGAGCGACTCAGACGCCGAGCCCGTGGAGAACGCGAACATCGACATAGCGGAAGTGGCGGGGACGAACCACACAGGCCTGTCGTTCTTCTACGTGAGCGTCGCGGGGGAGATATGTAGCGGCGCTTACGTGCCGTCCTTGAAGGCCAAGCCCTCAGGCGGCGGCGGTGGCACGCCCGTCGCGCCCCAGAGGAAGACGGGCGAGGATTACATCAGGATATTCGTCGACAGCGACGCCTCGGTGGCGACCGGCTATCCGCTATCGTACGGTTCGAGGACGATCGGCGCGGACCAGATGGTGGAGGTCGTAGGTCAGTTCGGCGAGGTGCTGACCGAGTACCTGTTCGACTACGATCAGGGGGAGTGGAAGCTCACATTCACGACGATATCGGTTGCCAAGGATGCGAGTCAGATGGAGATCAGCTTGCCCTCGGCGGCATTCGGCGACGGCGGCGCCTTCGAGTTCGTGGTCGAGGCGACGGACTGGAAGGGCAGGACGGACATGGCGATGGTGGACCCGTTGCTCGCCAGCGCGTCCTCCTTGGCGCTGGCATCAGAGGCGGACCTGCGTGGCTGGGTCGTCGACACGTCGATGGCATCCAACTGGGCCACATCCATGTCGTATCAGCGGAAACTGTTCCATGACGGCACCAACTTCTGGAGTTTCTACTGGGACGGCACGGACACCGTCTACGCCAGCAGTTCCGACGGCGGTGTCTCCTGGACGAGCGCGGGGGCCGTCTTCGACTCGATCGCGGGCGTGAACGAGACGAGCGTATGGTACGATACCGCCAACAAGGTCGTCTACGCGGTGGGCGACACAGCGTCCTCCACGACGGACATCCACGTGCGCCGCGGTTCGGTCGACCCGGTGACGGCCGTCATAACTTGGGGCAACGAGACCACGCTTGCCGTGTCCGCGTACGCGACAGGCGGCAAGAACGCATTCATGTGCAAGGACTCGAACGGATATCTCTGGATCGCCGCGACCTCGCGCGAGCACTCAACCAACTCCCAGTTCGGTCTTTGGACCTACCAGAGTGCCGCCGTGGACGATGTCGAGGGCACATGGTCTTACAAGGGAGACCTCTTGAGCCCATGGTCCGCGGCGACGAACAGCAAAGCCGTGATAGTTCCGGGGAAGGCCGGGTCTGGCGTAGCCGTGTGGGCAGTCTACGGCTCAGACGGCGCCGTTTACAGCAGGAGCAACGGCGGTTCCGCATGGAGCACACCGACGGTCGTGTACGCCGCGGGGGCCAGCACAGCGAACACGGACCTTGCGCCACCCTCGGCCCTCGTCGACGGCGACGGCGTGCTGCACGTCGTTTACGGGACGGGGGACCAGGTAGGCGGGAAGCTGAGGGCCACAATCAACTACGCGTACAACAATGGCAGCGGCTGGTCGTCGGCCTTGCCGCTCAACGAGTCGAGCACGCGAGGCCACACGTGCCCCACCTTGTCACTCGACACGGCGACGGGGAATCTGTACGCGATGTGGCTGCAGGACATCTCGAACCAAGTGTTCGTGAAGAAGAACGCGAGCGGCTCATGGGCGTGGGTGACGATCGAGCAGAACTCCTACGCGAAGTCGCACCTGACCTCGGTGTATGCCGTCTCCGGCTGGCAGAACATATGCATGCAGTGGACGCAGAACACGACCTCGAACGTCGAGGTCATATTCGAGAAGATACCCGAGTTCTCGGACGTCCTCGTCCCAGTGCTGTTCATCATGATGATATTCGCCGTCGCCCGCGGGCGGTCTGGGAGAGGCAGGAGAGGCGTCGACCGGGACTCTGCATGAGCAGATGCCCGTCTGCCAGATTCCACAATTTATATAACAGTTGTAACATCCTGTAATCACTATGGCGGAAGAGAAGGCGGACATCTTCCTCAGTTGTTTCAAGTGCGGGCGTATCGTCAGAGCGGGCGATTCCGAGTGTCCGAGATGCGGGCTCCAGTTCGGCCCAGGGACGCTCTTCGAATGCCCTTTCTGCTCCGGCCTCGTTTGGCGCAACGCGTCCAAGTGCTCCACGTGCGGCATAGACCTGACGGAGTTCTCGATCAGCGTGGAGAAGACATTCGCCGGGTTCGACATGGACGAGTTCGTCGAGAACATAATCAACACCGAGCTGGAGCAACTAAGATCGAGCGAGAGGAAGGTCGCATGCCCTGGCTGCGGCCTGATGATCCGCGGGGACGAGGAGAAGTGTCCCCGGTGCGACCTGCCGCTTGGCGAGGCGAGCGTGGAGTGCCCCGTGTGTGGCGAGAAGATGCCGATCCGGTCCGCCTCGTGCCCGAACTGCAAGGCCGAGTTCGCGGAGAGGGAGGCCCGCGGCGTGGCCCATGGGACAGTTGCGCAAGGGGAGGCAGCGTCAGAGGCCGCATCGTCGTCGAAGGGTAAGTCAGGCGGGGCGGCGAAGAAGGCCCGGAAGCCTGCGAGGAAGCCTGCGAGAAAGCCCGCGAAGAAGCCCGCGAAGAAGGCTGCGCGTCCGAAGGGAGGACCCAAGCCGAAGACGGTCCGCAAGAGCTCCGCCAAGAAGAAACCCGCCAAGAAGAAACCCGCCAAGAAGCCCACCAAGAAGAAGCCTGCGTCCAAGAAGGGCGGTACATCGGGCGCGAGTGGCAAGAAGAGATCTCCCGGCCGGCCCAAGAAGAAGTGATTCGCCCAGCTCGGCCGTCGTATTCCCGGGGCATCTGCAACCAATTAAATACCTGCAGAATCTTGTCGACCACATGGCTGAAGAGTCTCTGCCAGTGTTTGTTCTAGCCTGTGTTTCCTGTGGGAAGACGGTGTCCGGGGACGAAGACAAGTGCCCACGTTGCGGCGTCTCGTTCGAAGACAGGGAGTTCGAGTGCCCGTTCTGCAGCGAGCACACGACGTCGGCCAACATGAGGTGCGAGTCCTGCGGCACTGAGTTCGAGATATTCGCCGAGGAGGTCGCCGAGACATCGACGATCGAGCTCGACAGCCCTTCGCAGAGTGATACCCCACCCAAGGACGACGCGTCCACGTTCGAATGCCCAGCGTGCGGCAAGAGCGTGGGCGAGGAAGACAAGAAGTGCCCTCACTGCGGGGCGATGTTCACAGAGTGACCGAAGGGAGGCGGTGGGCCGGGACCGGGAATCGAACCCGGGTCAAGGGATCCACAGTCCCCAAGGATACCATTACCCCACCCCGGCCGTCTCGGCCCTTCATCATCTATCTGTAAATAAACCTTGTCGCAAGACCTGGAGCACTTTCGCCCATCCCCGCACGCAACCTACTTCCCGTTTGGTCTCCGTGACATGTCATCATGAGCAGCCGTAGGCGCGCATCGTCGCCAAGGTCGTACGAGGCCGTCCACGAGCGTTGCCCGGAGTGCGGCGGACCCGTGGCCAGCCTGTCAGGATGTAGCGTGTGCGTCATATGTGGGGAATCCCCGTGCGAGCGCGTGGGACCGTAGCCGTCGCATCGTGCCCCGAGCCCTCCGTGGCCCTTCAAAAGCCTTAAGTCCGCGTGTTCGGTTCATGAGTGCGGTGATTTAGCTGAAAAGGGACATAATATCCGTCCTCGACATGAAAGACGACCTCGCCAAGATCATTGCGAAGGCCTTGAAGACGAAGACTGAGCCGTCGAAGGGCAGGCGCCCGGAGCCGCTCAAGAGGAAGGTGCTCGCGATGGTGTTCGAGAAGCCCAGCTTGAGGACGAGGGTATCATTCGAGGTCGCCGCATCCCAGCTCGGCGGTTCGGCCATCTACATAGGACCCGACGAGGTCCAGATGGGAAAGAGAGAGAGCGTCGCGGATGTGGCGAAGGTGATCAGCGGATACGCGGACGTCATCATGTACAGGGCGTTCAGCAACGAGGTGATGCGCGAGCTCGCCGAGAATGCCACAGTCCCGGTCATAAACGGCCTTGACGATCTGGAGCATCCGTGCCAGTGCGCGGCCGACCTCATGACCGTCATGGAGAAGAAGGGCAAGCTGAAGGGTCTCAAGCTGGCATACGTCGGCGACGGCAACAACGTATGCAACTCACTGCTCCTGGGATGTGCCATCGTGGGCATGAACATGGTGGCCGCTACACCGAAGTCTCACGCCCCCGACGCCGACATCCTGTCCGAGGCCCAGTCGATAGCCAAGAAGAACCACTGCGCCGTGGAGGCCGTATCGAACCCGTTCGACGCGGTCGACGGTGCGGATGTCGTGTACACGGACACGTGGGTCTCCATGGGCCAGGAGGAGGAGCGTGAGGAGCGGGAACGCCTCTTCTTGCCGTACCAGGTGAACTCCGCGCTCGTGGAGCGGGCTAGCAAGGACTGGATATTCCTGCATTGTCTCCCGGCCCATCGAGGGTGCGAGGTGACCGAGGACGTCATCGACGGCTCGCACAGCGCCGTGTTCGCCCAGGCGGAGAATCGCATGCACGTGCAGAAGGCGATACTCGCCGCAGTGGTCTAACGCTTTAGCTGAGCGCCGACGAGCTCGTCCAGCAGCCGCAGGAACTGGTCCTTCCTGGACGAAGGTATCGTGGCACCGGCGGCGATGTTGTGCCCTCCGCCTGCCCCGCCCACCTTCTCGCCCACCGCGCGCATGGCGGCCGAGAGGTCCATGCCTCTGGAAACAAGCTCCTGCGTGCCCCTTCCGGAGACCTTCTTCAGCTCCTCCGAGCCGACCTCCATGCTGTCGGCGAAGGCGATGATCGGCGCCGTCCTGTCGGCGTCCCTGCCGCCGAGCAGCATGCCGGCGACGGTGCCGATTATGGTCTCCTCGATCTCGTCCCCGGCATCGAAGTACTGGATGTGTCTCAGGCGCGTGATGCCTATGGCCTTGGCCGCCTCCAGCGCCTGGCTGAGGGCAGAGCGATGGTCTCTGAGCAGGGCGTAGCCTTCGGAGAGCGCCTCGCCCCTGTCGCCCGAGCATATCCTGAGCCCGACCTCCGCCCTCCCGTGTCTTCCGCAGGCGTTCAACAGTGTCGCGTACTCCTTTACGTCCCTCACGGGCGATCCCGGCGCCTCCGCGACGAATCTGTACGCCTCACCTGTCAGCCTCCTCACCCTTTCCTCCCCTCTCGGTCCGCCGATGAGCGCGTCCCTGAGAGCGTCCGTGACCTTGCATCTCTCATCGTCAGAGAGCATGGACCAGGTGCGCCACTGGTCGCCCTCCTTGAGCGTTATGCCGAGGCCGAGCAGGAAGCTGATCGCTTCCTGCTCCCTTCCAGTTATGCGCGGTATGAACGGGTCGCTCGAGTACTCGAGCATCTTGAAGATGGGCCTCGTCTCCCGCCCGAAGTACCTGATGTCCTCCTTCGCCTCCACTGTCCCGAGGCCCGTTGCGAGGGCGAGGACGACCCGGTTGAGCCCCTCCAGCCTGCAGGTCTTCTGGTCCTGCAGGTCTCCGACGCTGCCCAGTATCGCGAGGTGCGACTGCGCGGCATTCTCTTCGTCGGCCGCCACCGACACGAGAAGCGTCGTGCCCGCCCCGCTCAGCTCGTCTGCGCCAGAGTGGCCGTGCATGTGCGGGTTGACGTGGTACGGTCGCGAGTAGTCCGAAAGCAGAGCCTGACCGTTCGAGCGCGAGCCGTAGGCCATCGGATCAGGGACATGGTGGTCCGTGACGATGGCATGCATCGTGCCAAACCTCGATATCGCCCCGCTGCCGAGGTCCGTGAACCACACGATGTCCGCCCCGGACCCGCGCAACGAGTCGAGGGCCGCGTCATCGAGTTTCTTGAAGAATCTGACTTCGTGGGGGACACCGAGCCTGTCAAGCGTCGCCTTGGCGATCGCCGCGGCCGCTATCCCGTCAGCGTCGATGTGAGTCGCGACGACCGCGCTGGAGGCCTGTCTTAGCGCGGCGGCGGCCTCGACGGCGGAGTCGCGCAGTCCCGTTGGCAGCGAGCCGAGGAACTCGCCTGGACGAAGCTTCAATGCCTGGCCTCCCCGACGACGATGACTGCCGCGAACGACGTTCTGATGAGTGCGTCCATCCCGTCGACCCCTACCCCATCTTCGGTAATCAAAGTTTGCGTTCGACAGCGCCAGGGGCGCGCATCTTAGCCCTCATCTCGTCGCAGGCCCTGTCGGCGATGATCTTGAGGTTCTCACAATCGTCCGTGTTGTACTCCTTGAGCGTCTTGAGCGCGTTCCAGGATCCCTGCCTCTCCCACAGCCTCCACAGGTAGACGGCGTCCTGACCTGTAAGGTACTGTATGCGCATGTCCCTCTCGACCCCCATGTCGTGCTCGATCGCCTTCAGGCCCCCGGTCCTGCCAAGCCGGCGCAGGAGGTGCTTGAGATCGACATGAGGCACCCGAGGCACCACGCCCGGGAACCAATGGTCCAGGATCGGGAGGTCGAAGCTCGCGCCGTTGAACGTGACGATCATGTCCGCCCGGCCCAGAATCGCCTCGAGATACTCCCTGGTGAGGTTCTGTCCCTTCACGAGCGTGTGTGTCCGTCGGCCGTCATGCATGCCCACCATTGTGACGTGCGCCCTTCTCGATATGCCCGTGGTCTCTATGTCGAGATACACAGCCCGATCCCTGAATTCGTCATAACACCGCCAGTGGTCCCGCTGCCTCAGCAGGGATGAGAAGTGGGAGGCGTCGCCAAGACGGAGCCTCTTCATCGCGTCGTCCAGGCACGCATCAGCCTTCGCCTTTGTGCCTGGCGATACTCCCGGTACGCGGTTCGTATCGAGGAACTCGTCCCACGAGACGATGCCGTTCGCCCATAGCCAACGCTCCCTGGCCACGCCTATGCCGTCCAAGAAGATGAACGAATTCGAGAGCATATCGGTGTGATGTACGCATCTCCCGCACTTATGAGGGTTTTGGGGGCGGGAGAAAGTACTCGAAAAGACTGTAACCGGATACGCGTATCTGCCATCCGTGACCGGACGCACACACGGGCTAACGGAAGGCGTCGAGCTCTGCCCGGGCGGAGCTGCCATACTGACGGACTCGAACACGATGGTGGTCGCCGACCTCCACCTTGGATGTGAGGCGGCGCTCGAGTACAGGGGAATCAGCATCCCCCGTGTCCAGACCAGGAAGGTTGGGGCCTATCTCCGGGAGGCCATAGCCACTCACTCGCCTGACGAGCTCGTTATCGCTGGCGATCTCAAACACAACTTCTCAAGGAACCTGACGCAGGAGTGGTCCGATGTGGCCGAGTTCGTCAGGACGTTCGCAGAGATCGTGAGGCTCCGCGTGGTCCGAGGCAACCATGACAACTATTTGGGCGCGATCCTGGCCAATCACGGCATACAGATGACCACAGAGCTGGATGTCGGTCGGTTCACGATTGTTCACGGCCATCGTGAGCATGACAGGCGAGAGAACCTGATCATGGGGCATCTGCATCCGTCGATAACACTCAGGGATGACACGGGCACGCGCGTTAAGAGCCAATGCTACCTCCACGACCCCGACAGAGATGTGGTCATATTGCCCGCTCTGAGCATCGTATCACCCGGTGTGGACGTCATAGGCACGACTGCTTCGGACGATATGTTGCCGCTGCTTTCGGACCGTGGTCTTGACGACTTCAGACCCATAGCATTCTCGAGGGATTCGCCCCTGGTGTTCCCCCGAGTAGGGTCGCTCAGATGCGAAGCGGGCACCACGGATGCCGGCAACCGCTGAGCCCCACGGCTTGGGGTGGGTGCTGTCCGTCCGCCTCGTCCCGAACCCGACTGGTGCGTGGCGATGAATCCGAAAAGACTTATGTATCTACATAATCATCCCAAGGCGTCGGGTGCGGAGCGTGGCCAAGGGACTGTATGTGAGTGACGTTGACATCGAGCTTTCAAAGGACCTCGAGAGCCTGAGGATCGACAGGCACCTCGTTTCTGACCTCTCATCCATCATGCCGGGTCGAAGGCGCAAGATGATAGACCGGATAGAGGAACACGCCAGGACGAACCCTCTCTCGGTCGTGCCGCTTCTCGTCAAGTACCACAACCACGACAATGCTAGGGTCAGGACGCATGTGAGGTCGAGCCTGCAGAGGATAACTGGCTCGGACACCGGCGAGCAGGCGCTCATCGAGTGCATGTTCAGCAAGAACGCGAAGATATCCAACACCGCGGCGTCGATCCTGGAGGCCAAGAACTACGGCAGCAAGGACTTCCTCTCGGTTTTCAAGCAGACGGCAGACCTCATGTCTCAGGCGACGAAGGCGGAGGTCTTCTCAAAGGACATCGAGGAGCTCGTGGTCGATTCCATAGAGACGTACAAGGAGGGCAGGTTCGACCAAGGCAGAACGAACCTGACGATGGCTAGAGACCTGCTCGAGGACAGGCTAGAGTGGCACAGCCACCTCAGGAACTACATCAAGGACGTGCTTCGGTTGACGCCCGTCCTGAGCAGGAGCGGCGTGCAGGTTGACTCGATACAGGATTCCATTAGGAACCTCGCGTCCGCCATACCCGAGAGGGACTACGCTGAGGCCCGTAACCTTCTGGAGCTCGGGCGGCAGGAGACGCGCCTGTGGAAACAGTTGTGGAGCCTGGAGGAATACGTCGCGAAGAGGGTCGCCAAGAAGCCGACAGGCGAAGGGCTGTCGCTGAGCGAGCCCGACGAGGCGCTGATGCGGTCGTTCGTCGCTTTGGCGAACAGGACGCACGACCTGATACAGGACGGCGCCGCGCCCGAGGCGCTCAGGATCGTCGGGGACTTCGTGAGGGACAATGTCTCCGCCGGTTATCTCGCACGAGAGGGTAAGAGGTTCGAGGGCAACGACGCCGCGGCGAAGTACACGATGTGGTCCGTCGGGTTGGGATTGCTGAAGTTGGTCGCGCCGATCATACCGAACGTAGCTGAGGAGTTCTATCAGCAGTACTTCAGAGACCGCGAGGGCTCGGCGAGCATCCACTCTGTCCCGTGGCCAGAATCGTTCGGCGACATCGGCGATGTCCAATGAAGGCCGTCGGACGCGAAGCCTCGTCCCGCTTGACCGTGACGCGGTCGCGCTCATATTTTGTGCATTGTGCTAGTCCTTGCTCTCATCTCGCGAAATCACAGTGCGCATGGCGTCGACCGCCACCTTGATGCAGTCCATCATGTTCTGCTCGAAATCCAGGACCGTGTCCGTGGGATGCCAGGGGACTACATCGGAGACCGTGCATATCGCCCCTGCTCGTAGGCCGAACAGCGAGCAGAGAGTGAACATCGTGCCGTTCTCCATCTCGATGTTCTTGACACGCATCTTCTTCGCATCTGACAGCCTGTCGACCATGAACGAAGGCATGTATCCCGACCTTGACATAGGATGGATGCGTCCGTCTCGGAGGACCTTGTTCTCGCTGTAGAAGCCGTCGACCGACAAGCTGACGCCAACGTCGAACCTCGCGCCGGACTTCTTCGCGCTATCCACGAGGGCGGCGACGATCTCGTAGTCCGCGACGGCAGGGTACTCTGGCCACGCGTAGCTCCTGCTCGTGCCGTCTGCGCGGATCGCTCCCGTGGCCACGACGAAGTCGCCTTTCCTCAGTCCTTCGTCAATACCCCCGCTCGTGCCTATTCTGATGAACGTGTCGGCTCCCAGGTTCGCGAGCTCCTCGATCAGGATCGCCGTCGATGGCCCTCCGATGCCGGTCGAGGCCACGGTCACCGCCGTGTCGTCAACCATGCCGTTGTGGATGACGAACTCCCTGATGTCCGCCGTCATCTCATGGCTGTCAAGGGCCGAGGAGATCCTCGGAACCCGTTCCGGTTCTCCGCACAGCAATACGTATCTCGCCACCTGTCCAGGCTCAAGGCCCGTTATCAGCTGCTTGTCCATATGGCATCCCCGTTCGTGCTTCGTGTCCGGATGGGGTTGCCAGTTTATTAATGCACTCGGACGCGCCGCATCGGTGGAAGGCAAGATTGATTTCCACCGGCGTCGTTCTTCGAGCCGGATGAAAGGAGCATATTGCCTCGTGATACTGCTCAGAAAGGACTGCCGCATCCAGGTCGGCGCGTTGGGAGCGATCGAGTTCCGCGGGGGGATCTACGTGTACGTGGGATCCGCGCAGTCGGGGGTTGAGAGGCGTCTGGAGAGGCACGCGCGGCCAGAGAAACGGATGAGATGGCACATCGATTACCTGCTGAACAGGGCGGAGATCGTGTCCACCGCCGTCGTCTCGACTGAGAGGAAAGAGGACGAATGCGAGATCGCACGGTCGCTCATGCAGGTCGACGGCGCGGAAGTCATCGCTCCCGGTTTCGGCTCGTCCGACTGTCGATGCGATTCCCACCTTGTCTTCTTTGAGAGCGACGACTTCGATGGTGTCATGGAGGCTATAGCGACGCGGCTCAGCTTCCTGGGCTGCGTCTATCCGAGGTCTGTCTGAGCGCGGCGCCCGCCATCCCACGAGCCGACGACGGCAACTTTTAACCCTACCAAGGCTGTTACATCGGGTGGATGACGGAGGAAGAGTTCGGTTTCATCCTGTTCCTGCTAGCAGGCATCATCGTGCTGCTCGTATATCTCGCATATATCAAGACTATACGGAGCGTGCTCGAGATGATAGGCCTCACGGGAGGGGAGGCCAGCACGATAATCCTCATAACGCTCATGCTTGGATGGATATCTGTCCCGTTGTTTCCATACAACGGCTGGTGGATCGGCATAAGCATCGGCGGCGCGTTGATACCCATCATTCTCTGTGGCAGGATACTTTGGAACGGACGGGTGGGGTTGGCGGAGGCGGCTATAGGCATCATAATCGTCGCTTATGTCACGTACTTCATCACGAGGCCCGAGGAGGGCGTCGGCATCGTCGCGGACATTCAGTGGGCGTTCGCCCCGGCGTTAGCGGCGGGGCTGTACTCCATGTCAACATTTTGGATGGACATGAGCAAAGCCGCTCCTCTCGCTTACGTGTCCGGGGTGCTCGGGACGCTCGTCGGGGCGGACGTTTTCCACCTGGCTGAGATACTCTCTTACGATCCCCCCTCGGAAGGGTTGGCGCTGCTGAGCATCGGCGGCGCGAACATATTCGACATGGTATACTTGACGGGCATAGTCGCGGTGGTGGTGGCCATAGTCGTGTACAAGGCGAGGAGACGTCAGGAGATGTACGGCGTCTCTCCCCCTACGACCGACTACGACTTGGCGTCGACGCCACCTCGTGACACGGGGACGACGCCGTCAAGATGGTATGAGCGGGACCGTCGGCTCTGAGACATCCTCCGCTTCAGGCTTTCGCTGTCCCCGTCTTCTGAGGATCGTTGGTAGAGAAGCGGCGGTGAACGCCGCCGCCACGATGAAAGCGTACGACGGGTCGCCGAACGCGTCGGCGACCAGCCCGCATACGTACACGACCGCCGCACCGCCGCCGAGCTGGAACGAGAAGACGATGCCGAACGCGGTTCCGCGCTCCTCCATCCCGGTTCGCTCGCTGACCAATGCGAAGAGCGCGGGGTATGTGAGGAAGAGCGTCGCGCCGTAGAGCATGAGCACGGGGGCTATCAGATACCAGTCCGAGACGAAGAAGAGCGCGAGCAACGCAATCGCGGATACGATGTATCCTGCTCTGACGATCGTCTCTCTCCCGAAGATGACGCTGATCCTCCCGAAGGAATAGGACGAGGCGGTCCCGACCGCGAGCCAGAGCGCGAACATGAGATCGGCCATGCCGGGTCCCCATCCGTGCATCGTCGTGAGGTTGAGCGGTCCGTAGTATGTCGTCACGCCGTACAGTGCGCCGCCTGCCGCCAACGGCGCGCCGAACACGCCAATCTTCGATATCGTCTGTCTGACGCTCGCCGTTTCCCTTGGTCGCGCGCTGCTTTCCGTCCCGGGCCTCCCCCTGGTCAGCGTCATGCCTAACACCACCGCCACCAGGTTAAGCACGGCCCAGAGGGCGCATGGCATCTTCCATCCGAACATCTCTCCCAAGAAACCCGAGGACGCGAGCGACGCGATCACGCCGAAATTGCCGATGCCACTCTGGACGCCGAGGGCCGTGTCGAGGTACGACCCCGAATACTCCCTCGTTATCCAGGAGATGCCCACGGGATGGTAGAAGCTCGCGCCGACCCTCATGAGTATGACTGCAAGGAACAGGCCTGTGAAGTCCGAGACGAACAGTATCAGGACGAACGAGAGCGCCATCAGCATCGCGCCCATCTCGAGCAAGTGGCTCGAAAGCCTCCGGTCCGCCGCTCTCCCCACGACGAGCTGCACCACGACTGTGATGAGCAGGCCGAGCCCGAGGATCCCGACCTCGGTGTATGTCAGTCGGAGGTCCTCGACTAGTATCGGTATCAGGGCGACGAGGGCTATCAGCGCGCCATCGTTGCATGCGTGATGGTAGCTGATCACGAAAAGCAGTCGCCTATCCCTGCCGCCAGTGCTCATCAGGGGGGCGAATGACGCTCGCGCTTAACTTGATTTCCGTCGAGCATGGTCAAGGCGAGTAGAAGAAGAGAAAGAGAGAAGAAAAGAGTTTGCTGAGGTTCACCAAGAAGTCAAGGTATGCCCGCCGAACAGAGAATCCCTCACGCCTTGCCCGTGTGAGCTTCGTTCATCCGGCGACGCACGACTTCCTTTCGAGTTCCGCCTCGACCTTTTGGATATACCTCTCTTACACCGTCCGTCTCAATCGACCTTCGGTCGGGTGCTCGGACAGCTTCACTTCTTCTTCTTTTTCTTGGTGGCTTTCTTTTTGGCTGGCTTCTTCTTGGCAGCCTTCTTCTTGGCTGGCTTCTTCTTGGCAGCCTTCTTCTTTGTCTTCTTGCCACACTTTCCGCAAGACATTTGGTTTTTCCTCCTGTTGCGTTTCTTCACGGGTTCCTTCATTGTCGTGATGGCGCAAGGTTACCGCGATGCATCATATCCTGTCCGCTATCTGTTGTGTCTGCGAACAAGAAGTCGCTTTTTTGATGCATCCTTGATTATGTAAATGCATTTGTATAATAAGTGTCTTTTCATCAGTTTCCGCATTTTGATATTGACGTCGGCGTCTATGATCGCGACCGCGTTCGCATCCGACGGACATCGTCGTGCGAGCGCGGACAAGTGAAAACCTTTTAGCTTCCGCACGACATACATGGGACATAGGTTTCGGAAGTGGAGTGAATTGACCGAGGATGACGATAAGAGGAAACTGAAGATATGTCTCGTCGGTGATGTCGGCGTCGGCAAGACCAGCTTGATTCGTCGCTATGTCCTCGACGTGTTCGACGACAAGTACATCGCGACCATAGGGACCAAGGTGACGAAGAAAGACGTCCAGATCGACAATCCCGAGACGGGAAAGCCTGAGACAGTCACGCTCCTCATATGGGACATCATGGGTCAACCGAGCTTCCGAGAAGTCCTCAGGGAAGCATACTTCTACGGCGCTCAGGGCTCGATCGCGATATGCGACGTCACCAGTAAAGAGAGCCTCAACGAGCTCCGGTATTGGATGAAGGCGATGACCGCAACGACGGGTAAGATACCTGTCGTGTTCCTCGGTAACAAGTCCGATCTCAAGGAAGAGAGCAGGATCACGATCGATGACTTGGAGAACTTCGCCAGGAAGCACGACGCGCCGTCGATGCTGACATCAGCGAAGACGGGACACAACGTCGAGCAGGCGTTCGTGACGCTCGTCAGCGAGATGATTGGGAGGAAGTGATCCTCCTCGCCCGCTCGCATATCGCACTTGGCGCGCGGTCAAGCATAATATGCGTGGACGGACATCCTATTGCGAGAGTGATTCTGTGGATGCGAGATGCGCAGATGCCGTCCTTTACAACGGGAAGTTCGTGACCTTCGGAGATGGCAGGAAGACCGTCCGCGCGGTGGCGATAGCGGATGGGAGGATCATCGCGGTCGGGACGGACGACGAGGTGAAGAGGTCGGCTCCGAGAGGCTGCTACAAACTCGACGTCGGTGGTAAGGTCGTCGTCCCCGGATTCATCGACAGTCACACGCACTTCCTTCAGATGGGTGTCGATGCCCTCAATGTCGACCTCTTCGGGGCGGAGTCGCTGGACCACGCGTTGAGCATGATGAGACGTGCGACGAAGACGACACCTCCTGGGGAATGGATCATAGGCACGAACTACCGCGACAGCAGCTGGGCGCAGGCGAGGTTCATAACGAGAGGGGACCTCGATGAGTGCTGCCCTGACCATCCTGCGGTCGCTCACAGGATATGCGGTCATCTCTCCTCCGTCAATTCGATGGGCATCGACCGTGCGGGCATCTCACCCGACACGCCCGGTGCTGAGACTTCCGGATCCGGAGAGTTGACCGGGATAGTGACCGAGGAGGGGGTAGGCGTGCTGAGGGCTGCGACCGCCCCGGACAAGACGAGGAGGAACAAGGGGCTCCGTCTCGCGGTGAAGCGTGCTCACTCCCTCGGTGTGACATCGGTCCAGGACAACGGCGACATGGACCATTTCCGCCAATTCCGCGAGGCCGAGAGGAACGGCACGCTGGGAGTGAGGGTGTGGTTCAACGTGCCTTCTAAGCACATAGACGCTCTCGCGGCCATCGGCCAGACGACGGGTATGGGCTCGGAGTGGCTGAAGCTCGGAGGGATGAAGATATTCTGCGACGGCGCCCTTGGCGCAAGGACGGCCGCGCTTTCCGAACCGTTCACCGACGACCCGGGGAACAAGGGCATGTTCGTCCACTCCGAGCAGGAGATGGCGGACATGGCGGCGAAGGCCGAGGAGGCAGGAGTGCAGCTCGCGATCCACGCGATAGGCGATGAGGGCATCGAGGTCGCTCTTAGCTCCATCGAGCGAGCGCTCGCCGACGGAAGACGCAGGGACCACAGGCACCGGATCGAGCACCTGGAACTGCCCCGGGAGGACCATCTTAAGCGCATGAGGAAGAACAGGATCATAGCGTCCATGCAGCCCAATTTCATCGGCGAGTGGAGTGGCATCGACGGGATGTACGTTGAGAGGTTGGGCGCGGAGAGGGCGTGTAGGAACAACCCGTTCGCCGACGTGCTCGCCGCGAAGGTCAGACTCGTCTTCGGGTCCGACTGCATGCCGTTCTCCCCGCTGTACGGCATCGCGTCCGCGGTCAACGCGACATACCCGTGTCAGCGGCTGAGTCAGGAGGACGCCTTCATGTGCTACACGAAGGAGGCCGCCTATGCCTCGTTCGAGGAGGGGTTCAAGGGCACAATCTCGGTCGGGAAGGCCGCGGACTTCGCCGTTCTCTCGGCGGACCCGTTCAAGGAGCCTCGGTCCCTCGGGTCATCCATATACGTACTGAAGACCGTGCTCGCGGGCGAGGTCGTCTTCGACAGGTCGAGACAGAAGCGCAAGTGATGCCGACGCGATCTCGCGGGCCCGCGCCAGTGCGAGTGGTCCGCGGATGCGGTGCGGCGTGAAGTCGTCCGTCACTCCTCGGCCTTCGCCTGGGGCGTCACCTTCTTCTCTGGTTCCTCCATGAGCGAGAGCAGCCGGGCCATCGCGACCGTGAAGTCCTCGATCCCCACTTCCACTTCGGACTTGTCGCACGGCACCTCGTCCCGCACGGCGCAACTGTAATGGACCTGACACTTGGGACAGAACATGAGCATTCTGTCCGCGCCAGCCTTCTTCGCCTCCCGAAGCCTGTCGAGCTGCATCTTCTTGGTCTGGGCGTTGCAGTTCGACCACGCGCTTACGCCGCAGCAGACGGCCTTGTCCCGCGTCCTCTCCATCTCGACGTACTTTCCGCCGGAGAACGCATCCGCGAGCTCGCGGGGGCTGTCGTAGACGCTCGAATGCCTCCCAAGCCTGCAGGAGTCGTGGTATGTGAACGTGTACGGCGCCTTGGAGAAGTCCTCCTTCTTGATCGCTCCGGAGTCCATCAGCTCCTTCACGTAGTCGGATATGTGGACCATCTCGAAGTCCAGGTCCCCCATGAGGTCCTGGTAGTCGGCGTTCATCGTCCTGTAGCATTCGGGGCACGTGAACACGACCTTCTTGGCCCCGGACCTCTTGATGAGGTCGATGTTGTACTCCATCAGCTTCTCGAAGTCGTTCTCGTTGCCCGTCCAGTTCAGGTCGTGCCCGCAACACTTCTCCTCGTTGCTCACTACGGGAGTGACGCCAGCCTTGTTCATGATTCGGACCGCGCTCTCGCAGATGTCCAGCAGCCTCAGGTCCTCCAGCTCCTTGAAGATGGCGTCGTAGTGCGGGAGGCAGCCGACGAAGTAGAACACGTCGCCCTTGTCAGCGACGCTCATGTCCTCCTTCACCCATCTGAGCCTGTCCTGCTTGAGGTCGGTGTTGGCCATGAGGCGCTGCGCGGAGTGTATCAGGCCGCCTTGAGAGCACAACGGGGCGGCGCCGTATCTCACGGCCTCCTCCCTCATGCCGCGTATGAAACCAGAGTAGTCCACCTTGTACGGGCACATCGCGTTGCACTGTTCGCACGCGAAGCATGTCCATATGTCCCGGTCGTTCGCGATGTTCTCGACTATGCCCTCCATCGCGCGGAGCACTATGGTCCTGGGAGCGAAGTCGGGGTCGTAGCTGGCGATAGGGCAAACGGTCGTGCACTTGCCGCACTCGACGCAATCGAACGCACCGGTGTCCTCGATGAGCTGTTTGACCTCGGCCTTCGTCTCCTCCTGAGTCGGCTTCTCCTTCGCCGCCGTGGTCTTCAGCGGGATCGGTCCCAGCTCCCTGACCTCATCCACGAAGTCGCGCACCGCTTTCGCGAACTTGGTCCTCTCGGATGCGTTGATCCACTCTGTCCTGAGCCTTCGCGAGTCGAGGCCCATCACGTCGAACAGCTCCTTCAGCGCCTCCACCCTCTCCTCGGCCTTCTTGTTCCCCGAGACATAGTGGCAGTTGTCCATCAGGCAGCCGATGATTATCACTCCGTGGGCCCCGTGCTCGAAGGCGTCCATGATGATCCCGGGCTCGACGCTCCCGCTGCACATCACGCGGACGATCTTGACGTTGGGAGGGTACTCGATCTTGTTCACGCCGGCGAGGTTCGCGGATGGGTATCCACACCAGGTGCAGGTGAACGCCACGATTTCCGGCTCGAACGCCCCCTTCGTCTCGTCAGCCATCGGCCTCAGCCTCCTGTAGCATCGCGCGGATCTGCGCCTCCACCTGCTCCCGCTTGAAAGTGTTTATCGTTATCGCCTTGTTGCAGCACACGGTAGCGCACGCGCCGCAACCCTCACAGACGATCTCGTCCACGCGCGACACCTTCACGCCTCGCTCGGCGTCCTCCTCGAGGGTTATGGCGCCGTACTCGCACGTGTCCCTGCATCTCCCGCAGCCACGGCATCTCTCCTCGTCGACGAAGGCGACTATCCTGGGGAACCTTATCTTGCCCTTCTCCATCAGGTCCACGGCACTGGCCGCCGCCGCCTTCGCGTCTTCGATGGAGTACCTGATACCCTTCGGTCCTTGGGCCGTGCCCGCGACATATACACCCCTCCTGAACTCTGACGGGAACATCGGGTTGATGTCTTTCATGAACTTGTCGATGTCCGTCTGGATGTGCAGCATCTTCGATATCTCGTCGCTGCCGTCAGCGGGTTCCTGGCCCACGGTGAGCACGACAAGGTCGGACTTTATGTTCAGCAGCGTGTCGGAGTCGGTGTCGAGGGCCCTGACATACAGCTGTCCCTTGTCGTCGATGATCTCCGACAACCTCCCCCGCACGAAGTTGATGCCCTCCTCCTTCGCCTGGTCGTAGAACTCCTCGAACCCACGGTACGGTCCCCGGAGGTCTATGTAGTGTATGTACACATCGGCGTCGGGCAGGAGGCGCTTTATCTCCCTCGCCTGGCCGATGGCATACGTGCAGCAGACGAGCGAGCAGTGCAGGTTGCCCTTGACCTTGTCCCGGGAGCCGACGCATTGTATGAAGTTGATGGTCTTCGGCGTCTTCCCGTCGGAGGGCCGCTTGAGCCCTCCGCCTTTGTCGCGCTGGTCGACTATCAGCTGCTCGAGCTCCACGGTTGTTATGACGTCATCCTTCTCGTACCTCAGCTCCGGGATCCTGCTCGGGTCGAAGGTCTTCGAGCCCGTCGCCACGATTATGGTGCCGACATCGAACTCCTTCTCCCCCTCGGGCGTCTTGACCTTCACGTGCCTCTTCCCGAAGCCGCCCGTCATGTCCTCGACTTCGGAGTCGAGGAGCACTTCTATGTTCTCGTTCTGCAGGACATCCTCTATCTTCGGCGTGAAGACGCATTCCTTGCAGTACTGCATGCAGCATATGCCACAGTTGTGCGTCGGGAACGTCATGCTCAGTTTGTAGGCCCGTCCCCCTAGCTCCCCCGACCGCTCGACTAGGTGGACCTTGAACCCTGCCCCGGCGATGTCCAAGGCCGCCTGCATGCCCGTCACGCCGCCTCCGATCACCAACGCCGAGGGCAGTATGGGCACCTCGATGTCCTCCAACGGCTCGAGCTCCCGGGCCCTCGCGATCGCGCCGAATACGAGCCTCCGCGCCTTCTCGGTCGCCTGCGCCTTGTCAGTGTGAGACCATGCGCATTGCTCCCTTATGTTCACCTGTTCGAAGAGGTATCTGTTCAACCCCTCCTCCTCGAGCGACCGGCTGATTATCAGGCCCTGTATGTTGGGGGAGCAAGCCGCGACCGCCACCCGGTCGAACTCCTTCGCCGCCCGTTCCTCCTTCAGGAACTTCTGCCCGTCTCTTGAGCAAAGGGCCTCGTGGACCGCCACCGTGACTATGTCCGGGTCCTCACCGAGCTCCTTCGCGATCGATTCGAGGTCGATTCTGTCCGAGATCGCCCCTCTGCAACCACAGAGGTACGCGGCGACCTTCCTCCCAACCTTTGGCTCGTCACTGCTTCCTTCCATGTGCGTCACACTCCTTGGCAGAACCGGGACCAGCTCAACACGAGACGAACTCGACCCCGTCCTCTATCTTGGCGCGTCTCATTGCGTGGTATATGCCGTCAAGAATGCACGACTCGGTGACGTAGCCATAGAAGTCCCCCTTCTCAAAGACCGCAATCGTGGCCACGCGCGAGTTCGCCATCGCCTTGGCGACCCAGCGGAGGTCGAGGGAGAGGTTGGTCAGGAGTACGAGTGGCTTGGACATGCATTCGCGGACCTTCACCCCGGCGGGGTCCCTCCCTTCGGCGATGACTTTGGACACGACATCCCTCTTGGTGATGATGCCGTACGCGTCGGTCTTGTTGTCCCTCGGGACGAGGAGCGTGTAACAGTTCGCCTCCAGCATCTTGTTCACGGCGTCCAGGATCGAGGCGTCGGGCGCGATGATCGGGAGTTCGAACGTCTTCACGACATCCCTCAGGCAAAGCCGGTCCACATTCATCGCTCTCCCTCCTTCTCTCCTCTGGCGGCCGCCTCCGAGGACACTGCCCGCATGATGTCGACGTCGGATACGACGGCGACGAGATCCTCCTTGTCGAACACAATTATCTTCGAAGCGTTCTCGTTGGCCATCCTCTTGGCCACCCAGCGGACATCGACGTCCAGGTTGTTCATGATGACCACGGGCTTGCGCGCGCATCTCAGCGCTGGCATCTCCAAGAGGTCCTCACCGTTCGCGATGGGTCCCACCACGATGTCCCAGCGGGATATCAGGCCGTATGCGTCGTCCACGCCTTTCCTGTCCACTATGACGAAATCCGTCTTGTTCTCCGCCATGTGCACAAGCGCATCCGCGACCGTGGACTCCGGCGGAAGCATCTCCGGACGAGTACCACTGATTAGATCCCTGAGTTCCATTGACCAGACAACCCCCCAAAGGCCGAGCTTGTGAATTGCCCTGACGATATAAGAACATTGTCGGCGCGCCAGAGGCCAGGTGATGTCCTGGGTCAGTGCGGCGTGAAGATAGAATAATAGTCGATAAAGGAGATGACTCGACAGATGACGGAAGGTTTGAAGCGCCTGTTCGACCCCAAGTCGGTGGCCGTGATCGGAGCCTCTGCGGACTCCAGCAAGATCGGCAACGTGGTCCTCAAGAGCCTCATGGCCGGCCCGCGTGAGGTGTATCCAGTGAACCCTCACGAGGAACGTATCCTCGGGGCGAGATGCTTCCCTTCCATTGCCGACATCCCCTCGGACATCGACCTCGCCCTGATAGTGCTCCCTGCAGACGCCTCGGTTCGTTGCGTCAGGGAATGCGTGGACAAGGGCGTCAGGTTCGTAATCGTCGCGTCGTCGGGCTACCGGGAGAGTGGCGCTCTGGGCGCCCGGCTCGAGGAGGAGATCGTGGAGGCCGTGAAGGGCAGCGGCACACGCCTCCTGGGGCCAAACACGATGGGGCTCTTCGTGCCTTCCACGCATCTCGACACGCTCTTCGTGACCCCTGAGAGGAGCAGAAGGCCGGAGGCTGGGTCCGTCGCACTGATATCCCAGAGCGGCGCCGTTGCAGTGTCCTTCCTCGAGAAGGCGGAGTCGGCCGGCATGGGCCTGTCCGCCTGCGTGTGCCTCGGGAACATGTGCGACATCGACGAGCTGGAGCTGATCGACCATTTCGCGATGGACGAGGGCACGAGATGCATAGCGTTGTATCTGGAGTCGTTCTCCGACGGCAGGGCGCTCATGGAGCACCTTGAGGCCGCCGCCCACAAACCGCTGGTGATGCTGAAGTCCGGCCGAACCTCTGCAGGCAGAAGGGCGGCCATGTCGCACACCGGGGCAATGGCCAGCTCGTCGGACGCGGTCGTCTCCGGCGCCCTGAAGCAGGCGTGCGCAGTCCGCGTGTTCGACGAGGAGGAGCTCGTCGACGTCTCGATGGCGTTCGCTGCGCTGGATCATCTGCGAGGAGGCAGTGTGTGCGTCGTCGCGAGCGCCGGAGGGTTCGGGGTGATAGCCTCTGACCTCGTAGAGTCCGAGGAATACGGCGAAGTCCTCGACATGGCGGAACTGTCCGAGGCCACGCGTGAGCGCCTGAGAGGGGTGATGCCTCGGTTCACTTCGCCCGCGAACCCCGTCGACCTGACGGCAGGGGTGACGGATGAGATGTACGACCTCGCCTTGGAGGCCCTCCAAGATGACGCCTCCATAGACGTCATACTGATGTCTCTCGAGCTACAGCCTCCGAGCGTGTCCAAAGGGCTGATGGACGTGGCTGCGCGCAGGGCGTCTTCCGGGGGGCCGCCCATCGTGGTCAGCGCGTTCGCGAAGGACCAAGGCGACGTGATACGCGAGATGGCGAAGCTGGGCGTGGTCTCGTATCCCACGATAAGGAGGAGCGTCCGCTCGATATCCGCGCTCGTGAGAAGAGGGCTGTACCTGAAACGACATCGTTAGTCATGGTGCATCCGGACTCCGCCCACGCCGATTGCAGAGCAATGAACGGTCGTGGGCGGAACCATCAACACGGGAGTTTAGAAAGGGTTTCTATCCGCCGATTCTGAAGACTTTCGTGCCACACTTCGGGCAGGATCCTTTCGTGGCGGGCTTGCCGTTCTTCAGTTTGACCTTCTTGGGATCCTTCATCTCGACGGACTTCTTGCACTTAACACAGTAGGCCTTAACCAAGTTCCCACCAGGCCTGTATCGTATTGTACTGATATAAATAACATCACGGTCCGGGCGCCGTTTCGGGCCTGTTCGTGCGCCTCCGAGGCCCTGGCTATCTGTCGTCCGGCGGCGGGCGGCGTCCGGTGCGGAATGTGCGGAAAACATGTGAAAAGGGTTTTTCGCCGGGTGCTGGCCCCGGCGTGCGCGGTCCATGTTCCACGACCTATGATATCCCTCCTGTGTTGTGGGATTACCTGGTCCTGGGACCATGGAAGAGAGTTCTCCTCACGACCACTCCCCTTCCGGGAAGAGACTCACGGGATCTCTCTAGCTGGATCTGCTTTGCCATCGTTAATGACCTGCTTGGGCTCACTGAAATCACCTCCTCAAAGCGAAAGCCCCGGCACATGCCGCGTCGTTCGCGGCCTTAGCCGGATGACTAATCGAAGGCTCGCGCTAGCCCCGCGTCTAGGGGAGAAGAACTCTCCGGAGCTAGCTTCATTTCGGGCATTTCGATCGGTCACTCATAGCTTCAAGGGGTTATATGATGATTGTGCCGATACGCTTGTTATATTTAACATGATATAAATATTATTATAAACATGATAAACAATAGAGTCGCTAGGCCAGCATCATGTCGGATGCTTGCGTCATTATTCATATCAACATGACTATAAATATACATATATATCATTACATATATAGAAGCAACACGCAAAATATCCTCGTGCGTGTGCGCGTGACCGTACGGGACCCCGAAGGACAGGGAATCCCATGATGACGGGTCGTTAACCCGCCAACGCGAAGACTATGCCGATTATGGCGAACGCCACCATTATGACTATGAACAGGAAGAGCACAGCCTTGCGGAGTATCATCGTCCCCAAGTATGTCCCTCGTTACTGTTATACCTGTGCTCGGGGCGGGCAGACTCGCAACGATTCAAAATTAGCATATACCAATATGCCAATCCTGACTTCCGTGGGTATCGAGGACATCACGGCCGTGACGAGCAAGGACAGGATCCTTCTCTATCTCTCCGACTTCGCCAACGTGTCCGAAAGGTATGAGCTGCCGTGCGAAGTCATCCAGGAATCGATTGCGGTAGCGACCGGAATTCAGAGGAAGCACCTGTCTCAGTATCTCAGGGATATGGTCTCATCAGGTCTCATGATGCAGAGGAAGGCTCACATCAAGGGTATGAAGCAGAGGATGAACGGCTACTACCTGAGCCCGATCGGCTATGCGAAGGCCGAGGAGATGAAGAAGTCGCTGTCCGAGATCGTCGTCCCTGTCCAGACCGGCGGAGGTGTCGTCGAGATGCGTCTGGATGAGATAGACGAGGCGACCTCGGTCCACATCTCCTTCTGTGACATCGTGACCGAGGCGGTCACGAATGGCCGTCTCGAACTGAAGTCGTTGGAGAGCATCGAGGCGCGGAGGCTTCAGATGTTGCAGGCCGCGGACACCGCGACCGAGGCATACCGCAGGGCGCTTTCCACGGCCTGGCGGGACGGCAAGGTTACGGCGACAGAGCGTTTCCTCATTGAGGAGCTCCGGTCGATACTCAAGGTATCGGAGGAGCAACACAGGTCCCTCGAAGGCGAGATCCTCAAGAAGCTTGCGGAGGATCACATGGAGTTCAGGAGGATATATCGGGCCGTCCTTGAGATCGCCCTGTCCGACGGCGTCCTAGAGGGGGCGGAGGTAGACATCCTCGCGAGCCTGCGCAGGATGCTCCGGATCTCGCAGGAGGAGCACCAGGAGCTCCTGGAGGATCTGCAATTCGAGATTTTCGGGCCTGACGACGATGGCTACGCCGAGTGAGGGCGCGACGACTCGGTCCCTCACTTGGATATGGCGGCGTGCTTCCTCCCAGTGGCGCCCTCGACGAACGCGAACGCCATTCTGGGGGTGTTGTGATGATAGCCGACCCTTCCGCGCGCATCGACCATGATCAGCCCTCCATAGCCGTTCACTCTCTCATTGAGCGTCGCGACGGCCTCGCGACATGACCCGTCGGGGTCGCGCAGCCTCGCCTCAATGTCTATCGTCGCTTTCGACAGCACTACCGCCATGATCTGCTCCCCCCATCCGGTCGCGGAGGCGGCGCCGACGCGGTCGTCGGCGTAGGCGCCACACCCGACGATTGGCGAATCGCCGACACGTCCGGCCATCTTACGTGGGATGCCGCCGGTCGAGGTCGCACACGCGACATGCCCTTCGCTGTCGACCGCGCAAGCGCCCACGGTGTCGTTGCCCCCCGAGAAGTGCTCCCTGGTCCTGAGGACTCCTGTTCGTATGTACTCTCTGTAGTCATCGAGCTCCCTGCCCACGAGGAGGTCCTCCTCGGCGCAAGTCTCAAAGCCTTGGGCGATCGCGAACTCCAGCGCTCCCTCGCCCGCAAGCATCGAGTACGGTGTCGAACTCATGATCGCTCTGGCGACCCTCACAGGGTTCCGGATCCTCTGAAGCGCGGCGACCGCCCCTGACCGAAGGCTGCGGCCGTCCATCACGATGGCGTCCAGCTCGACCTTGCCTGATTGTGTCAGCACGGAGCCCACGCCCGCGTCGAATGTGGGGTCATCTTCCATCGTGGCCACAGCCTCGACCACTGCGTCGACGGCGGAGGCCCCAGCGACGAGCCTCTGATATCCTATCTCGGCTGCGGAGTCGCATCCTTTGACGTGGCGGTCCACGAGGCCGTCAGGTATGTCCCAGGCGCCGCCATGCACTATGATTGATGGTTTCATCGCCTCGCCAACGTCGGACCGGGCCAATAATCTACGCCATCAACTTGAAAACCTTGTCGTGCGGGCGGACCCTGTCCTTCACCTTGATGCCGACGGCCTGCCCGGCAGCTGCGCTCGGGACGGGCGTCCTGTCTATCTCCATCGAGTCGATCTTCTGCTCGAAGTCCGTCGTGGCTCCTCTGATCCGTATCGTGTCGCCGACGGCTATCGATCCCGACGAGATCTCCACAGCGGCCACGGACGGCTTCGCGAAGAACTGAATCACGGTACCCACTTCTGTTTCCTCGGGCATCATATCCCCTACTTCGAATCCGCATCATCGTATATAGGTTTGTTTCGCTTCGGTCGTCTTGCGTCCCTGGCCGGCACCGACCGCGCCCCAGCCCCTCGCCGGTGGCCATCACCTGCAGTTTCGCCATAAGTTCTAATAGGCCGGAGTATTTCTGAAATCGAGGAACCAATCCACATCCAGGGATGCACGATGCAGGACGACCAGAAACGGCATGGACAGAGAAGGAGCGGCAAGAAGGTCGCGAGCCAAATTCGATTCTCCGAGGAGATGCTCGGCGTGCTCGGCGGCATAATGTCCGTCGAGAGCCTGGATGTGGTCCTGCAGAAGATCGCCGCCACCATCGCTGACCTGTTCTCCGTCAAGGCCCTGATAATCTGTGTCCTGGATGAGAACGAGGAGGTCTTCCGCGTGAGGGCCGCCCACGGGTACAGCGAGGACAAGATACCTGCCATAATGAACATAACGTACAGCAGAGAGAGGATACTCAAGGACATGGACCCTAAATACAAGGTCGCGGACGACGTCTACTTCGTGAGGCCCGATCCCGAGGATTTCGTCAAGTCGGACGAGCCGCTGTACTTCGATGTCAAGGCCATAACCGCGCCCAGGGAGACGGAGAGGGATTGGCACGAAATGGATTATCTGAAGCTCGTGTTCTCCGACAAGGAGGGCGTCGTAAGGGGATTCATCGAGATAGAGGAGCCGGAGTCCAGGGAGGCGATGGACGACAAGACGATCGAGTCCCTCAGGATATTCGCGGAGCTGGCGGGCGTTGCGATACAGAACGCGAGGATGTATCAGAGCCAGGTGGAGATCACGCAGAGGACGAAGTTCCTGAGCGACATCATCGCCCATGACATAAACAACTACAACCAGGCGGTCACGAGCTACCTGCAGATGGCGCTGTCTGTAGACGTGGACCCCGAGAAGGCGGTCGCGTACCTCGAGAGGGCGACGGACGCAGCATGGGGCATCAACGAGTTGATACAGCGCGCGGACCGGCTTTCCAGGATAGAGGAGGAGGGCGCCAAGAACCTCGGCCCTGTGGACCTGTGCGAGGTGTTGAAGGAGAGTTCCGCCGAGGTCGTCAGGAACGCAGCCGACAAGGACATCTCGATAAATGTCGACCTGAAAGACAAGCATTACTACGTGACGGGCAACGAGCTCGTCAACGAGATATTCGTCAACATACTGGAGAACGCCGTCCAGTATGACCCGCACGAGCCGATCGTCGTGGACGTCGTCATAGGCGAGTTCTTCGTCGACTACAGGCGGTACTGGTGCGTGTCGGTGGCCGACAACGGGATAGGCATACCCGATTCGAAGAAGAACCTCGTGTTCGGACGTATCAGTGGGCAGAGCCAGGGACCACCCGCGCTTGGCATCGGCCTGTCGCTCGTACGCGCGATAGTGGAGGCCTACCACGGAATGGTCTGGGTGGAGGACAAGGTGTCAGGCGACCATTCCAAGGGTAGCGTGTTCAGGGTCGCCCTCCCGATGGCTTCGATATGAGCCGGCGGCGAGACCGCGACCCTTCATCCGGGCATGTGACAACCTTTTTCGTCGGTTCGTCCATTGGGGGCTCGGTCGGATCCGATGCGGTTGAACGGGAAAGTAGCGCTCGTGACGGGTGGCACCGAAGGCATGGGCTACGCCACTGCCGAGCTGTTCCTAAAGACGGGCGCTAAGGTGGCGATCTCCGGCAGGTCCGAGAGCAAGGGGGCTGCCGCTGTCAGTAACCTGAGTAGCCTCGGCGAGACGTTCTTCGTGCGAGGCGACGTGTCTGTGTCAGAGGACGCCAAACGCATGGTGGACGCCACCGTCGAGAGGTACGGCAGGATCGACATACTGTTCAACAACGCGGGCGTCTACCTCGAGAAGCCTGCCGAGGACACGACCGAGAAGGAGTGGGACCTGGTCTTGGACGTCAACCTCAAGGGCACGTTCCTCGTCTCGAAGCACGCGATCCCCCACATGAAGCGTCAGGGGGGAGGGGTGATCGTCAACAATTCGTCCGATGCGGGACTCGTCGGCAACCGTTCCTGCGCGGCTTATTGCGCGTCAAAGGGCGGCGTCACGATACTGACCAAGGCGATGGCGCTCGATTACGCGAAGGACAACATCCGCGTCAACTGCGTGAACCCTGCCGTGATAGACACGCCGATGGTGGCCCGGGAGGTGGCGCGATCGGACGACCCGGATGAGTACACGAGGCGCATGAACATAGACCACCCGATAGGCAGGATCGGCCGACCGGAGGAGGTGGCGAAGGCAGTCTTGTTCCTCGCCTCGGATGAAGCCTCTTTCATAACCGGGGCCTCCCTCTCCGTGGATGGAGGACTGACAGCCCAGTAGAAGGCATCCTGGAAGAAGGGGGGACAAGCCTGAGACCGTTTGTTCATCGGTCCCGTTCTATGTCGAGATCCTCGGCGCATTTATCCGCGAACTGGCACCAGTCGAAACAGCTCGGCTTCTTGTCACGGACTATCAAGCCCCCGCAGTGATAGCACCTCAATGAAGTCTCGTTAGTGAACATCTCGACCGTCATCCTGCAGTGCGGGCAGACTACATCCTCCGGAAGCGGTTCGATGACGGATATGGCACCTGGGCATCGCGTGAACATCTCTGTGCATCCTTCATATGCAAGAGTCCGCTCATCGCACATAGAAATATTCCCTGAATCCGGCCGTGTTTGTCAAAAGAAATAAATGAGTATATGGCGGTAGAGTCTTCGGTAGGACGCCGTGAACCGAGCCAGTGACGAGCACATCTCCATACTGCAGAACGCCATCGACTTGGAGGTGGAGGGGAAGAAGTTCTTCCAGGATGCCGCAAAGCGAATGAAGTACCCTCGCACAAGGGACATGTTCACGTCTCTCGTCAAGCAGGAACAGCGTCACGTGCACGTTTTAGAAGAGGAGCTGTCGCGACTCATGAGCGGTAAGGACTGGGTTCCGCCATCCTCGATCAAGGGAAGCGGCGCCTCGACCGGACGGCACGAGGTGTTCGACGAAGCCCAGAAGCAGGCGTCGTCGCTCGACCCGAAGGCGAGCGAACTCGATGTGCTCAAGCTCGGGATGGACATCGAGAAGCGCTCCATCGAGTACTACAGGCGAGCTGGCGAGGAGGTCGGTAGCGACCGGGCCAGGAGCGTGTTCAACTGGCTGGTAGGCGAGGAGGCGGGCCATCTCACCATACTCAAGGCGGAGTACGATATCCGGTCCAGATCGGGTTTCTATTTCGACATGCCCGAGTTCAGTCTTGAGGTCATGTGAGGCCCGCTCACCGGCCACGACACCTCATCCAATCCGCTATGAGCAGGAGGTCGGCGAACACGGCGTAGGCCGTCTGAGTGATCGTGGGGTCCGTCTCGATGACGGTTATGTCCCCCATCAGATCGGTCGATATGGTCAGCGCGCCCGACGTGCCGTCGACCGTCCAGAACGGGCTTCGGCTGTCGATGGTCTCTGGGCGGACGGTCAACTTGACGCCGGTCTCGGTCTTCTCGGCCCTGGCCATCAGCCTGATCTTCTCCGCACCCTTGGCAGCGCCTGTCGCATGCCCCTCGAAACCACCGATGCCTTTCCTGTCTACCTTGTCAGGCGTCGTCTTGGCACCCATCAACACGTTAGCGAGGGCGGTGATCTTCGCGGCCGCGTCCCAGCCATCGAGGTCAAGCGAGGGGTCCGCCTCGACGATTCGCTTTCTCTGGGCTTCCTGTATCGCGTCTTTCATCGACCTGCCGTTCGCCATCTCCGACAAGACAAAGTTCGATGTGCTGTTCAGGACACCCTCCAGGCGCAGGATTTCGCAGCCCATCAACGTCTTCTCGGCGAGGTTGAATATCGGAGTGCCGTCCATGACCGTCCCTTCGAACCGCAGCTGCACATCGTTGGCTCGGGCCTGCTGCTCCAGTGTGTCGTACGCGAAGGCTATCGGTCCCTTGTTCGCGGTGATGACGTGTATCCCGCGGTTCAACGCGCGTGATATGTGATCGACCGCAGGCTGGCCGGACTCAATGTTCAGCGTTGTCAGCTCGACGAGGATGTCCGCGTCGCTTCTGTCGATGATGTCGGTCGGCGTGAGATCGACCGCTTCAGGGCCATAGTCTGCGATCGTGCCATCCGCCTCCATGCAGGATAAGACCTTGGCGAGGTCGAGAGTCTTGTCCGTGAGCAGCGTTCCCCTGGAGCGCGTGGCGACGGCCACGACATCGACGTCTACGCCTGCCCCGTGTGTCAGCCAATCGCGCTTGCGGATGAGCAGTCTCGCGAATTCCTGACCCACGTTGCCGAATCCGAGCACCGCAAGACGGAGGTTCATGGTTCTCCCTCATATGACTGTGGCGAATCGTATTGGACGGTCCTCAAAGCTTGGAGAACTCTTCCTTCCCCGCGCCGCACTCAGGACATGTCCAGTCGTCGGGCAGTTCCTCGAACGGTGTTCCCGGCTCGACGGACTGCGTCGCGTCGCCGACCTCGGGGTCGTACACATAGCCGCAGATGTTGCACTGATACTTCGCCGATTCCGTCATGTTTTGTCGTATGACCGTAGACGTACTTGACCTTGATTATCCGCTGGAATATCAACGACGGCAAGGCCGCAAACAGCCACGGCCGGAGGTCGACAGCAAACAACGATTTTCGTATCGAAACTTGCGACATCGGCGCTAGCTCATGGCGTCGGACATATGGAATCCGCCAAGAAGTTGTTCGATTAGATACACTTAAGTACGGTTCTAAATGTCTAGGGGCGGGGGCGATCCCGTGGATTGGACATGCCTGTTGTCAGCTGTTGCTCCGGGGATCGTCACGGACGGATAGTTGTGTGTTAGGTGTTCGCATGAAGATGACCGATTTCAGATGGTTGTTCGGCAAGAACTCCGAATTCTGGCCCACGAACATGAAGACGGGCATGTGGGCTTGGGTGGGCCACAGACTGACTGGTCTGGCGCTCGTCGCCTACGTGTTCATGCACCTGTCGTTCCTTTCGACAGCATCGATGGGCGCAGGGGACTTCGATGCGCTCATGGAGGTGACTTCCCAGCCATTGTTCGTTGCGATGGACTTCCTGCTGGTCATAGTCGTCATATACCATGCCATGAACGGAGTGAGGGTCGTGCTCTTCGACATGGGTGTCGGCATAAGACATCAGAAGCTCGTATTCTGGGTGGTGATGGCGATCGCCGCAGTGCTCATCATAGGCGGCCTGTGGGCGCTCTGGGACGTCATCTTCGTCCCTTCTGAAGGGGGTGTCTAAATGGGCGAGCAGCGCATAGCCACGACGAAGGTCGCGGGCACGTGGGCATGGTTCTTCCAACGCCTATCGGCCGTCCTGCTCATCGTCCTACTGGCGATACACCTGTATGCGGACCACTTCATGGACCTCGACTCCCACTCGGGAGAGGAACCGCTGATTACCTTCGAGAGCGTGACTGTCCGTTTGGACCAGCTGTTCTATGTCGTCGTGGACTACAGCATGCTGGCCATGGTGCTCCTGCACGGCCTGAACGGCTTCAGGACCGTCCTGTTCGATTTCGATATGTTCGCCAAACGGAAGAAGACCGTGGACATCGGTCTCTGGGTGCTCGGCATTGCGACGCTCATCTGGGGGATCGTAATCCTGTTCCCGTTCATAACAGGAGGCTAGGCTGATGTACTACCACAAGATACTGGTCATAGGTGGAGGGCTGGCGGGTCTCAGGGCGGCCATCGAGGCCGCCCCTCTGACGGACGTCGCCATAATCTCCCAGGTGCACCCTGTGAGGTCGCACTCGGGCGCCGCCCAGGGAGGCGTGAACGCTCCGCTCGCAAACAACCCGAAGGGCAAGGACGACTCCTGGGAGAAGCACGCTTTCGACACGATCAAGGGCAGCGACTACCTCGCGGACCAGGACGCGGTCGAGTTCATGACGAGCGAGGCTGGACCGTGCATAATTGAGATGGAGCACTGGGGCTGTCCGTTCTCGAGGACCGACGACGGCAGGATAGCGCAGAGGCCCTTTGGAGGTGCGGGCTACCCGCGGACCTGTTTCGCGGCCGACAAGACGGGCCAGTACATGCTCCACACGCTCTGGGAGTGGTCCGTTAAGCTGAACGTCCCGCTGTACGAGGACCGGGTCATGGTCGACCTCGCCCTCGAGGGCGACGAGTGCAGGGGAGTGGTCTGCCTCAACATGAAGACGGGGGAGTTGGAGTCGTTCATGGCGGAGGCGGTCATATTCGCCTCGGGAGGGAGCGGCCAGATATACGCCCGCTCGACGAACGCCCTCATCAGCACGGGCTCCGCACAGGCGGCCGCCTTCAGGAGAGGCGTGCCCCTGAAGGACATGGAGTTCGTGCAGTTCCACCCCACTTCGCTCTATGGGACCAACATACTGATGACGGAGGGTGCGAGGGGCGAGGGCGGATACCTCATCAACTCGAACGGCGAGAGGTTCATGTCAAAGTACGCCCCGACGGCCATGGAGCTGGGCCCGAGGGACATCGTGTCGAGGTCGATCCAGACAGAGATAAACGAGGGTAGGGGGATAGAGAACCAGTACGTCTACCTGGACCTCCGCCACCTCGGCAGCGAGAAGATACTGGAACGGCTCCCTGGGATCCGAGACCTAGCGATCAACTTCGTGGGCGTCGACCCTATCGAGAACCCCGTGCCCATCCAGCCAGGCCAGCACTACTCGATGGGCGGCATCGACACCGACGTCACCGGCGCGACGAGGTTCAAAGGTCTCTACGCCGCGGGCGAGTGTGGTTGCGTCAGCGTCCATGGCGCCAACCGGCTAGGGGGCAACTCGCTCTTGGACACGGTCGTCTTCGGGAAGCGCGCGGGCAAGGTGGCCGCGGACTACGTGCTCGCCAAGGCGGAGAGCAAGCAGGGCGAGGCGGCGCTCAACAAGTGCGCCAAGGAGACGAAGGAGCGGATCGCCTCTTTGCTCTCGAACAAAGGCGGCGAGAACCACTCCGACATCCGGGACGAGATGAGGATCACGATGTTCGAGAACGTGGGCATCTTCAGGGAGGGCGACGCGATGCGCAAGGGCCTGGAGAAGCTGCGCGAACTCAAGGAGCGCTACGGGCGCGTGACGGTCCAGAACAAGTCGACCTTGTACAACGTGGACCTCATACGCGCCCTGGAGCTGGAGGGCATGCTGAACGTCGCAGAGGCGATCGCGACCGGCGCGCTCAAACGCGAGGAGAGCAGGGGCGCGCACTCACGGCTCGACTTCAAGGAGAGGGACGACGAGAAGTTCCTCAAACACACGGTCGCCGTGTACACGACGAAGGGTCCAGCGATAACCTACACGCCTGTCAAGATAACGAAGTACAAACCTGAAGCGAGGAGGTACTGACATGGCGCGCGAAGACGTCACCATCAAGGTCCAGAGGTTCGACCCGACGGCGGACCGCGAACCCTATTGGCAGACTTACACCGTGAAGACGAGGCCAGGCATGACCGTCCTCGACGCGCTGTTCGAGATACTGAACCACCAGGACGGGACACTCGCCTTCCGCTTCTGCTGTAGGGCCGGCGTGTGCGGCTCGTGCGCCATGGTAATCGGGGGCAAGATCCGTCTGGCGTGCGAGACGCAGATAAGCCAGTTCGCGGACAAGAAGGAGCTCCTACTGAGCCCGTTGCCGCACCAGAAGATAGTGAAGGACCTCGCGGTGGACTACGAGCAGTTCTTCGAGAGGCTGAAGCGCGTGAAGCCGTACCTCATCGGGAAGGAGCCATATCCTGAGAAGGAGTACATACAGCTCCCCAAGGAGCGGGAGCCTATAAACGAGCCGATCGACTGCATCCTCTGCGGCTCCTGCACATCCTCATGCACTGTCGCGTGGACGAGCACAGACTATCTGGGCCCCGCGGCGCTGCTCAAGGCGTACAGGTTCTACGCGGACACCAGGGACATCGCAAAGGACGAGCGGCTCGACCTGATAGAGAGCGAGAACGGGGTCTACAGATGCCACACGATATTCAACTGCGTCGAGACCTGCCCGAAGAAGCTCAACCCGACAGAGGCGATACAGAAGCTCAAGATCAAGGCGGTCAAGCGGAAGCTGTTCGGACGTCGGAAGAAGAGGTAGCGCGTCCCCAGCAGGAATGGCCGCGTATGTTGGTTTGAGACGGCAATCGGCCGTTGTCAGGCGGTGTGGAACCATGGCCAGGCTGAAGTTCGTGTTCGACGGCGACATGGAGGTCGCGGTGAGATTGAGAGAGGAGGGCACACCCACTGTGAAGGCCCTGCTCGACGCTGCGCCGTTCAGCGCGAGCGCGAACCGTTGGGGTGACGAGGTCTACTTCGAGACGCCTCTGTCCGCAGGGTTGGAGCCAGACGCGAGGGAGGTCATGGCCGTCGGGGAGGTTGCTTATTGGCCCGATGGGAGCGCCCTCGCGGTATTCTTCGGGCGCACGCCTGTCAGCGAGGGTGATGAGCCGCGCGCGTACAGCCCATGCAACATCGTGGGCTTGGTGGACGGCGACGCCAGAGTCCTCAAGGCGGTCGAGAGCGGGGCGAAGGTCGAGGTCCTCGCCGCCGAGGAGTAGCCGTCACTGACAGGTGTACCCGCCGTCGACTGACACCGCCGCCCCGGTTATGAAGCTCGCGTCGTCCGACGCGAGGAACAGGACGGTGTCGGCGACCTCACGCGGCTTGCCGAGCCTGCCGATCGGGTGCACGTCGCAGAGCTCCGCCCGATACTCCTCGACGGGCACGTCCCGTCTCGCCACTTCCTGCAGGAACATCGGCGTCTCGATCTCCCCCGGGCATACACAGTTGACACGTATGTTCTTCAAGGCGTAGTCGAGCGCGAGGCACTTCGTCATCAGCACGACTGCGCCCTTCGATGTGTTGTATGCTATGGCTCCCCGGTCTCCCACGAGGCCGCTGCACGAGGCCGTGTTGACGATCGCGCCCTTGCCCTGCTCAACCATCAGTGGCCCGACTTCCTTCGTCATGAGGAATACGCCTTTCACGTTGACGGCCATTATCCTATCCCAGTCCTCCTCGGAGACCTCCTCGACGGTCCCCTCGACGAGTATCCCTGCATTATTGAACAGCACGTCTATCCTTCCGAACCTGTCGCGGACCTCTCTCACCATCCTCTTCACGTCGGATGATCTCGTAACGTCACCTATCAGCAGGAGGGGGTCGAACCCCTTCGCCTTCATCTCGGAGACCGCTTCTTCCCCGACACGCTTCGACACGTCGATGATGGCCACCTTGGCCCCTTCCTCCATGAACTTCTCGGCAGTCGCCTTGCCGATTCCAGACGCTCCTCCGGTAACAACCGCGACCTTCCCCTCGAATCTCTTCTCAGACACTTGATCTACCATGTGGGTATTCAGCGATGGTTTGTTAACCTTGCGGGTGTGGGCCGGCGGCGACAGGCATATAACCGGACGGAACGCTTCTCGGCTGTCGGCGCAATGAGGAGCTGGTCGGTCTTGGTCAAGAAGGTGCTCGGGATATTCGGCGGTCCTAGGCTCGAGGGCAACACAGCTGACCTTCTGGAGGCCGTTCTCGAGGGCGCGAGACGCGAGGGTGCCGAGACGGAACGCCTGGACCTTGCGAGGATGAGTATCAACCCGTGCGTCGAGTGCCGAAGCTGCGATGATGACGCGGAATGCGCTGTGAAGACGGATGATATGCAGGAGATATACGCCCGTGTGAGGCACGTCGACGCAATCGTGTTGGCCTCCCCGATATTCTTCATGTCTGTGACTGCGCAGACGAAGGCGATGATCGACCGGTGCCAGTGCTATTGGGTCGAGCGCTATGTCCACGGGAACCGAGTCTACGAGGGCCGCGAACGGCCGAAAGGCCTCTTCGTCGCTTGTGCTGGGTCCTCGAGGGAGCTGGTGTTCGACCCCGCAAGACATGTCGTGAAGGCGTTCTTCGCGGCGATAGACTACCAATACGCGGGTGAGGTGTTGCTGGGATTCACCGACGACGCTGAATTGGCCCCCAGGAAGAAGGCGGCGGTCGAGAGGGCTTACGAATCGGGGAGGGCGCTCGTCGGTCAGTGAGCGTCACAGGCGGTGCTCAGACCAGTTTGCCCTTCCTCATCACCTTCGTGTTCCTTCCGTCGCTTCTCTCCACATCCATGTTGGCGCCGGGGGCGCTGACGAAGTCCCAATGCATGGTCGACTCGGACCGTCCGCCGTACGACCTGTTCGAACCGAAGGCCACATGCACCGTCCCCCGTATCTTCTCGTCCGTCAGGATGTAGCCTATCGCCTTCGTGATCTTCGGGTTGAACCCGATGCCGAGCTCTGCCAGGTTCGAGGTCCTCACAGGACTGTACTTCGTGCTGTCCATCTTCTCGCACTCCTTGAAGCTCTTGACAAGCTGGTCGAGGTTCGACGAGGCGGAGACCTTGTCGATGAGCAGCTTGCCCCGTCTGAACTCGAGATGGACGTCCCTGACGAGCTTGCCCGACATCCTGTCTTGGGTTATCGGACAGTACAATGTGCCTTCGCCAACGGTCTCCTTGGGGGCGAAGAACACCTCGCCTGCGGGCAGGTTAGCCCCTCTGTCGCCGATGTCGAAGTCCGACTCGCTGACGAAGCCGTCATCTATGTTCATCCTCCTCTTGCCTATGTCGACCTTGAAGTCGGTCCCCTTGTCGTCCCAGACATGCACCCAACGGGCGTCCTTGAACCTCCTAGCGAAGTCCTGGCCGATCTTCATGAGCGTCTTCGGCGGGACGGATATGCCGCCGATGATGAACCTCTGCAGATCCTTGTAGGGTACGCCATACCGCTTGGAGGCGGCCTCGGTCGGCCAGCCGGCGTACAGCCATTTCTTCCCCTTCTTCGGATGATATATGATGTCCAGGAGAGGCAAGTTCGCCTTCTGTCGCGCGACCAGTTTCTCCCTCGGGAAGCCGTCGGCTACGGCCGGGTCGTCGAGCTCCTCGACAGCGATAAGGGTGTCAATCTCCTTGGCCATCGCGATTAGGTGCCTTGGCGTGGTGGCCAACGTCGACGCGGGTATCTCATCGTAGACGGCCTTCGCGAACATGTCCGAGCTGGATGTGAGGAATGGTACCGCTCCGCGCCTGTAACACTCCAGGGATATCTCCTCGAGTAGGTCCTGGGCGTGCGCTCCCCCTTTTACGAGCACGCACTCCCCGCGGTGGATGTTGCACGTTTCGGCCATGCTATTGGCGCAAGCCTTGATCTGCTTCCTGGTGGGCGTCATCTTCTCACCTGTCGCGACACAGAATCGTACTCATAGATATAATGTCCGAGGTCTGGGGCCGAGGCCCGTTTCGCTCACAGGTCCTTGACGACGATCTTGGGGAAGCACGTGACGTCGTACTGAGAACACTTCGCACATCCTGCGAACGTGGGTCCTGGTGACGCCTCGGGGGAGGACCTCCTGAAGCCTATGTGCTCGAAGAATTCCGGCGCTCGGGCGAGCGCCCAGAGCCGAGTCGCCCCGAGGGCCTTCGCCTCAGCTGCCACTCTGTCGACCATCGTTCTGCCTATACCCGTCTTCCTATGCTGCTCGTCCACGGACAGCCACTCGACCGAGAATGTGTCGCCGACACGCTTCAGCGCGGCACATGCGACGAGCTCGTCGGCCATGTAGAAGCCATATGCCGAGACTATGTCCTCGAAGTTGCCGTCCTCGAGTCCAGATCTCAGGGCGAGCGCTCGTATTGCCTCGTGGTCGTCCGTCTCACTCAGCCGTCCAGGCACGTCGGGGCCAGAGTTCATCGGAGGCTGAAGTCAGCGCCACGATATAATCCCTCTGCCAAAGGTCATTTCGCCAGGAACCCGTTGCCGTTCGCCCCGTACTGTTCCATATCTGCGGGTTCCTCTACCTTGGCCTTCGGCAGCGCGATCTCGTAGCGCGCCAAACCCACGGTTCGTCCCGCGCCATCCGGACTCGTGGTCATCAGTCCGTTGTATCTGCTGACGAGCAGTCTCAAGAAGGTCGACATCAGTTCCTCGTTACCGGTTTGACGGGGTCTCCCCGATCCGTCGTCTTTCGCGTACCCGTTTGCGCTGGTCGAAGAGGTGTCCGTGCCGCAACACTCGATACTGACGTTCCAGGCGCTGTGGCCGTTTGATATCACTATGTCTATCTCCGCCGTCTCGTCCGCGCTCCGGCGGACAGCGTCGCTGAGCATGAAGGAGAACATATCGTATATGAGGTCGTCCGCGACGACATTGCATACTTCGTAGGGGCAGTCCAACCCCACGACGACGTCTTTGGTCGGATGGTCCTTCTTGGCGTTGGATATGCACTTGACGAGCACCTTGCGGAGATCGTAGACACATGTCTCCACGATCTCCCCTGACCTGACAAGCGATATCTTCTTCACGTTGTCCACTAGGCTTTTCGCCTCGCCTATCAGCTTCATTGCGGTCATGACGTCCGCCATGTCTTCGGGGGTGGTGCGCTCCCGTTCGCTCATCGCCTGGAGGCGCGAAGCCAACGGTTCCACGACTCCGCCTATGTCATGGACGATCAGGTCGAGGTACCTGCGTGATTCGCTGAGCGCCTCGATCGCGTCCTCGCTCGTCTTGGAGTTCTCAATCGCGATTCCGAGCAGTCCGGACAACATCTGTATCTCGGCGATATCATGACGCGAGGGCGCGCGCCTTTCATGAGGCTCGTCGATCTCGACCCATCCGATGAGGTTCCCCAAACGGTCCTTCATCGAGAAGTCGATGAAATCGAGCTCGTGCCACTCGTCTTCTGAGGCGCGAGGTTCGCTCAGACGTGAGATGTCCTGGACATAGTCGAAGTCGTCGCTGCTGATGTTCGTCCTTCGTTCGCCCTTGACGTAGTGACAGTCTTCGGCGACGAGGGACTCGTCATCAAGCTCTTCGGTCTTGCTCGCAAGGGTGTATGCGTGTCTCTTGATCGCGCGCGTCTGGTCCTCGGGAAAACCGCGCACGACTACAGGCGTGAAGTAGCCGGTCGTGTCGTCCAGGACGCAAATCGTGAACTTGTCTATCGAGAATCTTGAGGCTATTGTGTCGGCGATCCTCTCCATGATCAACTCGAGCGGTTCCGCATGGGAGATGAGGCGAATGATCTGCAACACATCATCTGCAGGGACGACGTTTGGAGCGGAGCTGTGCTTCAACGTCCCCTCTCTGAAATCTGGAGCCGACCGCATGGACTCAATCTCGAGTGCAATCCCGGCAATTGGTATTCGCAACAGCTTATAAAAACATGTCGAAAGCTTCACACGTGTCGTACCGAGTATGATCTGGATGGTCTTTCGACTCCAGGTGGCCATCGCGCGCAGCAAGGCTCTGCCTTGCTGTACGAAACATGCGGTGGATCGTTCATGGCCCTCTCCTGAGACGAAGGGACCCACATGAAAGGATTCTCATATCCGACGTGCATAGGGATGGAGGCAGATGAGGGAGACGCATGCCCGCTAGGAGGATGACGCTGGACGACATAGGCTTCGCCATCGGCCTGATATGCAGGGAGGGCTGGGGACATACGCGCATCGACCTGCAGAGGATGCTCACTCTCAGCCCTGACGGAAGCTTCGTGTGGGATATCGATGGGAAGCCGTGCGGCTTCCTCACGAGCATAAGGCACGGTTCGACTGCGATGATCGGTCATGTACTCGTGTCCGAAGACAGCAGGGGTCTCCAGGTCGGGAAGGGGCTGCTCGACGCCTTCCTGTCCGATGTCGACGCGTCAGGCGCGAGGTCCTCCATGTTGTACGCCACCGCCGACGGCAGCAAGCTCTATCAGCAGTTCGGGTTCAGGAACAGCGGCCATGAGTTGGTCGCTGTCGGGGTACTCGTCAAGGATGATGAGCGCCTTCGCATCAAGCCCACCTGCGAGAGGGTGGAGCGCGAGGACCTGGATGTGATCTCATCGATCGACGGGAATCTGTTCGGCGACGACCGCACTCCCCTGATGACGAGACTCCTGGACGAGTTCCCCGAACACTGTTTCAAGCTGGAGAGAGGAGGCGAGATGGTGGGGTTCGCGTTTGGACGGAGGACGCCCATCGGGTTCGACATCGGGCCTTGGACATGCCTGTCCGGGAGCCGCGACGACGCCAAAGCTCTGCTGGACTCCGTGATTCGCTCTTTCCCGAGTGGCGGGAGGATCGACATCTCCCCATTCGCCGCGAACCCGCACGTCCCACGTATCGTCGGACGCTATCACCCTTACAGGAACGCCGAACGCGTTCAGTTGATGGTCAGAGGGGAATCCAGGTACGACGCGGCTCCGGGCAAGGTGTTCGGAGTGGCGGGCTTCGAGATGGGCTGAACCCCGCGTCAGACGTCTTCGGCGTCCCTCTTCGCGTAGTATATGATCACGTCTTCGCGTCGGTATCCGCTGGCCTCGAACATCTTCTTTGAGACGTCGTTGTCGTCCTCTATGAGGGCGCACAGTATCTGCCGTCCTCTTCCCCTCAAAGCCCTCTCGCATTCCTCAAGAAGCATGGCGGCGATGCCCGTGCGTCGTCTGTCAGGAACCACCGCGAGACGGTTGATCCAGCCCTTCCTGCCGTCATCGCTTCCCATGACGACGCCTATCATCCTGTCCCCTTCGAAGGCGCCTATGAAGAGATCGGGCGCTTGCCCGCGTTGTCGGGTCAGGTTCTCGATGGTGTCTCTGCCTCCGGGCTTCGTCGGAAGCCCCGCCTCCCGCCAGAGTTCGATGACTCTCTTGATGTCTTCCTCCGTTATGGGAGCGAGCCTCACACTCCCGCAGCCATCATCTGCGGTCATTGCGAACACCTCCTGATTCGCGCGCGACCTGGCTCACAGCAACCCTTCTCTGCCGGCGGATTGGCACACCATGGTCATCACCTCGAATACGCGGAACGCATCCACCATGTCCTTCGCCTCGTATCTCACGGACTTGCCCCCTGTGCGCTCCACGAGTGGCATCTGCCCGCATCGCTGGGCCATGATCGTCCTGGTGAATTCCAGCTCCATGTCGACCGGCTTCGTCACGGTGTACGGTGCCACCTTGTCGACCTTCCGGAGCGCCTCCTCCGCGCCCTTTCTGATATGGTCGCAGGCCCTCTTTGGGGTCAACGTGCTTACGCCGTACAGCCCGACACCCTCCTTTGTCGGGACTCCCACCAGCTCAGGGATCAGCGATTGCGCTTGTCGAACCGCATGAAGGTCGCCAGAGACCATGACGACCGGCACCTCGAAGTGGCCGGCTATGGCCGCGCTGAGTCCCGACTCCCCCAATTTGACACCGTTCAGTCGGAGCTCCGAGACGCTGTACGTGTATGTGTGGCCTATGGTGCCCGCGTGCGTGTCCCGCATCGAATGATAGCCTATCTGGAACGAGGCGTCGAACTCCTCGGATATACCAGCCATCATGCCGAGGTCGTAAGAGCTCCCCTCTATGATGACGACATCGTCGTCCAACTCCTCCACGATCAGGTTCCTCCCGGTGTCGTGAGCGTCGCATATGACGATCTCCTTCGCGCCCCCGGCCTTAGCTCCGTCTATCGCGGCTTGTACCTCGTTCGTCATCAGCTGCCTCATCCTGGCGAAGTCCACGCATTTGGAGTCCGCTTGGTCCTCATGCGCCAGTCCAGCGATGCCCTCCATGTCTACGGTGAAATGCACCTTCATGTTATCGGTCTCGGTATCCCCGACAGAGGGTTAAATTCTTCTATTCGCGCGGTGACGCATGCAGAACGCTTTTTATCGGGGTCCCGTATCGGGATACGGAATCGGCATGAATGATGACAATGCGGTCGGCCGCATAAGGGAAGAGTACGGCATAGTGGGCAGGAGCGCCGAACTCGAGCGAGGGCTGGCGGCCGTACTCACGAACAGGCATCTCCTCATAGAAGGTCCAGTGGGCGTCGGGAAGACCGTGCTCGCGACGGCGATCGCCTCCCATCTTGACAGGCATGTGTACCGCGTCGACGGCGACGAGAGGTACACGGAGCAGAAGCTCTCGGGATGGTTCGACCCCCCTGTCGTCCTCGAGAAGGGTTATGTTGAGGAGGCGTTCGCCCCGGGCCCCCTGACGGAAGCGATGCGGACGGGTGGAGTGCTCTTCGTCAACGAGATGAACCGGATGCCAGAAGGCGTCCAGAACATATTGCTGCCCGCCATGGACGAGGGCATGATCGACGTGCCCAAGATCGGGCGGGTGACAGCGAAGGAGGGGTTCGTCATAATCGCCACGCAGAACCCTAGGGAGTTCGTGGCCACGACTGCCATATCCGAGGCACTATCCGACCGGTTCGAGCTGCTAAGCCTCGACTACCAGCCGGAGACGGAGGAGCTCGAGATCCTGACAGGGCGATATCCCGACGCCGATGGTGAGATTGTGAGGCGCTCACTCTGGATATGTCGCAGGACGAGGAACCATCCTAACATACGGCGTGGAGCCAGCATACGGGCGGCGATGGCGATGATACAGCTCGCCGGCGCCATGTCGTCGTCCGACGACTCGTTGCGGAGGGCGGCTCAGATGGCGGTCCCTACGAGGATCGAGATGCGGGAGGAGTCCCGCGCGACCGCGGTCGAGGTAATAGACCAGATAGTCGATGAATGCCTCTCCGAAGAGCCCAGGCGCGATGGCCCGCGAAAGGAGGAAGACGTGAAGAAGGAGGGCAGGGGCGGCGACTCCGCAGCGAAGGGCGCGAAGGTCATCGATGTCGGCGACATCGCGAAGCTCCTGGAGACACATCACGAAGACCAGTTGCTGGGAGGCGATGACATCGGCTGGAAGGTCGCGCAGAACTATATGCGCATAAGGATAGGCCTCTCGGACCCGGCCGCGCTGGAGCTCGCAAGGAAGATAGCCATACGCGCCACGATACTGAGGGTCTTGCGTCTGCTCGGGCCGGTCCGGCTGCCAACGGTGGTGGCGAGAAGGCCGTTCTCGCCAGGCGACGACTCGGAGATCGACCTCGAGTCTTCGATCGAGAGCATGGCAGGCAAGAAGAAGGCGGACGCCGCCGACATCATCGTGGAGAAGAGGGAGCCGAAGGACCTGTCTGTAGCCCTGATGCTGGACGCGTCCCTTTCCATGAGCGGGGACAAGCTGGCCGTCGCGTCAGCGGCGATAGCCGTGCTGGCGTTCAGGCTGAAGATGGTGGATTTCCTTCTGGTCACCTTCAATGACCGGCCCAAGGTCGTGAAGAGGCTCGACCAGCGACTGAGCCTGGACGATCTCGTGCTGAAGCTGCTCGAGTTCAGCGCGACGGGATACACGAACATCGACTTGGCGCTGGAGAAGGGGAATGACGAGCTCTCCAGGTCGAGGACGAGGAACCAGGTGGGAGTGCTCATCACCGATGGGAACTACACTGTTGGCAGGGACCCCCTCCAGGCGGCATCATCCTTCAAGCGGCTCTTCGTCGTCATGACGCACAGCCACGATTGCCAGCCGCGAGTCTGCGAGTCGATAGCCGCAGCAGGAGGCGGCCACATGTACGAGGTCTCAGGATTCGACGAGGTACCGCGCGTG
The DNA here is from genome assembly GCA_041554135.1 of Thermoplasmata archaeon. Lineage (GTDB taxonomy): Archaea > Thermoplasmatota > Thermoplasmata > UBA10834 > UBA10834 > UBA10834. The sequence continues at coordinate 15,100 of JBFFML010000004.1, read as the reverse complement.
TTGTACAAGGTGCTCAGGGTCGTGGCGCAGGGCCATCCCGGATGATTTTCTGGCAAGCAGGCAACCGATGTACTAATAAGAGCTACAATGGATGACATGGCGCAAGCAGATGATAATTTTTATTTAAATGTTCCCAAAGCTTTCTGACGCCTCGGAAGGTCGAGATACGGAGTGCTTATGAACCCAAGGACACAAATCAGTACTCACCAACTTCCTCCCCCCTCTTCTTTTTCTTTTTCTGTTCTTCTCAAACACTGAGCCCTCCGCAGAGCCTGCGATCCTGTGATTCAGCGAGGCGCGATGCGTCCGCGCTCGCTGAGAGCGCATACGTCGGGCTCCTTCCCAGGAACATTAATATCGATTGTCCTCGGTCACCCTGCCGGGGAAGCCAGCATCCAGCAGTTGTTTTCCCCAGTAGGTGTAAACCATGGATCTCAGTCTGCCAGATTGGGTCGAGGATTGGGCGAGGGATGTGCCGAGCCTCAAAGTACCTCCACCGGGGCCTAAGAGCAAGGCGATAATCGACAAGGACAGGAAGTACGTGTCGCACGCCTACGACCGACTGTTCCAGTTCACAATGAAGAGGGCCTCTGGCTCTGCGATAATGGACGCCGACGGCAACGCCTACCTCGACTTCAGCTCCGGCATATCCGTCATGAACGCCGGATGGTCCAATCCCAGGGTTACGGAGGCGATCCAGAAACAGGCTGAGGAGCTCACGCACTCTCTTGCGAACGACGCCTACTTCGACAAGGAAGCAGATTTCGCGGAGCTTCTCGCGAAGATATCGCCTGGCGGGTCTCTCGAGTGCACCTTCTTCGGCAACAGCGGCGCCGAGGGGGTCGAGGCCGCGATCAAGCTCTCGAGGTATTACACGAAGGGCCACGAACACGTGGCCTTCATGGGGTCATACCATGGCAGGGTCGGCAACGCCCTAGCGATGGCGAGTCGTGTGAAATACAAGTACAGGCACGGTCCCTATGCGCCCGGCGTGTTCTTCGCGCCATATCCCTACTGTTATCGCTGCTGGTTCAAGCAGGAGTACCCAGCGTGCAACATGCTCTGCATGGACTACCTCGACAAGGCGATCCTGGAGTTCGGCGGACCGAGCGGCAGTCTGGCGTCGGTGTTCGTCGAGCCGTTGCAGGGCGAGGGAGGCTATATCGTCCCGCCCAAGGAGTTCATGCCAAGGTTGAGGGAGTTGTGCGACAGACGCAAAATGCTGCTCGTCGCGGACGAGGTCCAGTGCGGCTTGGCCAGGACCGGGGAGACATGGGAGTGCAACTCCACCTCCACCGTTCCGGACATATTGATAACCGGCAAGGCCCTGGGGGGCGGAATACCTCTTGGCGCGATCGTCGCGAAGAGGGAGGTCATGGACGTCTGGAGACCCGGGTCGCACTCGTCGACGTTCGGGGGGAACGGCATAAGCATGGCCGCTGGACTGGCCCATGTCAGGGAGATCCTGGACAACGACCTCGCTGGCCGGGCGAAGGTCCTCGGCGACATCGCGATGAGGCGGTTGGAGGAGATGAAGGAGCGGTACGAGATAATCGGCGACGTCAGAGGCAGAGGCCTCATGATAGGCGTCGAGATGGTCAAGGACAAGGAGACGAAAGACCCGCTCCTCGTGCCTCAGATACAGGGCCTCGCGTGGAGGAAGGGGCTCATGATGATCACGTCTGGCATGTACGGCAACGTGTTCAGGATAGCCCCACCGCTCGTCATCTCGGAGGAACAGCTTGATAAGGGCCTAGACCTTTTCGAGAGCGCGGTGAAAGAGACCCAGACGGGCATGTCTCCGAAGCCGTGAGCGTGGTCAGGACGGATGTCTCTAGGATACGGGGAATGAGCGTTCAGAACGTCATGGTCCGCGAGGTCGTCACGCTGAACGCGAAGGACAAGATACGCGTCGCGTGGCTCAAGCTCATGGAACGAGACATCTCGAGCGCCCCCGTGATCGACGACGAAGGACTCGTCGTCGGGATGCTGAGTATGTCCGACATCAACCGCAGCATCATGGAGAGGTTCCGGAGAGCTAAGTCGCTCAGGGAGACGACCCAGCCCGACGCCGACGACGAGACCAGGGAGAAGGAGGAGACTAAGGAGCTTTCCCTGGCTACGAGGGCCGTGACGGACAGCTCCGTCTCGTCGCTGTTGCCCATGAACCAGAAGGTACTCGGGCTCGGCCCGCTGGACTCGCTCGACAGGGCCATCAAGCTGATGGCCGACACGAGCGTGAACTGTCTCCCCGTCGTGAAGGACGGCAGGGTGGTGGGTGTGATCTCGAGGCAGGATGTCATATTCATACTCGCCGGGAAGACGAGGGCCTGAGTCCCCGCGCTTGCCAACAGACGACATCGACCTCCCGCATGCCGAAGGTGACTGCCATGCATACCAACAGAGAACGAATCGCGGAACTGATGCGAAGCGAGACAGCGTTGTTCGTGTCGGAGCATCCCCGGTCACAGGCCCTCTTCGAGAGGGCCAAGTCATCATTGCTGGCAGGTGTGCCGATGAACTGGATGGTCCGATGGGCTGGACCGTATCCGCTGTTCGCCCGTGAGGCGAGGGGGTCCAGGATATGGGACGTCGACGGTCATGAATACATCGACATGTGCCTTGGGGACACAGGGGCGATGTTCGGCCATTCACCTGAAGCGGTCGTGAAGCGTGTCCGCGACCAGGTGGCGAAGGGGATCACGATGATGTTGCCCACTGAGGACTCCATCTGGGTCTCTGAGGAGCTGGCTAGGCGGTTCGGTCTGCCATATTGGCAGGTGGCCATGACGGCGACGGACGCCAACAGGTTCTCAATCCGCTTGGCGCGTGAGGTCACGGGCCGAGACATCATCCTCGTCGTCCGCGGATGCTACCATGGGTCGGTCGACGAGACCCTAATCGACCTCGACGGCGGAAGGGTCGTGCCGAGGTCTGGCAATATCGGCCCGCCAGTCGACCCCTCTGTCACGACGAGGGTCGTTGAGTTCAACGACACGGCGGCGCTGGAGGCGGCGCTTCTGCCCGGGGATGTCGCATGCGTCCTATGCGAGCCAGCGATGACCAACCGCGGGATAATCCTGCCGGAGCAGGGATATCATGACGCCCTGCGAGCGTTGACCGCCAAGCATGGTACGATGTTGATTATCGACGAGACGCACACTATATGCTGCGGCCCTGGCGGCTACACACGCGAGCACGGCCTGAAGCCGGACATTCTCACCATAGGCAAGCCGATAGGCAGCGGTATCCCCGCGGCCGCATACGGGATCAGCGAGGACGTCGCGGGCGCGGTGATGAAACGAATACTCGACGACGGCACAGACGAAAGCGGCCTCGGTGGCACCCTTTCCGGCAACGCCCTGTCCGTCGCCGCGATGAGGGCGACCTTGGAGAGCGTCATCACGGAGGAATCGTTCGAGCGGATGACGCCCTTGGCGGAACGATTCGAGCAGGGCGTGCGCGAGGCGATCGAGCGTCACGGAGCCCCGTGGCACGTGACCCGCCTCGGCGTACGTGTGGAGTATCATTTCCTCCCGCGACCCCCGAGGAATGGCAGGGAGGCGGAGGAGGCCAAGGACGCGGAGCTTGAGAAGCTGCTACACCTGATGGCGTTGAACCGCGGCATACTCCTCACGCCGTTCCACAATATGGCGCTGATGTCCCCGACCCTCACCGAGGAGGACGTCGATAGGCACACGCATGTGTTCGATGAATGCCTGGACATACTATTTGGGAAGGAGGGGGTATAGACCATGGGGAGCGTCGCGTTCCGCATATGTGGTGATCGGCCATGACCGATGCGAAAGAGTTTCTCGAGGCACTGGACGGGTATTTCACGGAGAAGATGAGCGCGGAAGACATGCCGGGGCTCTCGCTGGCCGTGACGGACAGGAGCGCTACGCTGCATGTGCGGGCCATGGGATTCTCGGATGTCTCCTCGCGGACGCCTGTCACGAACGACACGTTGTTCCAGATAGGGTCGATAAGCAAGAGCTTCGCCGCCATCCTGCTGCTGCAGCTACGAGAGCGGGGCAAGGTGGATCTGAACGCGCCTGTGAAAGAATACATCCCATGGTTCGAGGTGAGGTCGAGGTATGGCCCGATAACCCTCCATCACCTGATGACCCACACCGCCGGCATTCCGATGGGCTCCGAGGCGACCATCGCGGGCGAGACCGAGGTGTGGGAGCTGCGCAACCTGGAGGCCAGCGCTCCTCCGGGAGAGCTGTTCCATTACTCCAACACAGGATACAAAGCGGTCGGGCTGGTGATAGAGGCGGTCACTGGAAAGCCGTGCGATGTCGCCATAGAGGACCGCATCCTGAAGCCCCTCGGCATGTCGCGCACACACGCTGCGTTGACCAACGACATACGGGGTGCGACGGCGGTGGGGTATACCGCGATGTTGGACGACCGGCCCGTCCGGAGGTGTGCCCCACTCGCTCCGGCGCCATGGTTCGAGGGGAACACCGCCGATGGCTGCATATCGTCGGTCCCCGAGGATATGGCGGCGTACGTGAGGATGCTCCTCTGCCGCGGGGAAGGCCCTGACGGCCGCGTGATCTCGGAGGAGAGCTTCGATCTGCTGACTAGGCGATACGTGAAGCCCACAGACAGCTTCCACGGCGAGCACTACGGATACGGCCTCAACATCGAGGACGCCGACGGCCACCTGTTGATATGGCACACGGGCGGCATGGTCGGATTCACATCGTCCCTCCTCGCTGACATGGACCTCGGTCTCGGCATGATCGTGATGACCAACTGCATCGCGGAGCCGGAGACGATGTCGAGGCACGCCATGTCCACGCTCAGGGCCGCGGCGGAGGGCGGACCTTTGCCAGAGGCAGAGATTCATAGGCATGCCTTCGTGCCAAAGGATCCGGCGCAGTTCGTCGGCACATACTCCGGTGAGAAGGGGTCGATCACCGTCACCGCGTCGGAAGGGATGCTCGTGGCGAGCGTGAACGGCGAGTCGTTCGGTCTAGAGGGCATCCGCGAGGACTCGTTCGTGCTCGACCACGGATCGTTCAGGCTATTCCCCCTCAAGTTCGTCAGGGAGGGTGGGCAGGTCACGGAGGCCGTGTGCGGCCCGGACGTATACTACCTGGAACCGAGGGTCAAGGACGACACCGAGGAGTGTGCCCCGGCGGAGTGGAGCGCGTTGGAGGGCCACTACAGGTCTCACAACCCTTGGCTGACGAACTTCAGGATAGTGGGAAGGAAGGGGAGGCTCCTGTTCATCGACTCCTCCAACGACGAGGAGCCACTTACCCCGCTCCATGACGGCTCTTTCAGGGTCGGGGGCGACCCGCGCTCACCTGAGCGTATCCGCTTCGACGTCATGATCGGGGGGAAGGCGTTCGTCGCGTACCTGTCCGGCGGCTACTATCAGAGGGTCTTCACGCCGTGACGACAGTCTCGGGACTCAGCTGATGTCGTCAGTCTTCTGGCCTCGGCACGACGCATATAATCCGAAGGAGCGAGTCGCCGTCGTTGACGAACTGATGCAGCTCGTTTGGCTCAACGAAGACGGCGTCCCCTTCCGCAAGAGGCACATCCCTGTCTCTGAGGACTATCTTCCCCCTGCCGCCTACGACGTAGACTTCATGCTCCCAATCGTGCGTGTGCTTGGGTGTGTTGCCCCCAGGAGCCACGTCGAAGAGCCTCATGTGGAAGTTCGGGGCATCGACGTTCTCCGCGATTAGTTTTCTGAACACGACTCCCTTCGTCCCCTCCGGGGAGGAGCCCAGGACGTCCCCTCGACTCACCTTCTTCATGTAGGTAACATCGCCTGACGTCACGAAAAGGCTTCCGGATGATGTAGAAACGGTTTTGGGACGCTAACACATTCACCGCGCCGGAGAGATGGATATGGCGCAGGCGCTCATAACCTACGACACCGTCCATGGTAACACGAGGACGATAGCGAATGCTATAGCGGAAGGCTTGAAAGCCTCAGGGGTTGGCGATGTCGTCGTCAAGGGTTTGAAGGAAGTACAAGAAAGCGAGTTCCGGGAAGCCGATGCCATCCTTGTGGGAGGGCCGAATCACATAGGCGGGCCCACGAGGAGCGTCAAGAAGACCATACGGCGTATCGCGGCCAACGACCTCTCTGGAAAGACGATAGGTTTCTTCGACACATATCTGGGCGGGGACTTCCGGAAGGCGGTGGGCAAGATGGAGGCCGAGCTGAAGAAGAGGAGCGATCGAGCCAACATCGTGTCCCCCGGCGGTTCGTTCCGTGTGAACGGCATGAAGGGGCCGATCGCCGATGGGGAGCCAGCGAAGGCTCAGGAGTTCGGTAAGCTAGTGGCCTCTCGATTGACACCTTGAGCCTCGTAAGACATATATCGATGATAGCCCGATTGGCGATGAGTTGAGAGAGAGAAGCGAGCGCGAAGAACGGCACACGAGCAGAGCAATAGCAGTCGTATTCGTCCTGTGCGCCCTGTTCATCGTACTGGCCGAGCTGCTGTACGATGTCTTACCCTTCTTGTACATCGACGACTCGACGGGCGATATTCAGAAGCTCTTGGTGGCAGCAGTCGCGATTTGTCTCACGTGGCTGCTCCTGTACTTCCTCGGCGGCCTTTTCGAGAAGATCACCGTCACAAGAGTGGAGAGTCATGCCCGCGCCAGGTCCATGTGGAAGCTCATAACATACGCCATCTGGATACTCATGCTGAGCGTCATCGTGTTCAGCGTGATAGGCGAGACGAGGGACATCGTGTTGTACATCGGCCTCATCGGCGCGGCTCTGACGTTCGTCATGCAGCAGCCCTTGCTGAACATCGTCGGCTGGGCGTTGATATCCTATCGACGCGTCTACAGGATAGGAGACCGCGTATCCATCGGAGGCGCGAACGGCTATGTGCTGGACGTGACGACGATGTACACCGAGCTGAGGGAGTTCGGCGAGTGGATGAAAGGCGACACTTTCACAGGCAGGATAGTGACGGTCCCGAACAGTCTTGTGCTCTCGTCACCCATATTCAACTACACCAAGGACTTCCCGTTCATCTGGGACGAGATCGTTAACCTGGTGACATACGAGAGCGACATCGAACTCGCCAAGCGATACATGATCGAGTCTGCGAAACAGGTCGTAGGTTCCCTGATGGAACAGAACTACGAGCGCTACAAGCGGAGGATCGAGATACGCGACCTGCACCAGCTTCTGCTCAAGGAGCCGGAGCTTCGGATGGAGCTCGCGGACTCCGGAGTCAACATATTCATCCTTTATTTCTGCCCGGTGGAGCAGCGTCGCAAGATCAAATCGGACATCACGGAGCTGATATGGGAGAAGTTCATGGCCGATCCGAATGTCGGCATCGCGTATCCCCACATGCATCTCCTGGGAGAAGTCCGGAACGTCTGACACGCCTGGCGTGTACGGGCCTGTTTAATAGTCGGCGTGCGATATGTTTCGGTAGGACGGGGCGTCTGCGGTGACCGACTATGTCCGACGATGCGATCGACCTTAAGTCCCTGCATCTGTTGCTGACCTACAAGTGCGACGGCGAGTGCGAACACTGCTTCGTATGGAGCGGCCCGCAAGCCCCTGGCACGATGACGCTGAACCTCATCGAGGAGATACTCAGGCAGGCGGGGGAGGTCGGGTCCATCACCTCCATCTGCTTCGAAGGTGGGGAGCCGTTCCTGTTCTATCCTCTGCTCCTGAGGGCTGCGGAACTCGCTCGAAAGGCGGGATACGATGTCGGCGTGGTCAGCAACGCTTATTGGGCCAATGACGAGAGAGCCGCCCTCCTATGGTTGAAACCGCTTGCGGACATAGGGGTCTCCGACATCAGCGTGAGCGCCGATGAGCACCACGGATACGAGGAGAGCAACCGCCTCGTCGGAAACGCCTCTAAGGTCGCCGGCGACCTCGGCCTGGAATCGAGCATACTGCGCGTGAAAGGGATCAGATGCTACACGGGAGAGGCCGATGCGGACGAAGAGGAGGGCAGCATCTTCTTCCGAGGAAGGGCAGCCGAGAAGCTCGCTCCGAGCGTCGATGGTAGGCCTCCGGCGGCGTTCAGCTCTTGCCCCGAAGAGCCGCCAAACATAGGAAGAGTGCACGTGGACGCATACGGCAACGTCCTGTTCTGTCAGGGGATATCGATGGGCAATTTGCGGGAGAAGCCCCTGAAGGAGATGATGTCAAGACAGGCGTGCGAGCAGCACCCGGTCATCGGGCCTCTCGTCCTCGGCGGTCCCGCGGCGCTCGCCAAGAAGCACGGCATAAGGACGCGGCGCTCCTACGCGGACGCATGTCACATGTGTTATGACGTGAGATGCAGGATGAGGGCTAAAGGCCTGTTTCGGGACATCCTTGTTCCAGACCAAGTCTACGGTGACTGACAGGAGCATGGGCAAGCCTTCGTACGGCGCCGATGCCTTCCGTGGCTGAGCATGTTTGGGGAAAGGGCAATAGACCAGCTCACTGATGTTCGATAACACCAACATGGTCGAGAGAGTAGAATACGCCGTCATATCAAGGAGCGGGAAAGTCGAGCTGAGGCGCTATCCCAGGATGACCTTGGCGACCGTGGAAGGGATGGGCGATTACGATGCTTTTCGGTTGCTGTTCGATTTCATAAACGGCGGCAACAGCTCTGCGAGACGCATTGCGATGACGACGCCAGTAATGTCGGCTCGTGGGCCGTCCGAGAGGTTGCCGATGACCTCGCCCGTCGTCTCCTCAGCACGGTCGTTCTCGTTCGTCATGCCGGAAGGACGTGATGTCGATTCGTTGCCCGTACCAGATGACAGCAGAGTCGCGATCGTCGGGGTGCCTGAGAGGACGGTCGCCACGTTGAGGTTCCGCGGTAGGGCGAGGGCGGGGCATGTGGCAGCCAGGGAGCTCGAGTTGCTCGAGGAGCTTCGCATGAGAGGCCTCCGGCCTTCGGGACAGACGTTCCTGATGCGGTACAACCCTCCATTCGTCCCTGGCTTCCTGAGGAGGAACGAGGTCGGAGTCGAGCTGAAGACGGACTAACCTGGGAGGTCGCTATGAAGGAGGAGGCCATATTCGCAGCTGGCTGTTTCTGGGGCGTTGAGGCGGCGTTCCGCAGAGTGACGGGAGTATTGGATACCACAGTTGGGTACTGCGGCGGACACACGGCTGACCCGTCCTACGAAGAAGTCTGCGCCGGTGAGTCCGGCCACGCTGAATGCGTGCGAGTCGTCTTCGACACGGCTATCGTGTCCTACGAGGAACTCCTCGATGTGTTCTGGAAGGTACATGACCCGTGCTCACGCAACCGGCAGGGGCCCGATGTTGGCACTCAGTACCGGTCAGCCATATTCTGCCATGGCGAAGCTCAGATGGAGAAGGCCATCGCCTCTCGTGATCGCCTCAACAGGCGGAGACTGTGTGGAGAGAGGGAAGTGGCCACCGAGATCCGTCAGGCCCCTGAGTTCCACCTCGCGGAGGAGTATCATCAAAGGTATCACGAGAAGCACAGATTCCTTGGAGCGCTGTGCGCCCGCTGAGTCGGCCTTAGTAGGCAAATGCCTTTATACTTCCTTAGCGTAGTTCTGTGATTGCCAGGAGAAGGCGGATGGCTGACGGTAGGCCTGCGATATTCGCGGGCCAGCTGAGGAAAGTCCCCTCTCCGAGAGAAGGTGGGCTGCACTAGCAGCAGGGCGAGAGTCCTGGCAAGGGCACAGAAACGGCACAGCCTCGGGATAACGCGATGATTCCCCTGGGGATGAGATCTCCCGAGGATTTGATGAAACGGCGACTCCCCACTGGAGCAAGCTCAAACGGCCGGATCGATTTCTCATCGTCGGCGGGTAGAGCGCATAGTCGAATGCCATCAACCCCGTAAGGGGCTAACAGAAAGGGGCTTATGTCCTTCACCTGGCACTTAAACTATATAAGGAGAGGCGAACAGAAAGGTCGCTTATGTTCACCACATCGAGCAACCCATTCCACGCCCTCCACCATAACTGTATCCTAGCCTTAATCTTCCGCTCCGAAGCCTAGCAGTAGCCTCCCGAAGAAGGCATAGGCATTGTCCGAGGCGACTCCATTTCGAATATCCGACAGCGCATTGATGGCCAGATTGAAACTGCCTTCGGTTTTCAGATACGAGTCTGCCATGTTCGCCACGAACCAGAGGAAGGCTTCTTCAGATCCAATGACTTCAGATACAATCTGAATCCTTTGATTCCATTGAGCGTCATTGTCGGCTGAGACATACATTGCGATTTCTCTCTCTGTCTTGAATGACACATAGACTTCTTTGAGATGTGCAGCAGCCTTTGAGAAATCAGTCTTCAGAGACTCAATGCTCTCGTAGTCGGAGTCTTCTTGTTGCTTGTATCTTTGGAGATTGTCAAGAGCGCCGACAGCATAGTCCAGCATTTGGCAACACAAGTCACCGGCGAGTCCTCCTTTCAGCTTGTGGTTTCTGAAAAGGTCTTCCACCTGCACCTTGCCGGAAGGGTTATCCCGCTCCATGTCTGCCGCAACCTGCCAAATCTTGAACATCTTGCCAGTTTCCTCCAGTGCCAGAAGCGTCAAGACATATGCAGGGCGCAAAGTGAGGTTGCGTTTATTGTCGTCTGCTGGCGTCATCAGCTTATCGGATGCGACGCATAGGTTGCTGATGTGTCTTGTAAGCGTTCGGCAGATGCTCTTTGCCTCTTCTATTGTGCATTCCAGGTCGTTATGGCTCATCGAACCAACTCCTTGATGCTGTCCACTACCATAGACTTTGCCGAGTCGTTACACTCCACGCTTATGCTGGATAGGCCGGACTACCAGATGCAGAGGATGGAATGAACTAGATATATCCAGGCATCAGTTCTCGACCATTCTTCTGACCCTTCCCAGGCTGTTGGTCCACGAGAAACAGCAATCTTTCGAGCTTTTCGTCCGAAATCTCGTTGTCGAGGTACTTAAGCAGTATTCGCTCCCTGAGATCGATTGGATCATCCCCAGGACGATCAATCTCAGTCTTCTCTGGCGGTTTCTCAGGCGCAGGTAACCTATCAGGCTCAGAGGACGGTTCGAACACCTTGTCATATTCGTCTCTGACACTCTTGTGTGAAAGGTGAATGTACTTCTGGACAGTGTCCAGCTTCTTGTGCCGTGACTGTGCTTTAATGAAAGGTGCAGACAACCCTTTCTCAGCCATGTGCGTGATCATCGAGTGTCTGAAGATATGAGGGTAGGCATTCTTCTCGATGCCAGCTCGGAAAGCCGTTATCTTGACCATCTTCCAGAGGGCGTTCCTCGGAATGCGCTTGCCCCCTGATGAAAGCATGAGATAATCCTCCATCCCTGGAGATGGTGACGGCCTTCCGTTCTCCAGGTAATCTCGAATCGCTGATACTGCTTCGCCCGTAATGTTCACATTCGAATAGTCATTTCCTTTGCCCTTGGTCACTCTCAGCCTCTTCTTGTCAAGGTCAAGTCCAGATATTCGCACACTCGCCACTTCCTCCGATCTTAGCCCTCCGTAGTACATCAGACAGATTGCGGCGTAGTTCCTTCTGGAGAAATCGAAATCCTCTGTGTAGCCTTCAGTCCCGACTCTCGTCTTTCGTGCTTCGTCTAAAATCGCTTTCACTTCGGCCTCTGTAAGGCACACAATGTCCTTCTCGATCCTCTTGACCTGCTTAACCTTCAAGTCCTTTCTATCTGCGACGCTTTCGAGATACCTATTCACAGCCGCAATCTCAGGTATCATTGAGTTATTCTCGTCGTATCGCTCTGCAAGATCTACCTTCCAGGCCATCATCTCATTATTCGTGAGCTGTGATGCTGGCTTTCCAACGAAGATCAGGAACATTCTCAGTGTCTTCAGATACTTCCTAACTGTAGATTTCGCCTTCTTCTCGGATTTGAGCAAACCTCGGAAGGCTTCCACCTCCTCCTCGACCCAAGGCGGAGTCGTTCCACTGCTCACAGACTGCGTGTTCGCACTCATGTTCGTTCACCGTACCCTAAAACGCAGTCCCTGGCTATATAAGTTTTCGAGGCGGGCAGGCAAAGCTCCCAAAAGCTGTTTGGTGAACGAACAATTGAGTGCAATACCTGCCCGCTATCCCGATTACATGGGGAATTGTCGAGGGCCTGATTAATGTTCCGAATCGTCACGCCCTTCCTCCTGTAATGCGGGATACTTCCCATCTATTGCCATCTTGATGTGCCGTAGAGCCAGTATCTTCTTTCGCCTCGCACCTATCTGATCGCACATGGCGTTCTCGGCGTCATGGATGTTCGAAGCGTGTGATGTTATCTCCTTGGCTCTCTTCTCAAGGTAGACCTTGAGAAGGCTCGCAGCATCGGCTGAGATCTTCCTGCCTGGGCTGACGCTAAGCATCAACATCTTGACGGATCGAAGGGAGATGGTCATTCGCCACCTCCAGGCTCGAACAGTTGCCTCTTATCCTCAGGAAGCTCGGCCAGTAGCTCAGGATTATCCTTCAATGCATTCTGTATTCGCTCTCTCGCTATCTTACCGCTCGGCGTGTTCTTGCCCACATCATCGATGTAGTTTGCGATTATCTCTTTTGGGGACATGTCGTCAAGCGTCCGTACATCGGATGACTTGTCCTGCTTCCTCAGCTGAGCGAGCCTTCTGAATGGGTTGTCTTTGTCGGAATTCTTTGCTGACGCTATTCTTTGCTCAATGCTCTTGAGTTCGAGCTTCTTGAACCGTTGCTCTTTCTCTAGGAGGTGCTTGGCTATGTCTGGATTCATATCGATAGCGCAGTCGCAGATTAGGCGCAGAGCCTCCGAAGCACTGACGCCGGAAGTCTCAGCAACATGCCGAATGAGGTCATCATGTATCTGTGTCAGTGTAAATGAGCTTCTGATGTTTGCCTTCATATCTACCTCCTGCTGATGTTGAATGATGAATGGAGTGCTGGAGAAACAGGTATGACTCCATGTATGACGCCATACCAATTCACGGCTCATCACATCCTATCGGATCGAGGAAACTAATCAGCGCGATTCGGATCGTTGCGCTGAGGCTGTTGCCGGACCTCGCTGCCTCCTTCGCCAACATATCATACAAGGGTTTGGGACACACGAAGTGCATCATTATCTGAGTCTGCGTTGTGGAATTCATGTTCCATTCTTCCGCATTCCTTCTATATATTCGATATTTACATTACATAAGACAGGTCATGTAATATGCCAAAAGTGAATAGGCAGACTCCTGGGGAGATGCCAAGCCGCGACAACTGGAATAAACGAGATGATCTCAATTCCCAACGATTCAACGAGACTATACTGATGGCACTTCAGAACCTCAATCATCAGCTCAGCAATGATGAGCAGTATAGCATTCAAGACCGAAAGGAGATGAAGAAAGGCCTGGCGGCAAGCGACCTTGCGTTCATATTTGGGTTTCGCGAAGCGAATCCGGCTAGGCCATGGCCATTCAGCATTCGGGAAGAACTCATAGCACTGGGACGCTTTGACCCTACACTGGTTGAGTATTTGTCAAAGGTCAAGCGCCCGGATCAGGAGATATGGAACCGATGTCGAACTCTACTCGACGAAGGCGTTATAACAGCCAAGAAGTCTGATTCTAGGGGCATTCGAAGACGAAAGGTGATTCACTATTCAATCTCCAAGGATAAGCCCATGATTCAAGAGAATCCACTAAGAGCCATCGAGAAGCTCAAGGGCTACGGCAAGAAGGACTGCAAGGTGTATGGAACTGTGACCGTGTTCGGCCTATCTGATTGGACGGAATCCAGAATTGAGCCGAGGCTTCAAGAAGAGTTGGTCGAAAGGGCGAACAGTCTAGCATTAGAGTTCCACGACGCTTGGGAACGGTCAAATGAGATACAGGAAGGAGATTATGTGAGAATGGGCGCTGAGGCCTACTTCGGTAGAGAGTCTCCAATAGACAAGGCAAGAATGAGGCATCTGGCATTTCCAATCGTTGTCATCGACCCTAATGATATGATGAGATTGTCCAAGAAGGAGGCCGAGGATTGGGAACGGGTTTGGAGACGCAGGCTTGAGGAAATGGGCAAGCCGGCGGATGCAGAATCGTGAGAGATTGCTGCTTCCTATACTGGCTATCATTCTTCACAGATTGCGGCAGATAGTACTCTTATCCGTTTCTGGCTCTTCCCGATTCATACTCGATCTCACCGTCATCACGACGATGTAGCTAGATAAGTAGCGCTACCCCCCTCCCCCCTTATCCAGCTCCTCGGGTCGATTGCCGTCTGTCACAGAGTCATGGATTGCTTGCCTGTCTGCGGCTGCGACTCTGGCTGCCGTCAGCTCAATCTCTGCAGTCAATCGCTCTATCGCCTCATTGTCGAGTGATGGGGCAATATACTCAAAGAAGCCTTGCTTATCGATGTACTTGAAGTACCTGCGAAGTCCTTGGATTGTTACGACTTTCTTCAGAGGACCTTTGTTAATGTCGATTGGCCATCGCAGGATCTCACCCGATGGTTCAGCCATCACAATGTACCAGTCGAACCAATGACGCTGAAGGCCAAAGAGGACAGATGTTCCAAGGGCATCTCTTATCCTGACGGGCGTTGCGTTCGAGTCAAGGAATGCGGGAAGGATGGTGTCGATGTAGCCAGCGAGGTCGATATGACTGCCCTTGGAATCAGTAGTCGAATTCCTTGTCCATGCGTCCAACATTGCAGGATTCAGTATGACTATCTTCTCATTTCTGCTCCAGCGGCCCAGACACTTCTTCTGCATCTTCCTCACGACTGCCTCTAACTCCGCCAGTGTCATCGTCCGCTCCCAGACTTTCTGATCATCATCGGTGATATGGCAGTTGAGGACATCATCTTTCATCCACATCGTCACATGGACATTCCTCTTTCCCCAAGCGACGCCAATACTCCCGCCTGTTTCAGTTCCGCTAGACCATATAGTGAAGAGCTTCGTCCCATAGAGCATGAGCCTAGTCTTGACTTCCTCTCTTGGCAGGCTGTCCCTCACTTCAATGAACTACAACCGTTTAGATAATAGTTGGCTGTTCTCTGGCAATGCAAGGTCAGCTGCTCAATGAGCTTGACTAGTAGGTAAGAGGTTCGGTGAGGGGCAATCAACCCCCTTTCGTGAGAAAAGGCCATAGGGGCG
>JBFFML010000003.1:0-110898 GCA_041554135.1 Thermoplasmata archaeon | reverse complement strand
TGTTGACGCTTGCATTTGCCTGCATAGTAGCCGTCGCGCTATCTCAGGTCGTCGTGGCCCATCGCGAACGATTCCCAAAGAGCCTCGTCAACCTCGCTCTGAAGGTGAGAGGATACGCCGAGGCGACGGGCTATGTGGCGGCCGTCGGTGGGCTCATAGGATTGTTCCTCTCGACGTGGACTGGAATGTACGCATGGCCACAGGAGGACCTCCTCCTATCCGAGGAAGTGCGCAACAAGATCACGCTCACTCTCTTCTCAGTGGCGTTGTGGTCGATGGTCGTGTTCATCAGGATGAGGTTCGGTAGAGGACTGTGGACATGTCCAGCCATGGCGACCGTCTACACGCTCGTCGCAATCGCAGCGATGGCGATCACTGGCGCAACCGGATCAGTCGGAGCGCACCTGACGAAGGGAGAGAGCCTTCTCGACCCAATATGGGATACTCTCCGTATACACATCACTGAGAGCTTCGTGCTCGAACCCAGCTTTGCCGCGGCATTGGCCTTAATCGGTATCATCGCGCTGGTCTTCTCCCTGGCATACGCGAAGAAGACGAAGCTCTTCGATGTAGACCTTGGACCGGAAACGTGCCAGAAGTTTTTCAAGTGGGACGAACCCACGATACACACGGACCAGAGAAAGGAAGAGAAAACCGAGAGTCGGCAGTGATGCTCCATCAAAGGAGATGCGGGCCCGGTGGGATTTGAACCCACGTCGTCGGCTCCGAAGGCCAAAAGGATGTCCGAACTACCCCACGGGCCCGGACTGGAGATTGCCCTGTCGTATATATCCTTTGTAGCCATCCATCCTTCGTCGCATTACACGCGAATCGGTTTGAGTCGGCGCAAGGCCGAATTTGGCATCTTGGGAATCGTCCGGCTTGGCACATGTTAAGCGCAACGGTGATTTTCCACCAGAATGATACTTCACGTATTAGGGACAGAAACTAATATATCGCCAGCAAGTAAGTCAGTATAACACCCCCAACACAGCGGAATTGCACGACGAACTCACAACCGATGCCCACATAGAGCATAAGCGGTAGACCATGACTCCCAGCGGAATGAAGATACTATCGTGCCCGGAATGCGGGTACAGAGTCTCAGGACTAGAGGGAGCCTGCCCTCGCTGTGGCAAGGTTTTTGACAAGGACTCCAAGTTCGAGTGTCCTTTCTGTGGCACGCTCGTCCCGAGCACCGCTGACTCGTGCCCGTCGTGCCTGGTGGACTACATAGAATTCTCGAGCAAGGCAGAGAAGAAGCTCCTCGACAAGGCGATGGACAAGATCCTGGAGGAGCTGGACGAGTTGATGGAGCCCGACGAAGGTGCGCCCGTCTGTCCCAAGTGTAGCTCGCCACTCGACGCGACTAGCGGGAAATGTGTCCATTGCGGCTTCGACATGAAAGGGGAGCATGCGCCTCCCGCGCAACCGCCTCCAGAGCCTCCTAAGCCCGAGGAGCCGTCGGATTCCCTATGCCCGATCTGCGGCACATGGGTGAAGTCGGACGACCCCTCCTGTCCTGAATGCGGAGCTGAGTTCATCGACGGCGAAGGAGAGATGGTGGAGGATGAGGACTTCGCATATTGCCCAGTCTGCGACAGCCCCGTCAGCCTCGACGTGACCATCTGCCCGCATTGCGGCGCGGAGTTCGAGGAAGAGGAGGCCCCGGAACCCGCCTTCGTCGAGGCGCCCCCACCGCTCGAGGAGATATCAGAGATTGAGGTCGCGGCGGCGAAGGCCCCTCCCAAGAAGACTGTCGTCTCACCAGCAACCGCGAAGGTCATCGTCAAACCGAAGGCGATTGCCAAGCAAGCCGTCATCCGCAAGAAGGGCGGAGAGGTTGTCACGGCTCGAGCAGGCAGACAGGTCTCCGAACCAAGAGGACTGTCCAACGGCGCGGGCATAATAAATGGCAAAGGCCAGGTCAACGGGAGACACTTCGTAAACGGAATGGGAGCCGTCAACGGACGGGACATGGTTAACGGGACAGGATTCATAAACGGAAGAGAGTCCGGAAGGCTTTCCGGCCGGAGACGATACCAATTCATCACGAAGATGCGATGGCAGTTCCTGGCCGTTCTCGTGGCGATCCTGATAATCGTCCCGACGTTCATGTATCTCTCGCACCTCAGGAGCCAGAGCCCATACAGCGTCGATGGTGACTTCGGAGATTGGGATGACTCGACGATCTTCACCGTGATGAGCGAATCGCCGTCTCCTTCGACCAATGTCGTCGAATGGTCCGTTGGCTCGCATAACACCGAACTGTACTTGTACGCTAGGACTGAACAGAATCTGATGGCCAGCGATAGGGCCGAACGTGTCGCGCTCTTTGTCGACGTGGACGGGTCGACGGATTCCGGGTACCTCGTGGCGAACATAGGCGCGGACTATATGTTCGACATCCTTGGATGGAACGGCTCTGTCATGTCCGCGGCCGTCTCCGAGTTCCACTCGAATCAGGACCAGCTGGACTGGAATTCCTGGCGCATAGTTGGCTCTGTGACGAGCCGAGTGGCCGAGGCCGAGATAGAAGCGATGGCAAGACTGCCGGTGCAGACGAACGAATCCACGAGGCTGGTCCTCACCACTCAAGACGAGGGCGGTGTGAGCTGCGTCAGTTATGCCGTCCCCATGAGAGGAGGGCTGCTTGTCGTCGAGCAAATGCCCGTCCCGGAGGTCGCGCTCAACGATGTCCTGATTCAGGACCCGGAAGCTGGCCTGTTACGCCTCAGGTTCAGCAGTCAAGGGACGGGCGGCGACATCGACGGCGTGACGCCAATCCTGGAAGGCGTGAGTTCATTCTCCGCGATACCGGCATTCTCCCTAGATGTTGGAGAGACGCACACGGTCGATCTGCGAGTCGACTCCTCGCAGCTCACACCTGGACAGTATGCGTCAGCGCGAGTCTCCTCGGAGAGTATATCATCCTCCTTCTCCAGTATCCAGATCATCGGACAGGGCGCCAATGCATACTGCGCCTGTCCTCCCAGCAGCATAGCTATAGATGGCGCCTTCGGGGATTGGGCTAACAAGACCGTCGAAGACGTGGACGACCTGCCCATCCTCAACGACAACATCAACATCGACGAGGTCGGGGCTGAGAACTCCTCCACCGACGCGTTCTTCTTCCTCAGCGTCCGCGGAGAGCTCTGTGCCGGCGTCTACATCCCGAAGGTCTGCGCCATACCGTCGTCTGGCGGCGGAACGGGCCCAGTAGTCACTGAGAGGAAGACAGCGGAAGACTATGTCAAGATATGGATAGATGCCGACCGCTCCACGGCGACAGGCACGGCAGTGTCGCTGGGGACGATGACCATCGGCGCCGACTATGCGCTGGCCGTTTCAGGCGTGAACTGCGAGATCCAATCGACTGTGATATCTGCCTATGTCGCCGGAGCTTGGGTTGACCTGAGTTTCGGTGTTGAGGCCGAGAAGGACGCTCAGAGGATGGAAATCGGCGTCTCCTCAGCGAGCATAGGCTCGCCAACAGAGATCAATTTCATCATAGAGATGACAGACTGGAACAGCAACCAGGACTTGGCGTCGAACGTTTCCATTGAAGGGATGAAAGGCTGGGTTGTAGACTCGTCCACTTCGTCTGACGCCACATCAATGTCTTACCAGAGGAAGCTGTTCCACGACGGAACGAACTTCTGGAGCATCTTCTACGACGGTAGCGACACGGTGTACAGCTACAGCTCTGACAACGGAGAGACTTGGAATATCGCAGGAAACGTATTCTCGACGGCGGGAGTCATGGATGCGTCGATATGGTACGACTCAGGCAATCAACTTGTCTATGCCATTGGAGACAAGTCGAGTCCTTCGCAAAGCGTATGCCTCCAGAGGGGTAGCGTCACCCCCGCCTCTCATACAATAACCTGGGCAGTCAGCGATTCTACGTTAGCGGTTTCTTCTATTAGCGTGGGCGGAAAGAACACTTTCATATGCAAAGACTTGAATGGCTATCTCTGGATTCTATCCAGCCGTCAAACGGGGACGGACCCAGACAAGTACGATTTGGCCGCGTACATAAGCGACTCCACGGACAGCATCTCCTCCGGTTGGACGGAGAGTAGAGCGATGCTATCCCCGGACTCTGGCAACGGCGACCTCAAAGGTTCGATCCTGCCAGCCGGATCTGGGAGCGACGTGTGGGTCGTGTACAACCACGACTCGAAGGTGGATGCAGTGAAGCGCACTAGCGGTTCGTGGGGATCGGTAGAGAATGTCTACACGGACACGGGCGCCTTGAATTTCATGGTCACAGCCCCTGCAAGCGCTGTTATAGATGGCGATGGTGTGGTGCACGTGGTGTATGGAGACGCTACCAAGGATGGCGCTACGGAGAACCCGCAGATACAATACGAGTATCGCAACTCGGGTGGATGGTCGTCTCCACTCGAACTCGACACCGATGACGTCTCCGTAGCCCACCACTATCCGACAATCTCCTTGGACACATCCACGGGGAACGTATACGCAATGTGGATCGAGACGACTGGATACAACATCGCGTGCAAGAAGAACGTCAGCTCATCTTGGTCGTTCGTTACACTCAGCGGCCAGACGTCCTATGAGAAGCAACACCTCACTTCGGTTTACTCAGTATCCGGAGAGAGTTACATATGCTGGCAATGGACGCAGAACACAAGCTCAAACATCGAGGTCATATTCGATGTCATACCGGAATTCGAAGATGTTCTCGTACCCGTCTTTCTAATCATGGCGGTTTTCTTTGTAGGCTCGCGCAGACGCCGCCTGAAGCAGTCGAATGAGGGCCGAGACTGACTGCTCCATGCTATTCGGGATTACGCGGAGACTGCAGCACTCTGTTCCTGAGATAAGGCAGCAGACCTCCACAGTCAAGTACCTCCTTCAGACGAGGAGGAATTGGCATGAGAATTGCCTTCTTGGACCCATCCGCGGAACTCAGTAAGTTGTTTGCAGCGTCAATCGTCGCTTCGTCACCATCTTCGAATACGCAGCACGCCTCTTTCGATTCATAGACCGGCAGTCCGAGTGTAATTGAGTTTCTGTAGAAGATCCTAGCGAAGGATTCAGCTACGACAGCCCGCACACCACAGCTCTTGAGGGATGTTACAGCCTGTTCCCTGCTCGAGCCGCATCCGAAATTCCGCCCAGCGACGATGACATCTCCGCGACTCACGCGCTTTGAGAAATTCGCATCTATGCCCTCCATAGCATGGGAGGCCAGATGAGAGGGATCGTAGTTGTCTAGGTATCTGCCGGGTATGATGAGATCGGTGTTGATATCGTCCCCGCACTTCCAGATGCGCCCATCAGAGGTCAATCTTCAGCCACCTCCTCGGGTCCGCGATCTTCCCTTCGATAGCGCTTGCCGCCACGGTGGCGGGGCTTGCCAGGTATATCTCGGCGTCCTCGGAACCCATCCTACCTCGGAAGTTCCTGTTGCTCGACGACACGCAGACCTCTCCTGGTCCCAGTACTCCCTCATGGGCGCCGAGACAAGGTCCGCAGCCAGGCGGGAGTATAACACCTCCCGCTTTGTGAATCGTCTGAATCACACCCATGTCGAGGGCGTCACGAAGTATGGCCCTCGACGCAGGGGCGACGAGGAGTCGGCATGTCGTGGCGACTTTATTGCCCTTGAGTACCCACGAAGCTGCTATGAGGTCCTCAAGCCGGCCGTTCGTGCAGCTGCCGATGAATGCCTGGTCAACATCGATGCCCTCGAACTCCTCCACGCTCCTCCCGAGCTCCACCTGATGAGGGCCTGAGACCATAGGTGGTACATCCTCCGCTGTTAGTTCTATGGTCTGACAGAAACTCGCATCTGAGTCGGATCTGCACGCATCTCCGGGCAGAACAGCGCACTCCGGAGACCAGGCGCCGAACGTCGAATCGGCGGGAGCGATAGCTGCCTTCGCTCCCATTTCCGCCGCCATGTTGCAGAGAACCATTCGGCCAGAGATCGACACGTCGAGCAGGAATAGGCCGTCGAACTCGATGCATTTGTAGTCAGCGCCTGATGGGCCCAACCGCGAAGCGATGTACAAGGCGACATCCTTCGTGAAGACCGCCTTCTCCAGATGGCCAGATATGGTGATACGTATCGTTTCTGGCACCTTCAACAGTACTCTACCTGTGGCCCAGACTCCGGCCATCTCCGTCGCGCCTATCCCACATCCAAATGCCCCGACGGCCCCGGCCGTCGTGGTATGCGAATCGGCACCGACGACGAGCTGGCCAGGTCTGACAAGCTTGCGCTCCATCAGTATCTGATGACAGATGCCTTCCCCCACATCGTAAAATCTCGATATACCCATCTCGCGGACGGTGTTCCGTATGGAGGCGTGCACCGTTGCCGTTTGGCACGTGTTCGCTGGGGCGCGGTGGTCGAGGACGACGACTATCTTCTCGGGGTCCCAAGGTCTGTCGACGCCGATCTGACTGAACGCCTTCGCGACGAGGAACGTGTTCTCATGTGACATTACGATGTCCGGAGAGGCTTCGACCACCTCACCTGCCTTGACGTCTCCAACTCTTGATGTACGTGCGAGAATCTTCTCCGATAGCGTCCTGCCTGACACGAATCGCTAACCAGCTCCTTTGTATTTCAAGATAACGAGGCTCCTGCTCCCACAATCGGATTGCCGCCACGACGCACCAAGCCAATTCTCGATACGTTGAAAAGTTATTTCCAGTAAATGCCCGATTCCGTCAACGACATGAGTCAGATCATCGACGCTCAACCAGGTAGCAGGCTTCTGCTACTAGGGAACGAGGCAATCGCCCGTGGCGCGGTCGAGGCCGGCGTGACAGTCGCTACCACATACCCTGGAACGCCCGCCTCAGAGATAAGTGACACACTATCCAAGATCGCCGAGCGGGCGGGGCTGTACTTCGAATATTCAGTCAACGAGAAGGTAGCGACCGAGGTCGCCATCGGGGCGGCGACATCTGGCGTGAGAGCCATGGTGAGCATGAAGCACGTTGGGGTGAACGTCGCCTCTGACCCGCTGATGACCTTCGCTTACACTGGCACGAGAGGGGGGTTCGTGCTCGTCTCAGCCGACGACGCATCATGCCATTCGAGCCAGAACGAACAAGATAACAGATGCTATGCCTTGTTCGGAGGCTTTCCCCTTCTCGAGCCCTCTTCGCCTCAGGAGTGCTACGAAATGACGAAGAGGGCGTTCGAGATATCTGAGGAGCTAGAACTACCGGTCATGCTCCGCACGACGACTAGGGTCTCCCACGTGCGGGGACCTGTCGTCGTAGGAGAAATAGCACGACCGCCAGAGAAGGCGGAGTTCGTCAAGGACCCATCACGGTTCGTAACGGTTCCTGCAGTGGCCCGAGCGAGGCACCTCGTCCTTCTCGACCAGCTCAGGAAGGCAGAACAGGTGGCGGAGACCTCTGAGTTCAATCAAATCATGTCCGTCAATGGCGGCGGGAGACTCGGGTTGATTACGTCTTCGTCAGCGGCAAACTGCGCCATCGATGCGGCCAACGCCATGGGCCTGTCGGCCGACATCCTCAAGCTCGGATTCTCGCACCCTGTCCCGTCCAAGAAGATAACGAAGTTCCTCGAAGGCCATGATGTCGTGGCAATCGTGGAGGAGCTCGAACCGGTACTCGAGCTGCAGGTCAGAAGCATCGCGCAGCGAGAACGGCTTGAGACAAGGGTCGTCGGGAAGCTGGACGGGGTCTTTCCAAGAGCCTACGAGTTCGACGAGAGCATTGTAGCCAAAGGCCTGTCCGAAGCGTTCTCATTGGAGCTGCCGGCCCCACGCTCCTGCGACACGCCGGACGGATTGCCGATCAGACCGCCTGTCCTGTGTGCCGGCTGCCCTCACAGCGCGACCTACTTCGCCATAGGGAAGGCGACGAAGCGCAGAGTCTTGTTCGCCACGGACATCGGCTGCTACACACTTGGCGTCGCCCCTCCTTACAGCGCGGCAGACCTCCTGGTATGCATGGGCTCCAGCGTTGGCACCGCAGGCGGCCTCGCAAAGGTGAACGACCTCCCAGTTATAGCGTTCATAGGCGACTCGACATTCTTCCACTCCGGCATCCCGGCTTTGATTAACGCAGTCCACCAGAATCACAAGTTCCTACTGGTCATACTTGACAACCGCACGACCGCAATGACAGGACATCAGCCCCATCCGGGCAGCCGTCCAGACCCGCGCAACCCCGACGCCGTCCAGGTCGCGATAGAAGAGGTCGTGTCGGGGTGCGGTGTGAAGTGGCAGAGGACCGTCGATCCTTACGATATAGAGGGCATGATAGGCACAGTCGACGAAGCGCTGGCGCAGGGAGGCGTGAGCGTGATAATCGCCAGGAGGGAATGCGCCCTCATAGCCAAGAGGGACGAGAGAGGGGCGATAGTCAATAAACACCACATAGACCAGGAAGCCTGCAAGAAGTGCAGGACCTGCGTCACGAAGTTCCAGTGCCCGGCGATATCCAGCGTTGACAAGGTCCAGACCATAGACCAGAGCCTCTGCGCTGGCTGCGGCGTCTGCGCGAAGGTCTGTCCCTACGGCGCCATCGTGGAGGTCGAGTGATGGTCGACATATACCTCGTGGGCGTCGGTGGTCAGGGCATCATAACCGCCTCGAGAATCATAGGCAACGCGGCCATGCTAGCAGGCGAGAAGGTCTTGCTCAGCGAGACACATGGCATGGCCCAGCGCGGAGGATCCGTCGTCTGTACCGCCAGAATAGGCGAGATGTCGAATCCGTTGATACGGGATGGCGGGGCCGACATCGTGCTCTCGTTCGAACTCTTGGAGACTCTGAGGGCGATGTGCAAGGCGCACAGGGGTACGACAGTTGTCGCATCGACCGAGACGATGGTACCTCTCAGCGTGTCGACGCAGAAGATGACATATCCCTCCTTGGAGGAAGTGCGGAAAGGTGTCGAGGCCGCGTCGAGAATGTCCGTCTTCGTCGATTCGCGCAGGATCGCGGAGGAGGAGGGCGTGCCGATATCATCCAACGTTGTGATGGTGGGCGCGCTGGCCGGTACGGGGGCGACTGGCATCGATCCGCGCTACTTCGAAGAGGCCGTCGAGGTGAGCATCCGGCGCAGCGTGGCGGAGAACCGTAAGGCGTTCGCTAGGGGCGTCGAAGAGGGACGACTCGCCTCCGCCTGAAGGATATTTATAAACCCCACGACGGCATAGGCCGCGACACCAATGGGCCCATGGTCTAGTGGTTATGACGACGCCCTTACAAGGCGTAGATCACCGGTTCAAACCCGGTTGGGCCCACCTAAAGCTCTGGCACGGTCAACAAAGGTACATTTTCTGCCGTCTTTTGCATCTTGGTCGAAGATTAATTCGATGCTCAGGGACTTCATTGAATCGTCGTGAGAAAAGGCCATAGGGGCGGAGAGGAAGCCACCTGGCAGCTGAGGGCGATTAAGAGAGATGTGAAGGGGTTTCAGGAGAAGTCTGAAGACTGAAGACTGTTTTCGGCGCAGGCTCCTTTTGGGAGTCCGCTCAGATCACAGCTTCAGGATGTTTCTTGCCTTGTCCTCATCACTCACAGACAGCGCGATATGCACATGCTCCGAGTCCTTATCGAGCATGTACGCAGAGTCGATGTTGACGCCTTCCTTAGCAAGCGTACCTGAGATTCGGGCCAACTCCCCTGGCTTGTCCTGGAGCTTGGCTACCAGCAGATTCCTCTCGGAAAACTGCATGCCGGACTCGGCGAGGCTCTTGCGAGTCTTCTCGGGATCTGATGTCACCATTCTCACTGTCTCGGCCTGAGGCTCCGTCGAGACCGAGCGTATGTTGACGCCGTCCTTCTGAAGAATCTCCGTCACACGAGCCAATTCTCCAGATTTGTTCGCTAGTTTCACGCTGAACTCTTTTTCCATTTCTCTTCCTCCATTTCACAAGAACAATCACGCAAGAAATCCCGGCTGTAGAAGTCAGAGAGGAATCACGCATTGACCGAGTGCTATATCTACTTAGGTGGCTCAGGGCACAACCATATGCTGGTGCTACATGATACTGCGGTAGCCGCTGATGGTGGTAAGTACTATAACAAGACGACCGAGGGTCGCGCCTCATCAGGGATTCAGGGAGTCGAAGGCATTGACTGTGTTGGGGGCTTCGACTGATGTACGTATAGCGCAGATAGAAGAAGGTAAAGGGTTTAGATCCGATTTCCGGCATCCTCCCAAAGACGCGATAAAACGGCTATCATGTACCTGAATCGTTCGAGCCAGTCATTCTAGTGGATTCAAACCCAGTTGGGCCCACCTAACGTTCTGGCACGGTCGCAAAAGGTGAAATTTCTGCCGTTTTCTGCATCTGGACATGCATAATTCGGACCGCCTCGAAAGCCCTGCATTGGCCGCCGAGATTGACCCCGATGTACTGCAACGTCTTCTCGGTAGATTCGTGCTCCATGACTGGGGCAATCGTCTCTATCGGTACGCTTGCGAGCCACGTGAGGCGGCCACCTGTTCGCCTGAGCGTATGAAGCCCAAGGATCGATACGCCAGCCTCTCCCTGAACCCGCTGCAAAGATGACATCGGGGCGGACAAGAGACTTCACGCCTGGACTATCCAAACAGCACTAACCCCAAGAGCAGGATCAGGAAGGCCACAAGTGCGACAATAAGCACGGTTGAGCGATGGCGGTCGCTATAGGTTCTCCTTACGGCATCCGGATTCCTTGAAATGACCCGTAGTGGCATCTTCTGCGGTCTGCTTCTAGGATGATGGCTCATCGTTTCGAGCATTGGGGCGACTGATACTAATAGCCTGCTGCGGAATCCCATTATGCTGAAGATGCGTCCGACTTTCTTTCTGCTATGAGGAAAGGCCACAGGGGCGGAACAGCATTAGGCGAACGGGTAAGGAAATGGATAGGAGGATTCAGGTTGCCCTGTCAGTTGCTATAATTGCCGCTCTGATTCTCGCTGGTGCATACGCTGCCGGATGGTTTCGAAAGACCAGCACGGCGGAGATCACATGCAGCATTACTCACCACGAAGGAAACCAAGGTATCAGCTACAAGCTGAGTGTGGGTCCTTCGCTTGAAGAAGTTGCCAGTGAAGAGTTTGGTGAGATTGGCCCCGGAGAAATCACAGAAGTGACAGTTGTGTATGAATGGGATGGCAGAGATCCTCGAATAGCCTATGTTGACTTCACTTTGGCTGGCTACATATCCGGAGAACACAAGGTGATCCTTGCTGACAGCTACATCGAAGTGATACCTGATGGTGAGTATCGCATCGAGTGCCACATCTATCTCCTGGATAACGCAACGAATCATCCATACAGGGAGGATGTGTGTGTCCTTTATCCTGTCCGCGTCCCATCTACATTCTCAAGTGCTGGCATTCTTGAGCTGAATCTCACCAATCAAGATCTGGACGACTTGAAGAGAGTCCATGTACTCGTGGACGGCGACTGGAGAGCGTCGTGCGTCCTAGGACCTCATTCTTCGCGCGGACTGTCGATCCCTGTAGGTTGGTATTCGCCTCTGCCAGTCCACACTCGTATGTGCAGTTCAGTGTTGATGAACCCTCGAACACTACATATTCACAAGTTGTGGAGATCGAAGATGGCGCAACCGTGGATGTTTCCCCGGCAATCTGACGAGCCTATGCTTCAAAGCGATTTCCGCCTGAGTTTAGGACCAAAGGGAATCCGGCCTGATTGAACGAGGCTTCGGCTCACTGGCTCATCAACTGTACGGATTCCTTTGTGGTATTCTGGTCAGGCGTCTTAGGGCCGACGACACGGAGAACTTGCTTTCGGCTCATCGAGCTGGCCCTCACAAACAGCGCACACGTTCGAGTGAGGGAATCACTCATCCTCGAACAGGAACAGCTCGTCAATCGAGGTCTTAAGGGTCTTGGCGATGTTGTGGGCGAGTCTAAGCGACGGGTTGTACTCGCCCTTCTCGATGAATAGTATGGTCTCTCTGCGCACCCCGACTCTCTTCGCGAGGTCCTCCTGGGTCAGACCGTGCCTCGCCCTGAGTTCCTTGATCCTCGTCTTCATTCGATCGACGCCTTCCCCTTTCTCTTGAAGTAGGTGGTCAATACGATATGCACCGAACCCATGAGAATCACGATGAAGAACAGCACCTCGTTGTTCGACAGCACGACACCCTCTTCCTGGAGCAACATCATCACGAACGCCAGTCCCAACACGACGTACATGCTGATGTAGAACGAATAGTACCCCGCGCGCATGTTGAGATACCTCGACCTCTCGTCCTCCAACGGGTATCCGCTCCGCAGCTCCTTCGCGGTCCGCATCACGAAGAATAGGGCTACCGCCACAATCATCAGCAGAATGACGAACGACGCAAGCGTCCAGGCGTTCACCCCTTCAAGCACGAATATCATCAAAGCACTTGCTATCAGCACTGCGGCCGCGATGGCGAGCATGGCCCACATCCGAAGTCTCTCGTTCATCTCCTCACGCACCTGTTATTATGTATATCTAACAAAATGTTATGTATATCTAACATATAATACCTTTGCTGCTAATCGACAATGAGACTTGGAGAAGTCCGCTGCAATCGCTGCGTTCACGCGGCTGCCGTATCCCCTTCCACCCTACGCCTCTTCGGCGAAACGGCGATCGACACCGCGAGTGCGAGGGCAGACACGATGACTATGGATGCGCCTATCGGGAAATCTGTCTCCAGTGAGAAAACGAATCCCGCGATGCAGCTCAGCACGCCTATGATCGGGGAGTAGACCATTATCTTCCTGAAATCCCAGAAGAACTGATAGGCTGTCGACGTCGGGTTGATGATCAGCGCGTATACGAGCAGTCCCCCCACGAGTTTCAACGAGAAGGAGACGGCT
The DNA here is from genome assembly GCA_041554135.1 of Thermoplasmata archaeon. Lineage (GTDB taxonomy): Archaea > Thermoplasmatota > Thermoplasmata > UBA10834 > UBA10834 > UBA10834. Next base: position 98,052 of record JBFFML010000003.1, on the reverse strand, counting down.
AGACCTGTCATGAACACTATCACCAGCATGAACACGTAGGTGTTGACGCCCGCTGCCTCCGCCAACTTCCTGTTGAACATTAGCGCCAGAATCTCCTTGTAGAACAACACCACGAAGGCGACCATGACCGTACACAGAATGGCGAGATAGAGCACATCGTACTCGGAGACGGCGAATATGCTCCCCCAGAGTATGCGCAACGCGGCCCCCGACGCCGCCTCGCCGGGCGACAGGTTGAGGAATATGAATGCCAGAGCGATCATCAACGAGAACATGATCCCGATCACGACGTCCGTGTTCAACTTGGCCCGGTTCGCGACCGGCGCAAGGAACACCGCGGTCAATGTCGCGAATATCATCGCGGTCAGGAGGGGGTCCGTCTCTATCAGCAATCCGAACGCCGCACCTGCGAATGCGGCGTGTGACATGCAGAACCCGATCGACGCCATGTTCAACCGGACGACGAACACGCCTGCGATGGAACATGATAGGCCCGCCAATATCGAACCCAGGGTTGCGGTGACCAGGAGCGCGAACGGCAGGGATATCATGGAGAATCCCCCCGACAGCACAGGAGTTCCGTGATGGCACCGCTGTGCACAACCTCGTCCCTCGGGCCGTCCGATACGATACGCCCTCGGTCCATCAACAACACGCGCGTGCATTCCTTGGGTATGGAACTCACATCGTGACTGACCATCAGGACCGTCGATCCATCCCGGTTAAGCACGGCAACGATCCGATGCACCTCTTCCCTCGCTTTGATGTCGAGGTTCGAGAACGGCTCGTCCAACAGGAATATGTCCGGCTCCTGAGCGACAGCACGCGCGAGCAGTATCTTCTGGAACTCACCGCCTGACAGCTTCCCCACCGGCCTGTCCGCGTAGGGCCCCATGCCCAACATGGACATCGAACGACCGACTATGTCCCAATCGCTGGATGTGGGGAAACGCAGAAGGCCGATCTTGCCGACCCTGCCCGACATCACCACGTTCTTGCACAGGAACGGGGAGAGGGGGTCGATCTCGAAGTTCTGGATGACATAACCGATCCGCCTTCTGATGAGATGGCCGTTGTCGGGTATGCCGAGGCCGAACACCTTCCCGTTGCCTGACGTGTACGGCAAGATCCCGTTGACGACCTCCAGCAATGTCGTCTTTCCCGCGCCGTTCGGCCCGACGACACAGATGAATTCGCCCGAGGAGACTGAGAGATCTATGTCTCTTATCGCTGGGATCCTCTCGCCCTCGTAGACGGCGCCAACGTCTTCGAGGCATATCGTCTCCTCGCCGGTCAACATAGGTTCATTCCTCGAGTAGTGCGTCGAACAGTTCGCTGTCCCCCAAGGAATAAAGCTCGGCCGCCAACCCTTCCATCTGTTGATGGTCGGTCGCTTCGATACGTTCGAGGATCGAGGCTTTCAGCGAGAGCCGGAGCGACCTGCCATCCTTCTTCGACTTGAAAACGGCCGCGACCTCGTCCTCGTCGACGACAGCTATCGCGCCCTTGCCCAAGGTACAACCTGATGAGAGCTGGACTCCGTCGACGACGCACGAACGTGGGGGTTTCCCTCCAGTCAGCACGAGGGCTGTCTTCCCGAACGGGTCTGCGCCGAGTGCCTCGTTCGCAGCCTCGCCCATCCTATAGCCGACCACGACGAACGGGCCGAGGTGTCCGTGGAACTGTGAAATCCGTCTGAGAGTCTCTTCGGAAGCCGTCATGCGCCCCTCCTCCGAGCCATAGCCGTCGACAACACGAGCAATGCGGCGAGCACCACGACGGCGGAGACGAGCGCCAAACGCTGGAACTCCAGCGACGACACTTCCGACTCCAGGTTCGATATCTCCTCCTGCGTCGATTCGTAGGCAGTGGCCCCGCTCACGACCTCGTTCGTGTTGTAATCCATGTTCTCGATGTACGTGTACTTCCCTGGTATGGCTCCTGGGAAATTGCTCAGCACCACATGAACCTTCCCGTAGTCGGACGCCAGCTTCGTGCCGAAATCTATAGTGGACTGAAGGTTGTCAACGACGAGCGCCACCTCCGGATCGTCACAGGCCTCGGATATCTCGATTATGTCGGCTGTGGACAGCGCCTCCGGGGAGCCGTACGACGCGGCGATCTCGAAGCCCAGCCCTTCCAGGAACGCGACGTGCCAGTCGATCGTCACGACCTTCGTGCCGTTCAACCCCAAGGAGGCGACCTCCAACCGTGCGGACTCGTAGGCGGTGGCGATCTGCAAGGAGTATTCGTCAGCGTTCGACGCGACGACGGTCGCCCAGTCCGGGTTGAACTCGGAGAGGCCCGACGCTATCACATCGATGTGCCTGTCCGCCCCTTCGGGCACGTTCCATTCGCCGAGGCCGATGCAGAGTATCTCGTGCACATCGTCGTTCCCGGATGCACCCAAGAGGTCCTCCAGCCAAGGCTCCCATCCGAGCGATATGACGATATCCGCGGAACTAATCGTCACGACGTCGCTCGGACTGGTGTCGAAATGCGACGGACAGACGCCGGCCGGCATTATGAACTCAACATCCACATCCGGTCCCAGCTCATCCCCGAGCACGTTGACAGCGAAATCGGCTAGGACCGAGTTCGTGCATACGACCAGGATCGGCTCGTCTTCCGCCGTTGTGACGCCCAGCACGGGCAGCGCCAACATTGATGCGATCAAAATGAGTGCGAGAGCCAACCTTCGGTGCGCATTCCTCGAAGCTTCTTCGTCCATTCGTAACACCTTTTCTGGAAATCGTAATACCGTAGAGAGGCCCAGTATAAAGACGTTTTCGACAACGGCGAACCGGCGGCGACGCGGTAAGAGCGATGAGCGGACGAAAGAGCTGGTTCCCGGCAAACGTTTTAGTAGTTTTGAATCATAATTCATAACCGATGCCGAGGCCCATGAGATGTCGGAGGGTCTGCTGCTCGCCCGCGCACAGGGTGTTCAAGCCGCAGAAGGTTCCGGTGAGATACCTGGACATAGTGGATCTGAGACTCGACGAGCTCGAGGCTCTCAGGCTTGCCGACATGACGGGGCTGACGCAGCTCGACGCCGCCAAACAAATGGATATCTCCCAGCCGACGTACAACCGCATACTCCGATCGGCACGGGAGAAGGTGACCAGATCCATAGTCAACGGATGCGCCCTCCGGATACAGGTCGATGAGCAGAATGAGGCGATACAGTTATCGGCGGACGCACGTGTCGGCGATGCTGAAAGGAGAGATGGCAGTTGAGATTGGCTTCCCTGTTGCTGCGCATACCTGACAACTGGATCGCCGACCTGTGCAAGGCCACCGACACGACTGTGAAGATCCTGAGATGCACCCCGAAGAATGGCAACGGTGGGCAGAGCCTCGTCAGGATCGAGAGCTCGAACGGCGTGGCTGAGGAAGACATCGTCGACAGGGTTCACTCCGTCGACACCGGAAGTCGGATCAGCTTCTCGAGGAACGGCTCGGACAGGCTGCTTGCGACCGTCGAGATGAAATCCTGCAGCGCGTGCCGCGCACTGGCTGACTCGAACTGCATCCTCGATTCCGCGGCCTCTCGGCCGGACGGCGGCATCCAGTGGAACGTCGTCGCGCCGACAGGCGCAGCCTTGATCGACCTCGTTGACAACCTCAAGGACAGGGGCGCGTCCGTCGTTGTGGAGAAAGTGACGGTCCTGAGGACGGCGAGGGAGCTCACGGCGGAGCAGGAGATGGTTCTTCAGACGGCCTTCGAGCTGGGGTATTTCGACATTCCCAAGAAGGTCAAGCTCGATGACCTCGCGAAGAGGTTGAACATATCGAAGGCGACGCTCGATGTCGTCCTGCGACGCGCACAGAGGAAGATCGTCGCCAGCCACATAGGGGACAGCTGACACGCCCCATCAGAGGATCGGACGCTAGGACGGTGCTGTGGATATGCAATCGGATTGCGCCAATTGTGACACGAAAGACTGCTACGACGGCAAGGACTGCTATCACCTTGCGGGTGAGGTCAGGGGCTCGTACTCAACTGACGAGATCGCATCGATGAAGACGTCGGGTCAGATCGAGGCGGAGCACTACATGAAGATGACGAGGATCGAAGAGCTCGCCCTCTTCGCCGAGAAGAGGGACATGAAGAAGCTCGGCATCGCCTTCTGCGTAGGCCTTTCAAGCGAGGCGCGCACGATATCCGAGATACTGACGAAGAAGGGGTTCGAGGTGCACTCGGTATGCTGCAAGGTGTGCGGCATAGACAAGGACGAACTCGGCGTAGTCAAGATGGGCGACGGTGGGAGAGAGGCTGTGTGCAACCCCGTCGGTCAGGCGCTGTGTCTGGAGAAGGGCGGGACCGACCTGAACATCATCGTCGGCTTGTGCATAGGCCACGACATGCTCTTCACTGAGCGCTCGCACGCGCCCGTTACGACACTCATCGTGAAGGACCGCGTGCTGTCCCACAACCCGGTCGGCGCGATCTACTCAGCATACTACAAGGGGAACAGGTTCGGTCTGGAACCCGAGTAGTACTGCATGCGACGGCTAACCTGTTCGCCATGCTTGGCTTAAGCCACGGGGTCTCATCCCTAGCATAAGGTGTACTGATGTCGAATGAGACTGACTACTCCAAGAAGTCGTTCTTGGTGATCGGCACGCATGGCGACGACGACCGCGAGAAGGCGACGATGACCTTCGCATGTGCCGGCGCAGCGTCGGCGCTCGGGGTGAAGACGACCGTGTTCCTGACAGGAAACGGTGTCAAGCTCGCACAGAAGGGCTTCGCGGAGGGCATGGAACCAGTCAAGGGCATGGCCCCGTTGAAGGACATGATGGACTCCTTCTTGGAGAACGACGGACAGATCCAGGTCTGCATACCATGCATGGAATCGCGCGGCATCGACAAGGGACAGTTCATGGAGGGTGTGAAGTTCGTCAACCTGATGGATTTCGCCGCCAAGGCCATAGATGTCGACCGCGTGTTCACCTGCTAGGGAGAGGAGGAGTTCACATGAACGTGTTCACAGGCAAGAGCGAAGCAGCCCCCAAACCGGGTCCGTCCGATACAGCCGTTGACAATCTCAAGGGCGTGAAACACAAGCTGATAGTGATGAGCGGCAAAGGCGGCGTGGGCAAGTCCACGGTCGCCGTCAACCTCGCCTTCAGTCTGGCGGCGAAAGGCAAGACCGTCGGCATATTGGACGCTGACATCCACGGACCCAGCGTCCCCAAGCTGCTCGGCGTGCCCAACATGCCCCTCATGACCAACGAAAGCGGCAAGATAGTCCCCATGGCGATCTCGCCGTCCATCAGGGTCATCTCGATGGCTTTCCTGTTACGCGACAAGGACTCGCCGGTGATATGGCGGGGGCCGCTCAAGATGAGCGTGCTGAAGCAGTTCATCGAGGATGTTGCCTGGGGCGACATCGACTACTTGGTGGTCGACCTCCCACCAGGGACAGGGGATGAGCCACTCAGCATCGCACAGCTGATACCCGACGTGGACGGGGCGGTCATCGTGACCACGCCGCAGGACGTGGCGCTCTTGAGCGTCCGCAAGTCCATCAATTTCGCGAAGGCCGTGGGTCTCAAACCCATCGGGCTCGTGGAGAACATGAGTGGCATGAAATGCCCTCACTGCGGAAAGGATATCGACGTGTTCGGAGGCGGCGCCGTGGAGAAGGCCTCCAAGGAATACGGTCTGCGCGTGCTGGGGAAGATCCCCATGAGCTTGGACATCGCCAGGAGCGGCGACGCGGGTGAGCCGTTCGCGTCCGAGAAGGACGACGGAGAATCCGGGCTGTTCAACGCCATCACCGACCAGATAATCGGCATAGTGGAATCTGGAAGTTGAGAGGTGGTCACATGATGACGCTGAGGGAGTTCGAATGCGGTTCCTGCCGACACACGTGGAAAGAACCCTTCGGGACTGGCCGGCCAACGGGGTGTCCGTCTTGCGGAAGCACGGACATCTACAGGATCGACAGCGAGAGGGGTGCCCGAGGCGCGCGCATGAGGCGTGGGGGACAGAGAGGACCGTCCGAAGACGGAAGAGGTAGAGGTGGAGATGCCAGAGGACCTAGGAGCTGAGGAAGAGCTCGAGTTCGGGACAAAAGTCTGCGTCTGCCCTGAGTGCGGGAAGGAGCTCCCGCACAGGGAGAGAGGGGTACCTTGCAGCAAGCTGAAGTGTCCCGTGTGCGGCTCGTCCATGAAAGGCTCGCAGTGCAGAGACGGATGACAGGAAGGTATGTAGAATGGCAGAAACGACAATCCAACCAGTAGGAGCCAGAGTGGCCGTGACGTGCGCAGGGGACACGCCTGATGACCCCGTAGACCCGCGGTTCGGAAGGTGTCAGTACTTCATGATATTGGCCCTGGACGGCGCATTGGAGGCAGTGCCGAACAAAGCCAGAGGGCTGGGCAACGGCGCCGGGATACAAGCGGCCCAGGAGATGATCGACAAGAAGGTGGACGCAGTCCTCACCGGTGACGTAGGGCCAAACGCGTACACCGTGTTGGCGGCGGCGGGCGTCGACATCTACGTCGGATGCGGCGGCACCGTCAGAGAAGTCATTGAGAAATATCGGAGCGAGGACCTCGCCAAGACGGACTCCGCAACGTCGCCAGGCCACCATGGCATGGGCAGAGGCGGTCGGAGAAACAGGCCATGAGCGAGTCGGACAAGGGAGATTCCGACCTGGACAGGCTTGTCCAGAACATAATGAGCATACTCGACGCCGAGGACGCCCGGGTATACTCCAAAGAGGTCATCGCCGAGTTCAAGAATCCGTCCAACGTCGGCACGTTGGACAACGCTGACGGCAGAGGTGTTGCGGATGGCCTATGCAACGACACGATGGAGATCTGCGTCAAGATGGAAGATGGCAGGATCACGAAGTGCGTGTTCATGACCGACGGCTGCGGCGCCACTATCGCCTGTGGCAGCCGGCTGACCAAGAAGGCTCTGGAGAGCAGCCGCGAGGAGGCGATGGCCATCCGTCCTGAGGATCTCATCGCTGAGCTTGGCGGTCTGCCGGACGATCACAGGCATTGCGCGAGCCTTGCTGTGATTGCGCTCAGAAACGCGCTTCGCAACTGCGGATGGAGCGTGCCAGACAGGGTCGGCGGTGGTGACGGATGAGGATGCTGAGATTCAGGTGCCAGGACTGCGGCCTTGAGATGGTGGTGGATGTAAAGCCGGAGAGGTGCTTCGAATGCGGCTCGAACCGCGTTATCAGAGAGGGATGGAAGAGCAGGTTCAAGAGAGTGACTTACGAACCAACGGAAGAGGAGTGTGGAACAGAATGAAGCTATGCATACCGACGATGGAACAGGGCGGGCTCGACGACGAAGTGAGCGCTCACTTCGGCAGGGCCCCGACGTTCACCGTTGTGGACATGGAGAGCAAGAAAGTCGTGGTTGTGAAGAACAGGAGCGAGCACATGGGCGGCCTGGGCAAACCACCGGAACACATAGCCAAGACCGGTGCGAAGGTCCTGATATGCTCAGGGCTGGGACCGAGGGCGATAGACATGCTGAACTCCCTCGGCGTCGAAGTCTTCATCGGAGCTGCTGGCAAGGCTGGAGAGGCGCTACGCATGTGGGAGGAGGGCAAGCTACAGCCCGCGACTCACGAAGCCGCATGCAAGGACCACTATCATTAGACGTGGACATAGGACGCGCAAGGTAGACCATGCGGATCGCTATCGCGAGCGGCAAAGGAGGGACTGGTAAGACCCTTGTTGCCACGAATCTCGCTGCTGTGATGAGAGGAACCACCCTCGTGGATTTGGACGTCGAGGAGCCCAACTGCTATCTGTTCCAACGGCAGGAGCAGGAGACATCGAAGCAGGTGTACAGGCCTGTGCCCAGTGTGGACGCCGAGAGATGTACGCTGTGTGGCACCTGCGGCAGAGTCTGCGAGTTCCACGCCATCGCCGTACTGCCGAAGAAGGTGATGGTGTTCGACGAGCTATGCCACGCGTGCGGCGCCTGCTCGAGGTTCTGTCCCGAAGGCGCCATCGTGGAGAAGCCGCACCTGATCGGGGACGTGATAACGAGCTCTGGCACACCTTTCGATCTCGTCTACGGAAGGCTGAAGGTCGGCGAGGCCACGGCGGTGCCGATGATAAGGGAGGTCAAACGCCTGCTTCCAGCAGACAAAGACTTCCTTCTCGATTGCCCCCCGGGTACAGCGTGTACGGCTGTCGCGAGCATCAGAGGGGCGGACCTGTGCGTACTTGTGACGGAGCCTACCCCCTTCGGCCTTCACGACCTCAAGCTCGCGCTGAAGGTAACGGAGAAGCTGGGCGTCAAGCACGCCGTGTTCATCAACAAGCACGGCCTGCCTGGCCCTGACATCTCGCGCTTCTGCGCCGATAACGACATCCCTGTCGTCGGCAAGCTACCGTTCGACCGCGATGTCGCCGTCACATACTCGAAGGGTTCGCTGCTCGTCGAATCCGGCCTGCACGTGCCGACTTTAGAAGAGCTCGGACGCACGATCAAAGAGGTGATGCGGACATGAAAGAGGTCGTCGTCGTGAGCGGCAAAGGAGGTACGGGCAAGACCACTGTCCTGTCGCTCTACGCGAGGCTCGCTGAGAACGCGGTGATCGCCGATTGCGACGTGGACGCACCGAACCTGGGCCTCGTGGTCAACGCGCGCGTGCTGAAAAGTGAGAAATTCAAAGGGATGAAGATCGCAGAGATCTACGAAGCCATGTGCAACAGATGCGGCGCGTGTGTGCCGGTATGCCGCTTTGACGCGATCACCCAGGACGACCCGCCATCTGGCCGAATACGGATGGACCCAGACATGTGCGAGGGCTGTGGCGTGTGCGCGCGCGTCTGCCCGCAGGAGGCGATAGCGATGATCGACCGAGAGGTGGGCGAGTGGCGCATCTCCGAGACGAATGGGGGCATCTTCGTCGACGCGCTACTCGACCCAGGTGCGGAGAACTCTGGGAAGCTCGTAGCCATGGTCAAACAACAGGCCAGGATGATCGCGAAGAGGGACAGCGCCGATCTGATACTGATCGATGGCCCGCCCGGAATAGGATGTCCGGTCATATCGGCGTTGTCCGGTGCGGACATCGCTGTGATGGTCGCTGAGCCCACGGCTTCGGGCGTCAGCGATTTCAAGCGCATCGCGGAGCTGATAAAAGGGTTCGGGATCCCCGGGGCGATCATAGTCAACAAGTGGGACATCAATGAGGACATGACATCGCTACTCGAAGCCGAGGCGGAGAGGATGGGGATGCGAAGCGCCGGAAGGATACCTTACGATGACAAGCTCGCAAGGGCCATGGCGGAGGGCATTGAATCATTCGATGCTCTTGAGAGCCCTGCGACGGAGGCCATAAAGGCCTCTTTCCACGCCACGCTCGAGCTGATATGAGGCTGCCAGACAGTATATGGGATTTTGACTGTCATTGTCGGAGTTCGATGGCAACGTTTATAATTTAGGCTTGCCTAACTTGTGCTCGAATGGCATCAGAGATCACGGAGCAGTACCTGAAGGTCATCTACAACCTCACGGAGGAAGGCGGGACTGCGAAGACCTCCGAGATAGCGCATACCATGGGCGTCGCGCCCGCCTCGGTCACCCAGATGATCCACAAGCTCTCGAGGCAAGGCTACGTGAGACACGAACCATATCACGGCACCAAACTCAGCCCGAAGGGCAGGCGCCTCGCCAAGAGGATAGCAAGAAGACACCGGATCTTGGAGAGGTTCCTCAGCGACATGGTCGGCGTGGACACTGAGGCCGGCCATGACCAGGCATGCAAGATGGAGCATGCGCTTAGCAAGGAAGCTGAGGAGGCGCTGTGCAAGATGATGAACCACCCTCAGCGCTGCCCCCACGGCAAACTCATACCAAAGTGCGACAGGGATGTCACCTGCGAGGAGTGCGCCGCTGGGACTTCGAGGCTGTCCGACATCCAGGAGGGCGAGGCGGCCACGATATCGCACCTCATAGCGAGGAATAAGGAGGAACTCTGTCGCGTGCTCGCTATGGGCTTCATACCAGGCACGAGAGTCGTCGTGGAGAGGAAGCTGCCCATGGGCGGACCGATCATCGTCGATCTGAAGGGCACGCGGATAGCTATCGCCAGGAGTATAGGCGAATCCATCCGCATGACGGACGGCGAATAGCAGAGGAGGATCTTGGTTGGAGATAGCTCTCGCTGGAAACCCGAACGTCGGCAAGAGCGTCACATTCAACAAGCTCACCGGCGTAGGGGCCATAAGCGCCAACTACCCGGGAACGACGGTAGAGTACGCTGAAGGGATGGCCCGCCTCGGGCAGCTGCTCATCGACGTTGTGGACCTTCCAGGCACGTACTCGCTCTCGGGCAACACTGACGACGAGCGGGTCGCGACCGAGCTTCTGCTATCCCGCAGTCCCGACGCTGTGATAGACGTGGCCGACGCCACGCGGCTTGAGCGCAGCCTCGTGCTTCTCTTCGAACTCATCGAGAGCGGGCACAGAGTCGTCCTCGCCCTCAACATGTACGACCTGGCAAAGAAGACTGGGCTGGCCATCGACTTCGAAGAGCTTGAGCGGATCCTCATGATACCCGTCGTTCCGACCGTGGCCGTCAGAGACGAAGGGATCGACGCTCTTCTCGACGCTGCAGTCAGACTGCGCCCAAGGAGCAAGTTCTCAGTCCGATACGACTCCCACACGGAGGAGATAATCTCAGAACTGACGGGGATGTTGCGCCAGGAGGATTGGAGGCTCCCCCTCCGAGCCGTCGCGATAAGGGCCCTCATGGGTGACAAGAAGATACTGGAGCGCGTCGGTGAGAGCGTCGGCAAAGCTGTGCGATCCCTCGCGGAGGAGTTCGAGGCGCAGCATGGGGAGAGCATCATCGTCCACATACAACGGGATCGTTTCGGCGAGGCGGGACGCATAGCCAGCCAAGTCGTGCGTCAGATGGAGCCAACCGATATCAAGAGATCGTTGATATCTGACCTGACGATCAGGCCGATCACAGGCCTGCCGATCCTCGCCCTGGTGCTCGCAGGGATATTCATCACGCTCGTGTTCGGTGGCGGGTTCATCGAAGGGGTTTTGGTGGGCTCGTACGAGGATATCGCAAGGGGATTCTTCGACGATGTGAAGCTCGAGACGGACAGCGACATCGCGAAGGGCGCAATCGAAGGGATATACATCAGCATCGAGGCTATGCTCGCGATAGTCATACCATACATACTCGTCTTCTACGTCATGCTGTCACTCCTCGAGGACACCGGCTACCTCGTCAGGGTGGTGTCGCTGCTGGACGGGCTGATGCATAGGATTGGCCTCCACGGGAGGGCGATCATACCGATGGTGGTGGGCTACGGGTGCAACGTCCCTGCGATTCTGGCGACGCGCGCCATGGGGTCGAGAAGGGAGCGGCTCATACTGGCCGTCCTGATAACACTTGCCGTCCCGTGCTCGGCCCAGACGGCGATAATCGTCGGTACGGTGGGCAATCACGCGGGCCCTCTGTGGGCGTTACTGATATTCGTGATACTGCTGTCCCTGCTCGTGACGCTGGGCCTCGTGATGCATCGCGTCATGAGATTCGAACCTTCACACCTGTTCCTAGAGATTCCAGAGCTGAGATGGCCGACGGTTGGACAGACCTTGGGCAAGACTGGGCTGAGGATCGGCGAGTTCCTCACGATAGCCTTCCCCTTACTCCTCGCAGGCAGTATAGTGCTGGAGATACTCATGGTAGAGGGGGTCCTCGACAAGCTCGTGGAACCGTCGGAGCCATTCATGATGGGCGTCCTCGGGCTGCCGGCGGTGACCGTGGTGGCCCTCGTCTTCGGCATATTGCGGAAGGAGATGGCCCTGCAGATGCTGATGGTGCTCTTCGGGACGGCGAACCTCGCCTCGGCGCTCACGAACGAGCAGATGTTCGTCTTCGCCCTGGTGATGGCGATATTCATGCCTTGTCTCGCGGCCCTGGCTGTGATAACGAAGGAGTTCGGCCTGAGAAGCATGGCTGCGATCACTGCCTCATCGATAGTCCTCGCGCTGTCGTTCGGAGCCACCGCGCATCTTGTCCTTAACATCCTGTAGTGGTCGCATGCGTCCTTCAGCTACGGAAGGGTCATCTCACGAACATCGAGGCGTCGTCGTCATCCCCTTCTCTGCTGGAGGGTGGTATATTGAGCTTGCCCCTGTAGTCGGAGCATGTGGGATACATGACTGGGTCCTCGCCTTCTCTGACGAGGACGTACTTCGACTGTGCGCCCGTCACGATGATGAGCACGCGCACGGTCCCCTCGAACCCCTCCTCCACGGAGCAGCCCCATATGAGCCTCCCGTCCGGGCTTATGCGCTCAGTCACCATCTCAGCGGCCTTCGCCGCTTCCTCGATGCTCATGTCGGGGCCGCCAACTATGCGAACCAACGCGCCCTTGGCGCTCCTGAGGTCCATCTTCCCCAGGAGCGGGCAGTCCAAGGCCTCCGAGACGGCGCGTTCCAGCCTCTGCTCGGCGGGGGCGGACGAGTCACCGACACCTATCAGGGACACGCCCCCGTCGTTGAGTATGGTCTTGAGGTCTGCGAAATCGACGTTGACCAGGCCGGACTTCGTGAGCATCTCCGTGAGGCCGGATATCGTCTGCACCAACAGTTCGTCGGCGACCTTGAACGCGGCCTCGACAGGCAGCCTCGGGACGAGCTCCAAGAGGATGTCGTTGGGTATGACGATGGTGGTGTCGCACGTCCTCGCAAGCTTGTTCAGCCCGGCCATCGCGTTCCTCATCCTGAGCTCGCCCTCCGACTTGAACGGAAGGGTGACGACACCCACAGTCAAAGCGCGGGCAGCCTTGGCGATTTGCGAGGACACGAGCGCCGCGCTAGTCCCAGTCCCCCCGCCCATGCCAGCTGTGATGAACACTATCTGCGAGTCGCTGACGCACTGTCTGATTTCGTCTTCGCTCTCCCGCGCGGCCTTCTCCCCAACATCAGGTCTGGCTCCGGCTCCAAGACCTTTCGTCAGAGTCTTGCCTATAAGCAGTTTCTTGTGCGCCGTTATCTTCAGCAGATGTTTCGAATCAGTGTTCATAGCACAGAGATGAGCGCCGTGCAGGTCCGATCTCATGCACCTATCGATGGTGTTCGAGCCAGCCCCGCCGCAACCGATGACTTTGATCCTGAGGTCCAGGCCTTTGGCTATCTCCTCGAGCTCCTTGTCCGACTCCGTCCGAGCGTCGTCGGGCGTTCCTGCGGACCGGTCAGGAGGACTGGCTGATACTAGGGGACGTTCCTGTCTCCTTGGCATTACGCTTCCACCATTCTCCCGGATGCCCCAATCAATGTGGGGCCCGCTCGTATTAAGATGTGCCGGTGTCGACAGACGGTCACATACGCACGCGCGACCGCGTAACACACGTGCGGACATGCGCCAGATAACGCGACGGGGCACAAGCTAGTACAACACGCCGATTATGAAAGGACCGAGCAGGATCAACACGCCCAAACGCAGCAGGTCTGCTACGATGCCCACTTTGAACATGGTCCATATCTTGACGTATCCCGAGCTGTAGACGATCGCCATCGGGGGAGTGGTCGAAGGTATGGCGCTCGATATCGAACAGGCGAGAGCCGCGCCGATGATAGGGGCGACCATGCCAACTCCGGCTCCGGCGGCGAGGGACGCGGCGATCGGGCACGATATCAACGCGGCCGCCGTATTGGACGCCGCATACGTCAGCACGAACCCGAGCAGACACGATATCGAGAATATCGCCCAGGCGCCAGGGTTGGCCCCGATTGCCCCGCTCACTCCGTCGGCCAGCCATGCGGCGAAGCCGCTAGCTCTCAATCCGATGCCCAGTGCGATGCCGCCGCCAAACAGGAACACGACGTTCCAGTCGATGCCTTTTGCGAGCTCATCCCATCTGAGGACGGGCTCTCCCCTGACTCGAAGGATGCCCGCGAGGAGTATGACCAACACGGCCGGCATCGCCTCGGGCATTATCCTAGTGACCTCATCGGAGAACGGCCCCAGGCTAGGGTCGTAACCCGCAACGATCTTGACCGCGGACGGGAATACCCACAGAGACACGGCGAGGACCAACAGCCCCGCCGCCATCTTCTCCCCCCTGCCGAACTTACCAAGTTGTCTTGCGACGGCTGCCATCTTCGACCTGTCGACGACCACGCTCTTGTCCTCTGGCCTGATGACCTTGAAGACGACAACCCAGGTGATGAGCAGGCCTATGAACGCGTGCGGCGCACCCACTATCAGCCAATCGAGGAAGGTGATGTCCACGCTTGCCTGTTCGAGGGCTGTGCTCTTCGCGATGAGGTTGGGTGGAGTGCTGATCAGGAGGAGCATCGCGCCAGCGGTCGCCGCTTGGGCAAGGACCAACATGCAGGCCTCGCTGTATCGGCCGCCGGCTTTCACCCCAGCCATCGACAGGTACGCGACCAGGAACGGGAACACGACGGCGGTCGACGCCGTGATGGAGCCCGTGAGCGTAAGGAAGAACACGGGGAGCGCCGCTACGAACAGGGCCGCTATCATGGGGTTGCCGCCCTTGTACATCGCCCCCAGACGAATGGCTATCCGCCTGTCGAGGTCCCATTTCCTGAAGGCGGCCGCAAGCACGAAGCCCGCCATGAATATCCAAATGATGGGGTCGGTGAACGACGTCAACGCCGTCCTCCATTCGAGGATCCCCACCATGGAGAATATGAGCGGAGGCAGGAGAGCGGCGATGCCCAGCGGGACACACTCCATGACCCACCAGCTCAGGACCCACAGGAGCGTGCCCAACGCGACCTGGGGGGCCTTGTCAAACGCACCGACCGCCTCGGCGGCCTCGCGCATCGATTGTGGCTCCGGCCAAAGCACCACGGCGGCGAACAGCAGCGGTCCGAGCACCAAACCGATGCGTTGCTTGGCCAGCCGCCGGTCCGATGGTTTCGGCTTGCTATTCCCAGGACCTTCTCGGCCCCCTTCGTCGACCGCACCCCCAGGCTCGGTCATCGACATACACCAAGCGGACCCTCATACAAAAACCTGACTGGTGTCTCGGGCCTCGCCCGTCCGTGTCCCCTCCTCAACCCGGAGACGCCGACACGTATCCAGCAGTCGCCAATGACCGAGACCAGGCTCTCGAAAACGATAAATACCGTCAATCCCGCTACGATGAAATACCCCCGTCAGGAGAGGACGGGCACGTGTCGTCATTCTCTTGGGGGTCCAACATGCGAGAACTGGAGATTGACAATGGCGGGCAAAGGTAGGATGGGGCTTTTCGCGGTCGCGGCGGCGTCCCTTATCATCGTCTCGACATTGGTGCTCTGGAGCATGCCTGCCAATCCTGGAACCTCTTCGGAGGAGGCGCTGACGTACATGTCGATCGTGATATTCATCCTCGGACTGACGCTGATCGGCCCAGTGATATACTACATGAGGACAGGGGGAGAGGACGATCGCGAGCCAGATACGGGACGCGAAGATGTCGGCGAGCCCGGGCCGTCCGACGAGACGGAGTCGGACGACTACGTATCGGACATCGAGCGCGAGTTTCAGGCGCTCGAGATGGAGATAGACAGAGAGGAGAAGGGGTGAGCGGCGCGTGGGAAGCCGCGGCCAGAGCATGGCCGCGCCGAGCCATCCAGTCGTGGGATCGTCTCATAGGCGAAGGGAAAAATGGAGCCACTGGAGGGATTCGGACCCTCGACCTACGCCTTACCAAGGCGTCGCTATACCTCTAAGCCACAGTGGCTTTTCGCGGAACCGTGCAAAGGCATCTTGGCTTCTATATTAATAAGTTGCCTGACCCCGCATGGCCTCGCCATACACATCATTTATTATGCGACCGGGGGATTTCGCGGACGATGAAGAAGGCCCTCAGCAGCTTCGATGTGACGGCGGTCGTCGGCGAACTGCGCAAGTACGAGGGTTGGAGGGTCGACAAGGCATATCAGCCGTCGCCCACCCACATCGTCCTCGCAGTCCGGAGTCCCAGCGAAGGCAAGGCGTTCATCCACTTCCACGTAGGCGAATGGGTCTACGCGTCCAAGTCGACCCTCGAGATGCCCAAGGAGCCGTCCGGCTTCGCCATGATGCTGAGGAAGAGGGTCACCAACGCGAGCATCTCGGAGATAAGGCAGCAGGGATTCGACAGGATCATTGTAATGGAGCTGAAGAAGGAAGATGACCATCAGCTGGTGCTTGAACTCTTCGGCAAAGGCAATGTCATCCTCGTCAAGGAAGGCGTCATAGTCCAGCCTCTTACGAGCCGTACCTGGCGTCACAGGGATGTCAGGGCCAAGCGGAAGTTCGAGTTCCCCCCGGCAATGCCGGACCCCTCCAAGCTGGACGCGGCGGGACTTCTCGAGATATTCACCCAATCGGACTCCGACCTCGTCAGGACCCTCGCTACGAAACTGAACCTTGGGGGGAAGTACAGCGAGGAGATATGCAATAGGGCGGGACTGCCCCGCCATCGGCCGGCGAAAGACGCAACGGCGGAGGACGCGGGAGCCCTCATCCAAGCGATAACGGAAATCGCAAGAGAGACCCGCGACTCGGAGAAGGGGTTCATCGTGACCAGACACGGCGAACTCGTCGATGTCGTCCCCGTTGAGATGGCGATATACGGCGACCATGACATCGAAGAGCTGCCATCATTCTCGGAGGCCGTTGAGAGATACGTCGGCAGGATTCCAGCACCTACTCCCAAGGGGGAGACCGTCGGGGACGGTGGCGATCAGGAATCCGAGAGGCTGAAGAGGACGCTCGCACAGCAGGAGAAGGCGGCGATTGCGCTCCAGAAGGACAGCGCAAACGCTCAGGCGATCGGCGACGCCATGTACGCCAAGTACGGGGACATCTCCCACTTGCTCCTCATGGCGAAGGATAGGCTCACGCAATCCAACCCGCTTGATGACCTGCCTGGGTTCTTGGCGTTCGACAAGAAGAAGGCGCTTCTGAAGGTACAGATCGACTCCGAAGTGTACGAGTTGGATGTCAACGGGACTGTCGAATCGAACGCGCGGAGGTACTACGAGAAGAGCAAGAAGCTGAGGGGGAAGCTCGAAGGCGTCCTTCCGGCGCTGGAGGAGACGAGAGCGGCCGTCATGAAGCGGAAGGCCGACCGACGTGCCGAGGAGGGCGAAAGGTCGCCGGAGATGAGGCCTACCAAGCGCTTCTGGTTCGAGAGATACCGATGGTTCATATCCAGCGAAGGCGCGGTCGTGCTCGGAGGCAAGGACGCGAAGACGAACGATATGCTGGTGAAGAAGCACCTCGCGACAGGCGACAGGTATGCGCACGCGGACATCCACGGGGCGCCGAGCGTCGTCGTTAAGATGACCGAAGGTGCGACGGAGCGCACTCTGGAGGAGGCGTGCGAGTTCGCGGTCGCCACCTCGAAGGCCTGGAACGCGAAGATAGGCTCCGCAGCCGGGTACTGGGTCCTCCCCGAGCAGGTAAGCAAGACGCCGCAGAGCGGCGAGTATCTCGCGAGGGGGGCGTTCGTCATCCGGGGCAAGAGGAACTACTCTCCGAAAATCGAGATAATGTTGGGAATAGGCGAGATGACTCACGAGGGCGAGAGGAAGATAATGTGTGGCCCGGTGAGCGCCATCAGGGCCTCGTGCTCGCGCTATGTCGTCATCAAGCCAGGGAGGATAGACAAGAACCTCTTCGCGAAGAGGTTCGCGGAGGAGTTCGAGGTGCCCATCCAGGAAGTGCAGGCCATCCTCCCGCCAGGAGGGATCGACATCGTGGAACGCGAGGGGACTGATCTGCGGATCAGTCCTTCCTGATCAGCGACCGGAGCGTCCTGAGCTCACTGGCGTACATCTCGTCCCCTTTTGGCGTCTCAAGCACCATCGGCACGCCTTCAAGCCGGCCGTCGTTCATCACGTTCCTGAAGCCGTCGAGCCCGATGTGACCCTCGCCTATCTGCTCATGCCGGTCCTTCCTCTCACCCCTCTTGCCCTTCGAGTCGTTGAGATGGACCGCCTTGAGTTGGTCGATGCCTATGACGTCCTCCAACTTCGCCATCGTCTCCTCGTAGCCCTCTTCGCTCTTGACGTCGTATCCAGCGGCGAACGCGTGACATGTGTCGAAACATATCCCCGTGGCCTTGGGGTCTTCCATGCCGTCGATGATCTTTGCGAGCTGCTCGAACGTTTGTCCGAGGACGCTCCCCTGGCCAGCCGTTATCTCGAGCAGGAGCTCCACGTCATATGAGTCGAACTCCTTTCTCGCCCAGTCGAGCGACTCCGCGATCCTCGTCAGCCCCTCCTTCTCGCCGGACCCCACATGGGCGCCAGGGTGGAATATCAAGTATCGCACGCCCAGCTTCCGCGCCCTGCTCATCTCGTCGAGGAACGCGTCGCGCGACTTCTGGAGGAGATCCCTGTCCGGACTCCCGAGGTTGATGAGATAGGAGTCATGTATCACCGTCTCTTGGATCTCTTGCTCCTTGAGCGCCTTCCGGAACCTCTCGGCGTCTTCGTCGCTTATCAGCTTCGACCTCCACTGCATCTGGTTCTTGGAGAAGATCTGCATGCAATCGCAGGTGAGCTCCCGTGCCTTCTCCGGCGCTTTATAGACCCCGCCTGAGATCGATATGTGAGCCCCGAGCAACAAGCCTGAACACCCTCCACGTAATCCGCGACTCGATAGATAAGTCTCTGGCTCAGGGCGAGAAGTCGATTGTGAACAGGTATCCGCCCTCGACCTGGGTCGACTTGGGTGGCACTCCAGCCTTGTGCATAAGGGCTATCATCGCTACGTTGTCCCTCATCACGTCGGCGGTGAACCCCTTTATCTTCTTCGACTTCGCGACACGCACGAGCATCTGCATGAGGGATGTGCCTATCCCCTTGCCCTGCCAATCGTCTGCCACGAGGAACGCCACCTCCGCCCGGCCCGTCGCTGGATTGAGGTGGTAACTGCCCACGCCGACCATCTTCTGCTTCGGCGGTTTGCCATGTATGACGACGAGGGACATGTCGTCCTCGTAGTTGATGCAACAGAACTCCTGAAGCCTCTTGTGCGGCATGGACTTCAACATGCTGAAGAAGCGACTGATTATGGTCTGGTCGCTCAGGTCGTAGAACATGTCGCTCATCATCTCCTCGTCCGTCGGCCTGATCGGCCTCACGGTCAGGACGACATCGTCCTCCACCGTGATGGTGCTTACGAGCTCCTCCGGGTACACGCCTGTCTCCGGCAGTATCTGATCCTCGTACACGTAGCGCATCTCCTTGGCCTCTTCGAGGAGCTGTCTGCGGAACTTCGGGTGCGCCACGCCGATCAGCGCCATCGCGCGCTCGCGTATGTTCTTGCCGTGCAGGTACGCGACGCCCCACTCGGTGACGACGTAGTGCACATCTCCGCGGCTCGTGACGACGCCCGCCCCGGGCTTCAGGATCGTCGTTATCCTTGAGATCGAGCCGTCCTTGGCGGTTGACGGCAGCGCGATTATCGGCTTTCCCCCCTTCGACCGCGCGGCCCCACGCACGAAATCGACCTGGCCCCCTATGCCCGAGTAGAACATCGGCCCCAGCGAGTCCGCGCACACCTGTCCGGTGAGATCGACCTCTATGGCGGAGTTGATGGCGATCATCTTGTCGTTCTTGGCGATGACGAAAGGGTCGTTGGTGTACTCCGTCGGGTGAAATTCGATAGAGGGGTTGTTGTCCACGAAGTCGTAGAGCTTCTCGCTCCCGAGGCAGAAGGAGGCTATCGTCTTACCGGTGTGCAGGGTCTTCTTTGTGTTGTTGAGCACGCCCTTCTCGAACAGGTCCATGAAACCGTCGGAGAACATCTCGGTATGTATGCCGAGGTCCTTCTTGTCGAAGAGGTGTTGCAGCACTGAGTCGGGTATCGCGCCTATTCCCATCTGAAGGGTCGAGCCGTCGTCTATCAGGTTAGCGATGTTGCGCCCTATCCGGCTGGCCACTTCGTCCGCGGGTTCCCAACGAGATGTCAAGAGGGGTTCGTCCACCGGGACGATGTAGTCCATGTCCTCGACGTGTATGAAGCAGTCCCCAAGCGCCCGCGGCATACGCGTGTTCACCTCCGCTATCACCTTCGTGGAGTTCTCGGCCGCGGCCTTCACGACGTCCGTTGAAACGCCATAGCTGCAGTATCCGTACTTGTCCGGCAGCGAGACCTGTATGAGGGCCACATCAATCGTCGTCTGACCAGAGGTGAAGAGGGCGGGGATCTCCGACAGGAAGACCGGCGTGTAGTCGGCTCTCCCCTCGGCCACCGCCTGCCTGGTGTTCGCGCCAATGAAGAACGCGTTGTGCCTGAACCGGTCCGTGAACTTCTCCTCCGTGTACGGCGCCACACCGAGCGTCATGATGTGCATGATCCGCGTGTCCGCGAGTCTGCCGGAGGAATCTATCAGGGCCCTCACGAGGGTCTGTGGCTCAGCCGCGCCGGAGCCGACGAACACCTTGTCGCCTCGTCTTATGGTCGCGACTGCCGTTTCGGCGGTGCGGATCTTGGACTTGTACCGCTCCTTCCAATCCGCCATGGCCCAGGACCTGTCATCCATGCTATCGGCTCGAAAGTACAGGATATCAGGCTATAACACTTTTGACCTGACAATCGTCAGGATGGCCCTATGCCGAGATGATATGAAAGGCTACAACGTGCATATGAACGCCTTGAGCGCCTCGAGTTCGTGCCCCACGCGCAAGACCGCGTCGCCCCTGTCTGGAAAGGACAGCTCCGGATGCTCCAGCTGGAACCTGTCGAACACCTCTGCCGGCGATATCTGATGCATCTCGGCCAGGATCCTGCCCTTGTGTTCCCCGAGCGCACGCAACGGCGGCTCCAACAGCGGCGCGAGCTCGAGATCGCCCTGTAGCCAAGCATCGACATCTTCCTGCTCCATCTGTCCGAGGTTGTTCAACAAGAATCGTTGGATGGCTTCCTTCCATTCTGCCTTCATCGCAAAGCACCAGTGACAAACGGGAATGCGAAGGCGTTCATTAAGATTCCCCCTCTGGAAGCCAAAAGGTACTTGAAATGAGAGCGCTTCCCGGGACACGTTCAGGGGCTGTGAAACCAATGGCCAAGGCGAAGCTGCGATTCCTTGATGATACGGAGACCGAGAGGGTGTACGCCACGGCCCTCAGGATATTGGAGGAAGTGGGCGTCAAGATCCACAGCGACGATGTGAACCGGATGCTGGAGGAACAAGGCGCCAAGAGGTCGAATGACGGCAAGCGCATACTGATGGACGAGGAACTGGTGAGATCGGCCCTGGATTCCGCGCCGAAATCGGTGCTTCTCGCAGGGACGGACCCGGCCCACGACATCACCATCCCGTCTCCGGAAGGCGAGACCTACGTCGCGAACGGGGGAGAAGGGGTCAGCCTCGTGAACATGGTCACAGGCGAGAGGAGGCCCACGACGACGGACGACCTGCGCAGCTTCGCGGTACTTGTCGATTCGCTGCCCACGGTGGACTTCTTCTGGCCGATGGTCGGCGCGCTCGACCAGCCAAACCACCTGAAGGAGGTCATCGAGCTCAAGACCGCCTTCGAATGGACCTCGAAGCACGTCCAGATGGGCGCAATAACTGCGACGCAAGCTCGGTCGATGATAGAGATGGCCGCCGTGCTGACGGACGGCAAGGAGAACCTGGCCAAGAGGCCGATCTTCTCCGCCGTGCAATGCCCGATATCGCCTCTCACTTTCGAGAAGGGGCTCATCGAGGCTCAGGTTGAGTTCGCGCGCGCGGGCATACCCGTCGTGGCGATGTCCGCCTCGGTCGCTGGCTTGACCTCGCCCGTGACGATATCCGGCACCGTGGCCCAGATAACCGCGGAGAACCTCGCGAGCCTGGTCGTGTCGCAGGCTGCTAGAGAGGGCGCACCGTTCATATTCAGCTGCGATTCCAGCCCTGGCGACCTGAAGACCGGCTCGATCGACTACGGGGCGCTTGAGACCGCGCTCTTCAGGGTGGCGAGCGGACAGGTGGGAGAGCGCCTCGGTCTGCCGAAGATGGTCGCTTGCATCGGCATGGAGAACCTGTCGGTCGCCGTGGGCAACCTCTGGGAAGGCGTCGCATACATGGCCAACCAGTCGTTGATACCTTCGGATCTTGGCTCCGGCCTCGGGGGCACCGACCAGGCCGTCGGCGCGTCGTTCGAACAGCTTGTCCTCGACGCATGGACGTGGGAAGTGGCGAAGGAATTCGCCCGCGAGTTCGACTTCAGCGAAGACGCCATCTCCTTCGAGACCATACGGACCGCCGGGTTGGACGGCAACTTCCTGAGCAAGAGGCACACATCTACGAGATTCAGGGACGAATCCACGGCCACGCGGATCTCGAGCGTCACGATCGCCGACAGGCTGAAGGACAATTCGAGGAGGGCGGCGATCACAGAGGCGCGAGGAGAAGCCCTGCGGATACTCGGCGAGCCACGGGAATCCAGGATCGACCCGACCCTGGCCGCGGAGATGGAACGGATAGTCCGCGCTTGATACGAGATGGGAGGAGGCGCCCGAGCTGGGATTCGAACCCAGGTCCGGAGCTCCGCAGGCTCCTAGGATATCCAAGCTACCCCACTCGGGCTGTGCGTCTGTGCGTCAGCTCCCTCCATGAGGACAACGGTAGAAATACCTAACCGTCCCGCGACAGCTCAGTACGCGGTCGTCCAATCCACTTTGCCCTTCTTCCTGGCGATATGGTCCGCCACCCTAAACACGCCGATCGACAACAAGAAGAACGCGCCTGTCGACAGCAGCAGGTAGGCCATCATTGTGAGGTCGCTCACGCCCACCATCCCGGTCACGTCGAACCCCGACGTCTCCACGAGCTCGTCCACGACGCCCGGTTCTATGCCGCGCCTCAGGGCCTCCATCCAGTACGTCACAGGGAGGACGCGGGACACCGATTGCGCCCAGGTCGGCAGCACGGTTATCGGGAAGACGACGCCGGAGAGCACGTAGAAGACCCCCGCGAGGCCTTCGTTGATGCCTATGCTGTGTTTGGCGGTCAGGAACGAGACGCCTCCGAGCGCGAGCCCGAGTATGCATATGCACGTCAGACCCACCAACAGCGCCGACAGTAGTAGGAGCCAGTCTATCTCCGCGAGATCTATGCCCACGCCGAGGGCGAGGACGCCGAAGACGAGCGTGATGATCACGCCAAACGTGGTGATCGCGATCTTGATTGCGGACCTTCCCAGTATGTAGATGTAGAACTTCATGGGGGCGATGTAGACCTGCTTCAACGTCATGAAGTGCTCCCGGTCGTCGTGGATCACCCACGTGACGCCGAACAGCACCTCGGCGACGAACATGTAGAACGCGTTCCCCACATACATGTACGAGAAGTAGGCCCCCTCGGTGTTGCCGCCTGTCACGACGATGTACATCAGGACGAGGATGAGCGTGCCCGCTATCGGTTTGACCACGGAGTATGTCATGAACAGGAACGGGTCCGTCCAATTGGCCTCCATCTGCCAGCCCAGCCACGCAGAGTCCTTCAGGATCCTGAGGTCGTTCATCACTGCCATCTGAGCGTCAGCCTCCCGGTCGTCTTACCCAGACGCTCCATGTATCTCAGCGCGTATCTCGACAGCACCACGAATATGACCGCCAGGCACGACAGTATCGCAATCTCCGCGTTGAGCGACAGGAACGCGTCGTCAGCGCCTCCTGGGAATATGAGCTGTCTCATGGCGTCCAGGCCGAGCGTGATCGGTATCACGGAGGCGCCCGCGGCGGCCCAGAAGCCGAGGCTCTTCACCGGGAAGTAGAACCCGGAGGCGAAGTACACCGGCTCCATCATGAGGGAGGACAGGTGGTACGCCTCCCTGCCCAGCAAGAGGTACAACGAGGCGAACATCATGCCCATCCCATACAGGGCGACCATGGTCGTGATGAACACCACCAGGAACAACAGAGGACTCGCCAACGAGAAGACGACGCCGAACACGAACGCGCCTATGACGAGGGTGATCACGGCCTGGATGGTCGTCTCGAACAGGCCCCCGAAGGCCATGCCTGCCAGGATGGACATCCTCGATATCGGGGCCATGAGATACAGCGACAGGTTGCCGATCTCCTTCTCCCAGTACAGCTGCGAGGCCATGCTCCAGAGTATGTTCAGCCAGAAGGCCGTCATCGCGCCTCCGAGCACGACATAACCCACGAGCTCGGCCCTCGCATCCATGAACTTGTAGATGTAGGCGTATCCAGCAATGGTGAACAGCGGGAGTATCACGTCGAATATGAACCAACTGGGTTCCCTCGTGGCGCCTATCAGCCTCGGATAGGCCCTGCCCCTTACCGCCCTGAGGTTGTCAGCGAAATAACTGGCATTCATTCCAGGCCCCGCCCGACGAGTTTGATGAAGACGTCCTCCAGAGTCGGTTCGGTCTTCTGAAGCGAGACTATCTTCGAGCCCCCGCTGACCACGTTCGAGACTATCTCGGAGACGGGGGATTCGTCCTCCAACACGAACCGCAGGGTCGTCAAGTTCCCCTCGACATCCTTGCTGGACGAGAAGCTCGTCATGCCCTGGACGGAGTTGAAGCTCTCGACGTCCTTGAGGCCCGCCACGGAGAGCGTCAGGGTCGTGTCCATCCTGACCAGCCTCTTGAGGTTCTCAGGCGTGTCGCAGGCCAGTATCCTGCCGTTGTCGATTATGGCTATCCTGTCGCACAGCTCGTCGGCTTCCATCATGTAATGGGTGGTGAGCAACACAGTGCGCTCGGGGTCCTCCTTGATCCAATCCGTCACGAAGCCGCGCACGGCCCTCGCGGCGTTCACGTCCAGCCCGAGGGTCGGCTCGTCCAGGAAGACTATCTCGGGGTTCGTGACGAACCCGCGTATGACATTCATCTTCTGCCTCTGGCCCGTCGACAGTGTCCTGACCTTCTCCTTGTCCTTGTCATCGAGGCCGAAGCGCTTGAGCAGGCGGTCTATCCTCTCGTGCGCCTCCTTGCTTTTGACGCCGTAGAACTGCGAGAACATCCAGAGGTTCTCCCTGACCGTCAGGAGGCCGTAGCCGGATATCTCGCCGCCAGAGACCATGTTGATCCTCTTCCTGACCTCGACGAGGTCCTTCTCGACATCGAAGCCCGCGACGTACGCCTTGCCGGAGGTCGGCAACAGCAACGTGCTGAGTATCTTCAGAAGCGTGGTCTTGCCCGCGCCGTTGGGGCCGAGCATGCCGAATAGCTCACCCCTCTCGACCTCGAGGTCCACGGAGTCCAGGGCGGTAACGACCCTGCCCTCCTTCTTCTTCTTCGGTTTGAACACCCGCGTGAGTGCTTTCGTCTCTACGGCCTGTCTCATTCAGATTCGCACCTTATTCCCATTCAAGAGCGTCGCCTTGGAAGCCGTCATAGCGGCCCGGAAAATGCAGCGCCTCCGATTCACGGAACCGATACCGAATCAAGCCTCATACTGCTTTCGGTATCTCGTGACATAGCCAGCAATCTTGTTCCTCATGGAGATGAAGCGCACATCGGTGAGCTTCGACACCATCTGCTTGTTGTGCTGGTAGTCCTCCGTGAATTGGTCGGGGTATTTCTCGACCAGCTCGACGGCTACCCGCTTGATGTAAGTAGGTCTGATGTTGCCCATATGCTCACCTCGGAGGCTTCCGAATGAGAAGGGTATATATATGGTTTTGTACCGGCCGCGCCTCAATGGCTAGGCCTCGAGCTCTCCACCAGCAACTCATCCTCGGATGGCGGCTCGTCCTTCGAATACGGCTCTCCGCACGTGTACTCGCCCTCGGGACAGGGGCCCCTGAAGCAGCCAGGGCCCGCGTCGGTGAACAACACTGGAGCGGCCCTCTTCACCTCCGCGAGCATCTTCCAGGCCATGAGCCGGATCTCCCACTGTGCGCGTCTGCAGCATCTCAGCTTGAAGAAGTGCCACAGCTCACGCGCATTCATCGTGATGGTGATGTTCGTATGGCAGGCGTTCGGCAGCACATACCTCGCGTCCTCCTTCGGCACCGTCTTCGCGAGCTCGCGATAGGCCTTCCAAGCGTCATCCATGGCCTTCGAGAACATGCTCTTAGCCTCGGGGTCCGCCGACACCGTCGGCGGTATGACATATTGCGCCCGGTCCATGTCCACGTAGCGCTGACTCTGCTGCGAGTACGACGCCACGCGGTGCCGAACGAGCTGATGCGTCAGCGACCTCGAGACGCCTTCCACGCTGAACGTGAAGTGCGCATGCTCGACGACGGAAAGGTGGCCCATCCCGACGACCTTCCTGATCATCTGCGCCGCCTTGTCGCCGGATGTGGTGTCGAACAGCTCCTTGGCGCCCTTCTCAGAATAGCACGACTGCGCCGCCGCCGCGCAGATCCGGTCAGGGTCCTTGGTATGGTTGATCAAGGTGACTCTCACGTACACACCTGCTGAGGCAGAGCAGCTAGATGGCTTCGTGGCTTAATTCTTTTCTCGGGGGATGGCGCACGATGACGCGGCCGTCTACGAGCCGCCGTCCGTGTAGACGAAGCTCACCGTGTGTTCGCCCGTGCTCTCGCCGGACGGTGAGCCCACGAGCTCCCTAAGCCGAACGACCTCGACATCCTCCCGGCCGAGCTCCCGCACGATGCCAGGGACATGGCCGTCGCCGACGACCGCAACGATGCGGTCGTTAACAGCCGCCAACGAGTCTATCCGCCTTGCCATGATGCGGTTCCTGTCGTCGATCAGTACCTTCTTGACCGCCGGGAACTGCGCCCCCACGCTGTCCATGTATGACTCCTCGTTGCTGTAGTACGCCTCCATCTCCTCCTCGACCCTCTCCTTGGAGGACACGAGGCCTACCAATGCGCCGAAGAGGAGGGACAGCTTCTCCTTGGTGGTCATCTCGCTCCACAGCATGGCCAACATCTTGGAGGCGTCCACGTCGATGAACGCGAGCTGCGCGTTGACGGTCCTCGCGGCCGTGGCGGCCGCGATCATCTCGTCCCCGGCCTCGACGCCGAACTCCCCCGCCATCCTCGCCTGGAACATCGCCAGCAGCGAGTACTGCAACGGAATCCTCCTGGACCGGCGACGTTCCAAGAGGGCCTGATATCTCGCGGGGTCGAGTTCTATGCACACGACCTGGGGGGCGCGGGCGTGTATCATCTGACTCAACCTGTCGGATATTGCGAACACGTGCCCGACGCCGATTATCGTTATCATGGACCGCGTGGCCATCGTGAGAGCCTTTTAATAAAGCTTTCCGCCATCTGGAGCCGTGGCCAAGCTGATCGTGTTCGACATGGACGGAGTCCTCGTCGACATAGAGAGCTCATGGGTATATGTCCACAGACACTTCGGCGTCGACAACGACCACTCCCTGCAGGCGTATCTCAGGGGGGAGATAGACGACCTCGAGTTCATAAGACGGGATGTCGGCCTCTGGATGGACAAGGACGCCACCCTGACCTTGGACGGCATAAGACGCATACTCGCCGGGGCGCCGATGATGAACGGCGCTCCCGAGGCCATCAAACGGCTGAGGGAGATAGGGTGCAAGACCGCGATCGTCTCCGCGGGCATAGACATCCTTGCCGAGCGGGTCGCGGTGGACCTCCGCATGGACCTGTTCTTCGCCAACGGCTTCGTATCGGATTGCTCTGGAAGGCTTTCGGGCGAGGGGATACTCAATGTCGGCCTGAACGACAAGGGCGACAAGGTGGAGATGATCTCCGAGCTCCTGGGATATGAGAAGGGCGATGTCGTGAGCGTCGGCAACTCCAGGTACGACGTCCCGATGTTCGACGCCTCAGGGATGGGCATAGCGTTCTGTCCCATCGACGACGAAGTCCGGGAGAAGGCGGACCGCGTCGTAGAGGAAAAGGACCTGACGAAGATACTCGACCTGATCTGACCGCTCAGTACCCGTGCTCCCCGATCAGCGGGACGAAGACGCAGCCGCCGTGGCTCTCCCGGACGGTCTTGGCACCCTTTCTCTCGACCTTGATGAGATCCTGATACATACGCCCACCCACCGGGACCAGCATCTTGCCCCCGTCGGCGAGCTGCTCGACGAGCGGCGAGGGTACATCCGGCGCGCCACACGCGACGAATATCCTGTCGAACGGCGCCTTCTCTGGCAGGCCCTTGGAGCCATCCCCGACGATGACGGTGACCCTGTCGCCGTAACCGGCCCTTCGCAGGTTCTCCGCAGCGAATTTCGCGAGTGGCTCGACACGCTCTATCGTGAAGATGTGGCCCTCGGCACCTATCACCTCAGCGACGACGGCCGCGTGATATCCCGAGCCCGCTCCGATCTCGAGCACCTTGTTGGCCGGCCGGAGGTCCAGCTTCTCGACCATTATGGCCACCATGTGCGGGGCAGATATCGTCTGCCCCTCGCCGATGGGCAAGGGCGTGTCAACGTACGCGTCGTCCCTCAGCCTCCGTGGGAGGAACTCCTCCCGCGGCACTCTTCGCATCGCGGCCTCGACGGCCGGGGTGACGATGTATCCCTTTCGTAGTAGGCTGTCCACCAGCCTGTCGCGCAGCCCGGCCATAGGAGCGTCAGAGGACATACGACATGCAATACGAGTATCTCGAATTAAAGAGTTGGGAAGGGCCGCGGCCTCAGTGCGTGGTCTTCCGGACGAGGTTGGCGTATATCCTCACGATCTCCTTCGCCATCGCGGAACCCTTCCTCAACGTCCTGTTCTCGGTCTTTATCGTGTGTATGACGACATCCTTCTTGCCCAACTCCACGATGTCGCCCACGAGGAACTCGTCGTCCGGGGACACGACGACGTGCTCTGGATAGGTCTTTCCGTGATGGTTCACTGAGATGGGCACTCTGACCTTGTCGAACCGTTTCGCCCACAGGGTCCCGACGCTACGCGCCTTGCATGTCTCGACGCGGGCGTTCCCGTCGGTCTCGATGGACGTTATCATGACGGGCATGTCCCCGCACATGACCTCGTCTCCCACGGAGACGACCTCGTCCGGGCCGAGCTCGAGCGACGACCGTTTCGAGCGGTCTATCCAGCTGACGACGACGGGCACCGTGATCGGCTTCTCCGTCCTCAAGGTCACGTGGTGAACGCGACCGCACTTCCTGCATTTCACGGTCGAATCGAGCACGTTGAGGCTTCGGCCCGATATCTTGCCAGACAACACCTCGTGTGTCGTCTCTTCACCGCATGCAGGGCACTCGACCATAACAGAGGTGGGAGTCGTCATATCAACCAGCCAATGATGCTCATTGGACTTACTTCTTTCCCAGCGCTTCGAACGGCGCGCCGTGGCCCGGTATGATGACGTCCGCCCACTCGATGATCCGGTCCATGCTCTGGACCGCCAGCCCGCGGTCGACATGCACAGCTGGAGGCGCGCG
Organism: Thermoplasmata archaeon; assembly: GCA_041554135.1. Classification (GTDB taxonomy): domain Archaea; phylum Thermoplasmatota; class Thermoplasmata; order UBA10834; family UBA10834; genus UBA10834. The sequence goes on along the minus strand of JBFFML010000003.1, from coordinate 68,741 downwards.
CGCCTCGTAGTTCGCCTTCGTGGGTATGGCGTCCCCGCAGACGGCGTACCTCTTCCTCGACTCCACGAGAACCGATATGCTGCCGGCCGTGTGTCCAGGGGTGCACGCCACCCTCACGCCGTCCGCCAGCTCATGGCCTTCGTCCACATGGCCCGACCCTATAGGCGGTCGCTCAAGCCGGTGCGAGAGCTTCGATGCGCGGGTGAAGATGTCGTTGCCCCCACAATGGTCCGCGTGGAGATGTGTGTTGACCACGACATCCACATCGGCGGGCGCGACCAACGCATCGGCAAGGCCGCGCCTCAACACATCCAACCGGAATGGCGACCCCGTGTCCACCACGATGAGCCTTTCGCGAGAGGTGACGAGCGTCACAGTGGAGGAGGCGTCGACCACTCGGTCGCCCTCCCTTACTATATGGCCTTCGCATATCACTCGCACGTCTGGCTTCGCCGTTGGTGGTCTCACAACAGATGTCCTCGCTGGCACGTTATACTGTCCCGGGTGATCTTGATCGGAGCGCCACAGTGAGGACATCTCGCCTTCGACAGGAACTCCTCTATCCACGCGCTCTTGACATCGGGTATCTCCTCGTCCTCTATCCGGCGCAACATCTTCTTGAGCTCAGGGTCACGCGCAAGCCTGCGGAGGGAGTTGATGGATATCATCTTCTTCACCCTCCGATGGATGGGTATGCGCGCGACATAAGGGGCGACCAACATGCCCGCGACGAGTCCGCCGATGTGCGCTTCGACCGCGATGTTGGGCACACCGACCACGAAGACTATCTGCAGCAGGACGAACAAGGCCACGACCATCCAGGCGGGTATGGCCATGAACGGAAGGAACATCATCACCATGCGCTCGTTCGGATACATCCTCGCGAAGGCGCCGAGGACGCCGCTTATCGCCCCTGACGCCCCGACGACGGCCACGGCGACATCCCACCTCAACGCGGCGAATGTAAGCGTGCCGCAGACGCCTGCCACCAGATAGATGATGATGAACGGTCTAGTGCCGATCCTCTGCTCGAATATGATGCCTATGAACGCTAGGGCGAGCACGTTGATGAGTATGTGGCTCAGTGTGGTCTGGCTGTGCGAGAACATCGAGGTCAGGACGGTATATGCGCGCCCAGGCTCCACGAGGTCGTGGGGTCTGAAAGCCAGCGCCGTGAATGTGTCGGGCATGAACGATATCGCGAGGACCGCCACGCAGGACGCGCTGGCGACTATCGAGAATGTCACCTGCCTGTAGTACGAGTAGGCGATCGACGCCACGATGATGACTATGGAGGCTGCCACCCATACGTTCACTCTCACACCTCCTTGCGCGCCAACGCCGGTACGCGCCAGCGGCCATGATAATGCGAAGCAGTAGTAAAACATTAAGCCTCCGCCAGAGCCTACGAGTCCTCATGAAGCTCGACCCGGCCATCGATATCACCATCGACGCGGATGTGTACGACCCAAGCGACGATTCATATCTGCTCCTGAGCGTCGTCGAAGTCCAGGAAGGGGACAGGTTCCTCGAGATGGGGTCCGGCGCTGGCCTCGTCGCGATACACGCGTCCAAGGCTGGGGCCGACGTCGTTGCCGCGGACGTCAACCCACATGCGGTCGCGTGCACCAGGAGGAACGCCTTCAGGAACGATGCGAAGGTCGATGTCGTACAGAGCGACCTCTTCGAGAAGATACCGCAGAGCTTTGACGTGATAGCTTTCAACCCGCCCTATCTGCCAGAGGAGGGGGAGTCCAAAAGCTGGATCGAGAGGGCGTGGGCCGGAGGTGCGGAGGGCACCGAGGTGGCCGCCGCCTTCCTGGCGCAGGCCCACAGACACCTGGCGCCGAACGGGAGGATGTACATGATCCTCTCGTCGTTCGGGGGCCTCAGGTCGCTGCTCCGGCCAGCCCGCGAGCTCTACACGTGGACCATGCTGGAGGAGAAGCACTTGTATTTCGAATCTATATTCGCGTATAGATTCGAGCTGAAGAACCTGGCCGGTGATAAGTAGGTCATAAGTTTTATAAATGGAGATTGGCCATCTCCGAACCCTGCCAGAGTTGACGGCCATGGCCGAACACAGGAAGAGGAAGTACAACGATGAGGACAGCCTTGACGAGCTCTGCAGGAAGTTCCTCGCCTGCAGGGACAACGACGCCGGAGCGGCCATCGAGTACTGCAAGGACTTCCTGACCATGCTCGAGAGAAAGGACGTCAAGGCAGGAGCTGTCTTATCTTCTCGCTCAAGACCGCGCTGATGACCTTCCCGTCGACCTTGCCTCTGAGCTCCTTCATCACGAGACCCATGAGCGGGCCGAGGCTCGCGTCTCCTCGCTCGCGTATGAAATCCTCGCGGTCCTTGACGACTCGGTCGCAGACCTCCCTGACCATGTCGACGTCGACCGTCTCGAGGCCCGTCGCCTCGAGCGCCTTACCCACGTCGTTGACATCGTTGTCTATCATCCAGGACAGCAGGTCGGGGATGGCCTCCTTCGCGAACGAACCGTCCCTCAGATGCTCTAGCACGGCCCTCAGCGTCTCGAGGTCGATGGACGATACGTCCCGCCCCTGCTTCGCGATCTCCGGCAACAGCTGAAGGAATATCCTCGCGACCACCTGCGGGCTGCCCAGGGAGCCCGCGAGCAGCTCGAACTCGTCATCCAGGGCGTCGTCGATCAGCGACTCGGCCTGATCCTTGCTCAGGCCGAACTCCCTGACGAACCTGTCCACCTTCTCCTCAGGCAGCTCCGGAAGGTTGAGCCTGATGGCCTCCAACAACTGCTCGCTGACCCTTATGGGCCGCACATCCGTCTCTGGATACATCCTAGCCTTGCCCGGAAGTGGCCTGCTGTAAACCGTCGAGCCGTCCGGGAGCGGCGCTCTGGTCTCCTCGGGAACGCCGTCGAGCGCCGCATTGGCCCTGTCGAACGCCCGCTCCATCGCGGCCTCCGCGCGAGCCCTGTCGTCGGCTATGAGTATGAACGCGTCCTCGTCGTCCAGACACAAGCTGGCGGCGACCGCGGCCTTCTCCTCCTCCGTGATGCCGTACGCAGGCAGCTCGTCGGAGTGGAACAGCCCCCTGACGCCCGACACGCGGGCGTGCGCCGCGAGCTCGGCTCCCAGCCGGGGTATGCCGTCCTCGGTTCTCGCCAACGTCCCGGCGTACTTGGGGAGCTTCGCCGCGAACACGCCTCCGCCCGACCTCAGCGCGGACAAGACGACCTTGCACTTGGATTCTGCGAGTGCGCCTGACGCGTCCTCGACCTTGCACGTCATCCTGCTCGCCCCTCTCCCGCGCAGCAGGTCCTTGATTTCGAGCAGCGCAAGCTGCCTGCGGACCTCCTTCTCCACGTATACTGGCAGGAGCTTCAGCTCCTGCACGCCTTTCACCTCGACCCTCGCGCCGCCGCTGATCGATATGTTGAGGTCCTCCCTTATCGTCCCTATGCCTCTCCTGACTTTCCGCGTGGCCCTGAGCAGGGATCCGAGCCTCGCCGCGACGCGCTTGGCCTCGTCGGGCGTGGATATCTCCGGACCTGTGGCAATCTCCACCAGCGGTATGCCGAGGCGGTCGAGGCGGTAGACCACCTCGCGGCCTGACTCCGACATCTTCCTCGCCGCGTCCTCCTCCAGGCTTATCGCGGTTATCGTTATGCGCCTGCCATCCAGGTCGAGGTGTCCGTCCGTCGCGACCAGCGTCGTCCTCTGGAACCCCGTGGTGTTCGAGCCGTCTATGACTATCTTCCGCATGAAGTGTATCTCGTCGACCGGGGTGGCACCGAGCACGTAGGACATCTCGAGCGCTGTCTCGATGGCGAGCCTGTTCGCGTCGTGCGGCGGCTCCTCGTCCGCCTCGACCAGGCAGGAGCATCCGACCGTCTGATACCGGAACTGCAGCTTCCTCTCCGACTCCTCCAGAGCCGCCCTGTCGATCTCCCCCATCTCGCTCTGGGTTGGCCTGAGCCGGCGCACGAACTCGTGGTCGTACTCCTCGACGAGCTCCGACTCGCACGCGCAGAAGAACTTGCCGGTGCTGAGCTGTTGGTGGATCTCTATGCCCACTTTCAGGCCGAGGTCCCTGTAGTCCAAATCACACACCCCTCCTCGCGGCCATCTCGCCCGCGAGGTCCTTCAGCATGAGCTTCCTGACCTCCTCCTGGTTCGTCGTCTGTCCCAGGACCCACATGAGCTTCACATAGGCGGTCTCGGGGAGCATGTCCCCCAACGGCAAAGCCCCGGCGGAGGTCATGTCCCGACCTGTCGAATAGACGTTCAGGTTCACCGCGCCCTGTAGGCACTGTGTAGTGATGCCCACGAACACGCCGTCGCTCACCGCCTTTCGGATCGGCTCGATGAGCTTCTCCGAGACATGGCCCAGGCCGGTGCCGGCGATGATGAGGCCGTCGACCTTCCCGGATATCATCTCGAAGTGCTCAGGCTCGAAGCCAGGGTAGAAGTGCAACATGCTGACCCGCTTGTTCATCTTGTCCATCACCTCCACCGGGCCGGCCGACCTTCTGGCGTGGTCGGACGTGAACGACACATCCTCGCCCTCGATTCGCGCCAACGGCTCCGAGTTGACGCTCCTGAACGCGTCGCGCCGAGAAGAGTGCATCTTGCGCACCTTCACGCCGCGATGGGCGACGCAGTATGTGTCCGAGATGTCCCCGTGCATCACGACGACGACCTCCCCGAGGTCGGACGACACGCACAGCCTCGTCGCCGCGAGCAGGTTCATCGTCGCGTCCGACGACGGGCGGTCCGAGGAGCGCTGGGAGCCCACGCACACGACGGGGCCTGACAGGCATCTGAGCATGAACGACAGCGCCGCCGAGGTGAAACCCATCGTGTCCGTGCCATGCGGGATTATGACGCCGGAAGCGCCTGAGTTGAGCTCGTCCGCAGCGGCCTTGGCCAGCGCCTGCCAGTGAGCCACCTCCATGTTCTCGCTGTATATCGAGTACAGCACCCGCGCCCTGACGTTGCACAGGTCCATGAGCTCAGGCACGGAGAACGCCAGTTCCTCCGCCGATTTGGCCGGGTGGACCGCTCCAGTGCGGTAGTCGACGTACGAGGCGATCGTTCCACCGGTCCCCAGGAACGCCACGTCCTTCTTCGAGTCATCGCTAGGCAGGCTGCGGCGTATCGAATCCCTCGTCTGCTTCTTGCTCACGACCTTCACCTTCGACTCATCATCGAGTAAGAGGCCCACGTTGTAGCCGCTTGACAGCTTCACCGTCACTATCGCAGGGTCGCTGAAGTCGTGATGGGGCATCAGCGTGCCTCTGTGAACCCTCCGCCCCTGGACGACCTCTATCTCGTCCCCTACGCCCGCGGCGGCGTCTTCCAGCAGCCGGCCGACGCGGCCAGTGTAGCCCATGATGCGGTGGATGGGATTTGTCGCATTAAATGATTTGCTGGATGGCGCACACCGCTCGGTTCCGCGCATGTGGCAACATACTTAAGACGCGAACATTATGCCCCGCTGGGGGAGCGGGACATGAAGGTTCTGGCCATCGGAGGCGGAGGCCGAGAGCACGCGATCGTAGAGGCACTGGCAAGGTCCGGCGCCGAAGTGTACGCCTGCATGAAGAACAGCAACCCGGGCATAAGAAGGACCGCGGCCGACTGCCTCTTGGCCGATGAGATGGACGTGGCCAAGGTGGTCGAGTACGCGGAGAGCAAGTCCGTCTCGCTCGCCGTTGTCGGTCCCGAGGCCCCCTTGGAGGCTGGGCTCGCGGACGCCCTCCAGGCGGCGGGCGTGCCGGTGGCCAGCCCGACGAAGGCCGCCGCGCGGATCGAGACATCCAAGGTATTCGCGCGGGAGCTCATGCTCAGACACGATGTGCCGGGCCGGACGAGGTTCGCCGTGGCGACGAGCCTCGACGATGTCAAACACGCCCTTGGCGATCTCGGCGACGACGTCGTGGTCAAGCCGACGGGATTGACGGGCGGCAAGGGCGTCAAGGTGTTCGGAGAGCATCTGAGGTCCCGGGAGGACACGATGGCCTACGCCGGCGAGATACTGGACAAGAGCATCGGCGGCAGCGCCTCGCTCGTCATCGAGGAGCGGCTGGTCGGCGAGGAGTTCACGTTGCAGGCCTTCTGTGACGGCACGCGATTGGCCCCGATGCCCGCGGTACAGGACCACAAGAGGGCGTTCGAGGGCGACGAAGGGCCGAACACTGGCGGGATGGGGTCGTACTCCCAGGCGGGCGGGCTGCTGCCCTTCCTGCCGCAGGCCGACTACAACTCCGCCGTCGAGATAATGCGCCGGACGGTCGAGGCGTTGAGGGAGGAAGGGGCCGAGTACAGGGGCACACTGTACGGGCAGTTCATGCTCACGAGGGAAGGCCCCAAGATAGTGGAGTTCAACGCCAGGTTCGGCGACCCTGAGGCGATGAACGCCCTCTCGATACTGGACGACGACTTTGTGGCCATATGCGAGGGCATGGCGAACGGGTCGCTGTCATCCGAGGATGTCGCCTTCGGCGCGAAGGCGACAGTGTGCAAGTACGTCGTGCCCGAGGGATACGGCGTGAGACCCCTTTCCGGGGAAGAGATAGGCATCGACGAGAGGGCCATATCCGACGAGGGGGCGTTGCTGTACTACGCCAACGTGAACGAGGATGGCGGACGCGTGTACACCACGACCTCCAGGGCCGCTGGCGTCGTGGGCGTCTCGGACACCATTGAGGAGGCCGAGGAAGTGGCCGAGCGCGCCGTGAGACACATCTCAGGAAGGGTCGCAGTACGACACGACATAGGCAAGAGAGACATGATCGAGGCGCGCGTGCGCCATATGAGGGAGGTCAGAGGGGTGAGCGGATGAAGAACCTGGAAGAGGCGGTCGCCAAGATAGAGCTCGAACTCGACGAGAAGGACCAGATAAGGGAGATCGCGCTCAAGTCCTCCAGGGCCGTCGTGAGGCTGTCGGGCTCTGCGTTGAAGGACCTACACCGGGGCGTCGACATCGGCCCCAAGCTCGCTGAGCTGAAGGACGAGGCCTCGAGGCTCACCAACCTGCTCCTGGACCACCCCGACCTCGCACGGACGGGCTATGTCGAGAGCGCGTTCCAGGAATACGGCGAAGTGGGCATGGTGATGTCGCTGCTGTCGAAGGACGACGTGCCGTTGCCGGAGGACCTCGGCATCGGGAGCATACCCTACCTCCTAGCCCTCGGGGACACCGTCGGGGAGCTCAGGAGGTTCGCGCTGGAGGAGCTGCGGAAGGGGAACACGGAGCGCGCAAACCATCACCTCGACGTCATGGAGGACATATACCACGCGCTCATGAGGTTCGACTATCCCGACGCGATAGCTGCCGTCAAGCACAAGCAGGACGTCGCGAGGAGCCTGCTCGAGAAGACCAGGGGCGACGTCGCCGTCGCGACCAACGCGAAGAGGCTGCACGACAAGCTCGACGACCTGGCCGCCAGGTCCCACGGCCAGTGAGCCTCAGCCGAAGTGCTTCTTCAGCACCGCCTCGATGTTGGCCCTCGGATGGGCGCCCGTCAGTCGCTCGACCTGTTCGCCGTCCTTGAAGAATATCAGCGTCGGGATGCTGTGTATCCCGAGCGACATGGCAGTCTTGGCCGCCTCGTCCGTGTTGAGCTTGGCGAACGCGACCTTCCCGTCATAGTCCTTGGCGAGCGCCTCGAGCGTGGGGGCGATCATCCTGCAAGGTCCGCACCAAGGGGCCCAACAGTCAACCACTAGCCTTGGCGAACCCTTGACCTTCTCGTCGAAGTTCGCATCTGTCAGATCGTGGATGTTCTCAGACACGTCAACCGCTCCAGTAACGAGCGCATGGAAAAGCCTGTGCCATATTTTATGCTATCCCTGACCTGTGCGGCAAGGGTCGCCTCGGCCGTGGGTCACTTCTTCCTCGGCGCAGGCTTCTGTAGATACGTCAGGAATACCATCACGGACATCACGATGACGCCTATCGTGAGGACGCCCCCTAACGGGTTGCTCTCCTCCCCCACGTAGATGGTCATCGTGTACGCGTTGTTGCCGTTGCTGAACTCCACGATCCCGTCCTTGTCGTCGACGACGACCGTCACCGTGTGCTTCCCCGTATCGACGTTCAGCCACGTCCAGTTGTGCGTGAGCGTGATGCTCGCGCCCGCCGCGAGGTCGAATTTCCGCTCTCCGATGAACACGCTGTCCGCGTAGAACTTCGCGGTCACGTTCTTCGCCTCGACCGCGCCCGTGTTGAACACCGTCGCGGTGATCACGATCGGCTCCACGACCTTGATCTCGAAGTCCCTGACCTTGTCCTGCGTATCGCTGGAGGGGAGCGCCTTGGACGTCACGTTGACGCGCAGTTTGATCGTCTGCTGCGCCTCACCGGGCATCGTCACAGTCAAGTTGAACACGCCCGTCGCCGACGAGCCGCTGGGCGGTGTGACGCTGGAGCCGGTCTTGTTGTCGGCGATTATCTCGATCTTGTAGCTGAAGTTGCCCCCGACGTCCCCCGCGGGCCCCCCGGTGACCGTGAGCCTGCACTCGACCTTCTCGAGCGTGCCGGCGAAGGTGGGGCAGTCCAGGTCGATCCCTATGTCGCTGTAGGCCTGCGCGTCCTGCGTGACTGGCAGGACGGCGAACAACGGCACTGCGAGCGCCGCGAGCGCGATCAGCGCGGCCAACCGGCGCCTCGAACGCGACCACGCATTGCGTCCGGTCATCGCTTATCACCCTTGCCCTTCTTCCTGAGGCCGCCGAGGCCCTTCCTCCGCCTGAGCAACACGAACATGGCGACCAGGGCGCCGATTGCGCAGACCAGGCCGATGTTGATGTACAGGTCGGATGGATCGTACTCGTATGTCAAGTCGTCCCGAACGACATCCAGGCCTCCGGGGCCGATGCTGATGTCCGGGAGGATGATGGGTATCGAGGCGACCGTGGTCTGCCCTGGGTCCGCGACGGACCACACGAGGACCGTCGCCTCCGCCTTCGGGTCGGGGTCACTCCTGATGGACGTGAACTCGATGTATATCTCCCTGTGACCCTGGTACTCTATATTCATGACACCGACCTCCTCCCCGGAGCCCGTGAGCATCGCCCGCGCGCTCCAACCGCGGCTCACGAGGTACTCGAGGTTCGTTATGGCCAGATCGTACTCGGCCTGCGTGTTGCCGGTGTTAATCACATGTATGAGCGTCCTCGTCGTGTCGCCGACGACCGACGCCCCCTCCTCATCTACCGTCGTCACCTCCGTGGAATACACGGGCGGCACCTTGACGATGAGCTCCAGGTCTGCCCGTGCGCTCGACGACGTCTCGGACCGCATCTGGATCGGGACAGGGGTGTCGCCAGCGACAGCGTCCTCGAGGACCGTCACCTGGGCGACGAAGGTGGCGGTGTTCCCGTTCGTCCCGAAATCTATGAACTGGCTCTCAGGCACGAAGGTCACGTCGAACCCGGTGCCCATGAACCGGCATTCGAAGTCGTCCCCCACGTTGCCCGTGTTCTCCACGACGAACACATAGGTGACGGTCTGGCCGACGCCCGCCGGCAGCGCCAGGGAGGCGTTCCAGCTGGCCGTCACAGACCGAGTGTTCTCCCTGTTGAGCTTGAGGTTGACATAGCGGTCGAACGACCCCAGGTCCACGGTCGTCGTGAGCGAGTACCGGATGGTCATCCCGCCTTCCGTCCTCTGCGTGCTCGACGAGACGACGTAGGAGCCCTGCGGCAGCAGCGACCTGAAGTAGCCGTCGGCGTCGCTCGAGACACTCAGCGAGGCGTCGCCCGACGAGACCGTCAACGAGCCGGCGACGGGGTATCCGCCGGCCGTGATCCTACCGGACAGGAACCTCCCCTCGGACACCTGCACATCGTGGTCCTTGGCCTCGTTCCTCGATATCCCGACGAAGCCGAGCGACACGCTGGCATCCTGCGACCGCTTGACGTACACGGTATAGTCTCCCGGCTGTATCCACGCCTCGAAGTCACCCGAGGCGTCGGTGTAGAAAGTCGCCGCGAGCCCATACCGAGTGTTGGGGGTGAGCTGTATCTGCGCCTGGACAGGCGCACCGTCGGCGTCGGTGACCGTTCCCGTGAGCGTCGTGTTGTCGAGCCGCATTTCCAGGTGCGGGCTCAGAGTGACGTTCGACGAGGCGACGCTGACCATCTCGGATGAGACGTACTCCACGTACAGCGTCCGGCCGTCCTCGACGCTGGTGGACTCGAGGCTGTAGGTGAACGCGTAGCTGCCGGACGGGAGGTGAAGGCTGAACGCGCCCGTCACAGACGTCACAGCCGCGACCTTGGCGCCGTCCTCCGTGAACACGGAGATGGCGACGGCGCTCGTCGCCGGGGCGGAGTCGATGTACACCACGCCCGACACTTCGCGTGCCTCGTCCAGGTACACGTCGAACTGTGTCGCGCCTGCCTGGACATAGACCTTGAGCACGCCCGCCAGCACGGTGTCGTCCGTCATTCCTGAGGCGTATATGTGATATGTACCTGGGATGACGCATGCGCTGTATGTGAACCCGTCGATGTCGACGACGACCTCCTCCGGGCCGTCCATCCTGACCTCCGTCACCTCCGCCGCTCCGAGCACGTTGCCGGAGATCTGGACCCTGCGCGCGGGATAGATGTCGTAAAGCACGACCTCGCCGGTCGGCTCGATGGTCTCTTCGGCCTCGAACTGCAGTACCTCGCCCCCGATGACGCCCACGTCATCGTCGACGAGGATGGTGTAGTCGCCCGGAGGCACATGCGCGGTGTAGTAACCCCCGGTGCCCGTCACCACGTATATCGCCTCCTTGGCTATCGTGTCCGGCAGGAACGCCACCTCGACGCCCCTCACGCCTGCGCCGTCGTGTATGACGCACCCAGAGACGACCACATCGTCCGGTGTCGCGAACAGCGTGACGTTCTTCGCCTCGTTGCCGTACAGGGCGCTCATGCTCCATCCGGAGTAGCCCGGGTCGGCGACTGTGAATGTGACCCTCATGCCCTTGACCACGAGGAACCTGTAGTCGCCCCCGTGGTCCGCCCTCGTCGCGTATGTCCTGCCATAGGCGTCGGTGACCTCGAGCAACGCGAAGGCGCCGAGCTCGGAAGCTCCCCTCGACCCCGAACTGTCCTCGTCGAGCCAGACGCTTCCGGTGACGATCACGCTGCCCTCTGCGTACAGCCTAAGGCCTGTGAGGTCCTCATCGACCGTCAACGTCTCCGAGAGCACGCTCGACCCCGACACGGCCCAGCAGAGCACATCGTAGGTCCCCTCTGGGAGACGGGTGTCGAAGTTGCCCAGGTTGTCGGTCCTGAAGAACAGTCTCGCGCCATCCTCGGCGACGAACACGACGAACGTGTCCCTGATGAGCCCGTACGGTCCGGACAACCTCGGGCTGCCCTCGACGGTGAAGGCCGGCTCGAGCGCGATGGTGCCCGCCGCGCTATCCTCGTAGTAGAGGTCCAATCCGACGTACCCGGCGTAGTCTTCGGCGCCGTCGCTGTACACGGAGTATATGGACCAGTACCCCTTCGACAGGTCGGCCTTGACCCACCCATATCTGTCCGTCACGCCGGAGATGTACTCGTTCGGATAGTACATGTTGTGGATCGTGTAGGGCGCGTAAGGCACCGGGACGCCGTCGAGAGACACCCTGAACTTCACGCTCCGCCTCTCGAACACGGTGACATCCCTCTCCTCGACGGACTCCACATCGAGCGATATCAACGCGTTGAAGACGATGAGTTCCGGATCCTCGGTCGACAGGGTGTACTTGCCGCCTATGACCTTCGAGAAGATGTATGCGCCCGTCGCGTTCGTCACGGCCGTGAACTCGGTGTCGAAGAAGGCGTTCCTGAGCGCGAGCTCCATGCCGGCGACGGGGACGCCGTCGGCAGTCGTGACGTTGCCCTTGAGCATGGCCGGCTTCACGGCCAGGTTGACCTCGCTCTTCTTGCCCGAGGTCACGTTCTCCTGGAGCGACATCGTAAGTTCCGTGCCGAGCACGTTAGCGTACACCCTGTACTGACCTGGCGGCAGTGGGACGGTGTAGAAACCCTCCGAGAACTCGACTGATGCCTCCTCCCCGCTCACCTTGTTCTCGAAGTAGACCGTCCCCTCGGGTATGAGGTCGTCGTCTGTCAGCGAATACTCGCCGTCGAAGTTGAGGTCCCAGAACACGTCCCCCATGACCTCCCCGCTGCCAACCGTGCAATCCTTGGTGATGATGTAATCGTACACGCCGTCGAGGTCGAGGTCCTGCCTCACCCTCATCGACTGGTCGTCCGTGACGTCGACATCGAACTCCGCGATGACCGTGCTTCCCTCAAGCCTCGTGTTGAGCGCGGCGTCGCCAGACGAGATGACGAGCGACAGGTTGCCGAACGGGGCGAGGAGCGAGTAGGCGCCGTCGTCGTCCGTCAGACACGTGTCGTGCGGTATGCCGTACTCGTCCTGTATGGTGACGCGCGCTCCCGCGACGACCTTGCCATCCTCGGTCGTGACCGTACCGTTCAGGTAGGCTCCGTGATAGTACTTCAGGAAGACCGTGCCGCTCATGTACAGCGACCTCGCACTCTGGTCGATCACGCCTTCGATGTCGCCGGCGCGTATCTCCTTCGCGAGCTCCTGGGCCTCGTCGTAGCTGACGGCCCTCCACGCGTCCTGGTGGAACGGCACGAGGTCGGCTGGGTACGGGTTGTAATAGCTCGTCCTGTAGACCAGCTTGAAATGCGTCATGTTCCAGCCGGGCATCGGTTCCTGCGTGGAGACCGTGCCGCTCATTCCCGGGAGTCCCTTCTTCTCCAGGCCGATGTCGTCGCCGCTGAAGCCGCACATGGCGCTGTAGAACAGGCTGTCGTAGAACATGTCCTTGTACTCTATCGAGTAATCGACTATCCTCATGTTGCTCGTCACGTCCTCGAGGGCGATTGTCTGGCCCTGGTCGGTGACCGCTTTGATCTCGAAGAAGTCCACCGGGATGGACCCTCCGAGTATACGCCTGTCCGCCAACTTGGCCGGGGCGTAGAATATCCCCGGGTTGGTGGCGGACGAGGGGAACATCCTGGAGTCGACATTGAAGTATCGTATCTCCCAGCTGAGGAGCTCGCAGAGCTCGTCGTAGAAAGCGACCAACGGCTCAAGGCCTATGCTCGATAGCACCTCCCGACCGTACACCAGCCTGGCGTTCGTCGCGCTCATATCGCTGGCCATGGGTCCGTACTTCTCAGGGTCGTCGAGCACGGCGTCTATGATCTCCTGCGCGGGGCCCGTGAATGTGTAGTCGATGTCGTCGCTCGCGACCCCGTGCTTCTCCAACAAAGCGACTATGCGCTCCTTCATGTCCTCGTCGGTGACGTAGACATGCTGCATTAGCCTCAGGGAGAACAGCGCGATCGCGTCGTCCTCGCCCTGGGCCATTATGATGTTACCGGCCACCTGGTACCCGTTCTGGAAGTTGTCTGCGACGGTCGGATGGTCGCCTTCCTCGACCGCCTCGAAACCGTAGTCCCACCAGGCGACGTATGCCGGACGTGTCGTCTCGGGGTAGATGTCGGAATCCTGCTCCGAGAACCAGTCCCATGCCGCGGGATAGTACTGCGAGGGCAACGGCAACGAGAAACCGAAGGCGCCGAGATACCAGTTCGAACCGTTGTGGGTGTCGTAGCCCGCGGGTCTCATGAACTCGGGGAAGCTGTTGTATATCTGCTTGTCGTACTCCCGCTTGGTCTCCGCCGGTATGCCCGCGTCCACGCTGAACCACACGTTCGGCACCACGATGAAGAACGCCAGGAACAGCGCCGCGGTCACATGGCGTATCTTCACGCTCTTCCTGAACACCTGCAGGAACGAGCCGCTGGCGCCTTTCATCGACTTCACGACGCCAGCGAAGTCTATCTTGTCGACCATGATCACGAGGACCCAGCCGGCCGCGATTGCGAAAGCGGGCGCGGCGTTGAACATGAACCTGCCAGCGGATATCGCCATGAATATGGCCGCCGCGAGCCAGACGATCATGAATGTCGACCCTGCAGACGTCTGCTTGGGTATCCTCGTCACGGCGTAGATGAGGCCTATGAGCGACACGAAGAACGTGACCATGCCGAAGGCCATCGCCAACTCGCTGAACTCAGGCGCGCGCGCCTCCGCGATGGTGGAGTATAGCTTGCTCTGCACGAAGTATCCCTGGCCCGTCATTATGGCCTCTCCGAGCGCGGGGTAGAACGCGCTTATCGCGAGGACGCCGACGACCAGCGTACCGACGATCGCCGGCAGGGTGATCGTCCATGGATAGTCCCTCGTGATGACGAACAACGCCGCGACGAGTATCGCCCCGGCGAAGAGGTAGACGGGGACATCGAACCTGGTCGCGATAAGCGACTGCTCGTAGTACACCGGGAACGCCAGCAGGTAGCCGAAACCCATCGTGATGAGCACGAGCATCGTTACGCTCGTAGAGTCGATGTTCTTGAACTTGTTGATCAGTACCTGCACCAGCAGATAGGCGAGCATGAGCACGGCCACGTAGGCGAAGCCGACCCAGGCCATGATGACGCAGCCGAAGGACATCCCTGCCATGAGGGCGTACAGGATGGCCGTCCTGCTATCGGAGAAGTAAGTTGAGAGCCCAGCCGAGATACTCGACCGGCTCTTCCAACTGCCCACCCATCTATCATGACGTTGCTCCGTCACGGCCTTCAGCATGAAGTAGAAGGTCAGGACTATGAAGAACAGGATGAACGCGTCGTGGTCCGCGTTGGACAGCACGCTTCTCTGGACGTGGCTGGGCATAAGCGCCAGCAGGAAGGCCGCTACCAGGCCCGCCCGTCTGCCGAACGTCTCCTTCCCCAGGAAGTAGACCGGGATGACGGTCAGCGCGCCCCAGAAGGCCGTCGACCACACGAACATGAACCCGACGGCGTCGCTCATGCTCTCGAACAGGTCCGACACCGCCACGGCCGGCACCGCGACGGACATGCTGTAGAGTGGCGGCCTCGGGTTCCTGATGCCAATCGGGAAGTTGATCAGCGAGTCCCAGTACATGGAATCGCCCGTGTCAACATGATAGTCGATGATCCTGCGCCAGTAGTACGAGTCGGACCCGCCGGAGACGATGTAGTCGTTGTCGGCGCTGATCTCGAAGGCGAAGAACGAGCGCACGAACAGCGCGAGTAGGAATATGAATATGAGCATGGCCAATGGCGCCCAGTTCGCCCCGAGCCACTTCATGAACTCGTTAGGTCCTCCACCCCTGCGGAAAAGCCCGGACAGAAGAGGCCTAGGAGGATCATCCCTTGTCTCAGCCAACGATACTTCCACCTAGAGATAGTAGCCCTCCGATACCGGGAGGGCTATATATACGTTATCGGGCGGAACGCGGCCGCGCGACGGGCGATACGACGACGTCTGGCATGTCGCTAAACTCCCGATGTGCGTGCGCCGGCACGGCTCAGGGGCTCAGAGGGCCGAAACAGCCTCTTCGGCCATCCTGCGGGCGGCCTCGCGCGGGTCGGGCGAGTTGTATATCGAGCGGCCGACTATGATGTAGTCGGCCCCCGCTCTCAGGGCGTCGGAGGCCTTCCCCCCCTGAGCGCCCACTCCCGGGCTGATTATCTCCAGGTCGCCGATTATCCTCCTCAGCGCGGCGACCCTGTCCGGCCTCGTGGCCGGGGCGACTATCCCTCTCGCGCCCGCGGCCTTCGCGATCCCCGCGATCCTGTCCGCCGCTGGGGCAGTGAACTCCTTCCCGCCGGGATGGCTCATCTCGGCCACGACGAACGCCTGTCCCTTGGCGGTGTCGACGCATGCCCTGACGGAGTCCTCCCCCGGGAAGCCGTGGCATATCACGGCGCTCGCGCCTCGGGCGAAGGCCTGCTCGACGATCAGGCTGTTGACGCTCGGTATGTCGGCGATCTTCATGTCGCAGATGACCGGCTTCATATGAGATATGTCGGTGATTATCTCAGGGCCGGCCGCCAATGTCAGAGGCCAGTTGGTCTTAACCGCGTCTATGTGGTCGCCACAGACGTCAACGATGCGCAGCGCCTCGTCCCGCGAGGTGACATCCAGGGCGAGTATCACCCTCGTCTTCTTCTCCATGTATCGACGCATCAACCGGCCTGCTCTTAGTCTTTTTGGGCCGCGCCCGAGCCGACTGTTTATTACGAACACCATGATATGGTAGCCTCGTGACCAGGACCGCGCGCATGCTGAAGGGGTCCGCGCGCAGAGGACCCTTGGCGGAAGGGTGCAGGCTGTGCGAGAAGGGCGCCAAACTGGTCCTCCTCGTCACCGGCAAGTGCGGCCGGAGATGCTACTACTGTCCATTGTCCAGCGCCAAGCGAGGCAAGGACGTCTTCTTCGCGAACGAGGCGCGCATAGAGCGCGTCGCCGAGGCCGTCGAGGAGGCCGGGCTGATGGCTGCGCTCGGGACAGGCATCACCGGAGGCGATCCCATGGCGGCGCTGAGGCGCACGACCGACTCCATCCGCGCGCTGAAGCGGTCGTTCGGCGACGACCACCACATACACCTCTACACATCCACGACAGACGCGCGGAAGATCCGAGCCGTGGCGGAGGCGGGGCTGGACGAGATCAGGTTCCACCCCCCGACGAACATGTGGAGACGGCTTGCCGGGTCGCAATACGAGGGGGCTGTCAGGACCGCCAGGGCGCGGGGCATGGCCGTCGGTCTGGAGGTGCCCGCGATACCCGGGCGGCGGGATGACACGACCAGGCTGATTGGCTTCGCCGAATCGGAGGAGCTCGACTTCGTAAACCTGAACGAGCTGGAGTTCTCCGAGGAGAACTGCGACGCCCTGAACGCCCGCGGCATGA
Organism: Thermoplasmata archaeon; assembly: GCA_041554135.1. Classification (GTDB taxonomy): domain Archaea; phylum Thermoplasmatota; class Thermoplasmata; order UBA10834; family UBA10834; genus UBA10834. The sequence continues at coordinate 51,934 of JBFFML010000003.1, read as the reverse complement.
CCGTCAGGGACGACGTGTCGTCGGGCGTCCTCGGCAGCGAGTCGCTGGCCCTCGACATCCTCGGCTCGCACCGCTCCGTACCGCTTCACTACTGCTCCGCCGCCTTCAAGGACGGCGTCCAGCTGAGGAGGAGGATCACCCGAAGGGGCAGGAACGTGCGCAGACCGCACGAGCTGCTGACGGAGGAGGGACTCCTGCTCAAGGGCGTCGTCGAGACGGCCGACCCCGACGGCGTCGCGGACGCGCTGATCGTCGGGCACGGAGTGCCCCGCGAGCTCCTGTGGAGGGACCGCGAGAAGGACCGGCTGGAGGTGGCGGCCTGGGTGCTCGCCGAGGTCGCGGACGAGCTCGACGCTGAGTGTTACATAGTGGAGGAATATCCGACCGCGGACCGGCTCGAGGTAGAGAGGATGCCGCTCAAGCGACGCTGATGCTCTGCACGTTGTGATGCCTGCTGACGACCTCGCGCGCTATCCTCAGGTTCTTGCCGTTCTTGCCTATCGCCTTCCCCTTCATCTTGGGGTCGACGGTCACCGTGGCGTGGATGATGCTGCCCCGGTTCTCCAACGACACGGACTGGACGCTGTACGTGTGGAACACGTTACGTATGAACGTCTCAGGGTCGTCAGAGTACTCTATGACATGTATGTTCTTCCCGGTGAGGTTCTTCAGGCGGATGACGTTCTCGCCCTTCTTGCCAACGGCCCTGCTGCCCTGGCCCTTCTCGACGACGAAGACGAGTTTCTCCTCCGTCTCGAGGCAGTCCTTCACCTGCGTGTTCGTGAGCTTCTCGAAGAGAGATATGTACCGGAGTGTGTCCCCCGTAAAGGTGATGTCGCCCATACGACCACTCATTATGTCGACAGTATGTTGGAGTCCCCTGGACGGATCACCGCGAGGGTGGAAATCGCGAAGGGTTTCCCGCAAGCCGCCCCGAGCTCCACGTTCGATCCAGAGAACTCGAGGGTCCTCTTGGCGCCGGCGGAGGCGATCTCGTCCTTCGCAGGGCAGTTGGCGGACACGACCACCAGCTTCGCCTCACCGTTCCGTATGGCCTTCAGCGTCTGAGCGAGCCCGTACCGCACCTCGCCCGTCGTTGCGGCAGCCTTCAGGGCCCTAGCGACATCGATCATTTCGCCTCACCTTCCTTCTTCCGTGGAGACCATACCAGGTTCACGGCACCGGTGCCGACTGTAACCGGCTGGCCCACTATAATGTTTTCCACAACGCCCTCCAGGGCGTCCGTCTCGCCCGTCATCCCCGCTCGGAGCAGGTGAGCGGACGTTATCTCGAACGCCGCCCTGGCGAGCACGCTGGACTTGCGCCCTGATATGCCGTGCCTGCCTATCGCCTTGACGTCGCCGTCGTTCGTCATGAGGTCGGAGACCAACATGATGTGCCTTATGTCGACCGTGAGCCCCTGCTCCTCCAGCGTCTTCGACGCCTCGTTGATGATCGAGTTCCTCGCGGCCTCGATGCCGAGCACCTCGTGGATCTCCATGATGCTGTTGGTGGTCGTCCTGGTCTTGTCTATCTCGTCGAGCTCCAGCACCTTCTCCAGGTTCGACCCCTCCGTGTATATGACATAACTGCCGCCCATCTTGCGTATGACGGCCCTGTGGATGCCCTCGATGCCCTTGATCGGCGTCGACTTCGTGTCCTCGGACAGACGAAGCAGCTTCTTGTACGAAGGCTCGTCGCATCTCGCGACGATGTTGCCCTCGCGCATCTCGACGAGGCCCTTCAGCCCCTTCGCCTTGCCCATGCGCTTGAGCATCTCCTCGGGCGTGAGGGCCTTGCGCTCCATCTTGCGCCTGTCGAGCTTCACGAGCACCTCCATGTTCGATATGTCCGTCTCGACGTCCGCGACGTCGAGCACGCATGTCCGCTCGATGTCGGATGCGATCGCCCTCACCCTGTCGAGGTCGTTCCTGACGCCCTCGGCGAGGTGTATCTCCATGATCGGCGTGCTGGGGACCCTCCTCGCGTCCACGATCTCGATCAGCCTCGGAAGGCCGAGCGTGACGTTCATCTCCGCCACGCCAGCGTAGTGGAACGTCCTCATCGTCATCTGCGTACCCGGCTCGCCTATGCTCTGAGCCGCGATTATGCCGACCGACTCGTTCGGGTCGATGATGTGGTCGTCGAACCGCTTCTGCACCAGGTCGAGGACCTCCCTAAGCAGCTTGTCGGGTATCTCGGTGCCCTCGAGCCGCGCGGCCAGGCTCCTCAGGACCGCCTTCGGGAGAGCGCCTCCCGACTTCTCCAACATCTTCGTCATCTTCTTCTCGATCGGCGTCGGAGGCTCGATCTTGCTCGGCAGCTCCTTCTTGGAGAGCTTCGGCCTCTTGAGCGGCTTCTCCTTCTTCTTCTTGGGCGCGCGCTCCTTGGTCTTGACGGCGTTCAGGACCTGCTTGAGCTTCCTCTCGCCCAGTATCTTCTCTATCTTCCTCAGGGTCTTCTCGTTGGCGCGCGCCACCTTCGTGTAAGTGTAGCCGTTGTCGACGAGCTGTTTCGCGACCTTCTCGTCGACGCCCTTGCGGATGAATACGTCTATCGTGCTCTTGCCGGCCATGGGATCATCCCTCCTCCCCGCCGAGGTCGACATCGAGGTCCTCCTCGGACTCGGCGTCCTCGGGCGTCTCGAACATGTCCCTGTCCTGTATGCCGTAGCTGACCACGCCCTTCTCCTGTATCTTCGCTATGAGCTCGCCCTTGTCGCCGAGCACGGTCAGGAGGATGTCGTCGACGTCGACCGCATCTCCCTGGATGCTCCGTGCCGGGTCGATCTTGTCCTCGCCGTATATGAACTGGATGATCGCGTCGGCCGTGTTCCTGACGGTGCCGTCCTGCATGACCTTCAGGTCCTCGAGGGCGTTTATGAGGCGCCTCTGCATGTACCCCGACCTCGATGTCCTGACGGCCGTGTCGACAAGACCCTCCCTGCCACCCATCGAGTGGAAGAAGTACTCCGTCGGCATGAGACCGCTCTTGTAGGAGTTCTTGATGAAACCCCTCGCTTCCGAGCCGAGGTCGCCCTGCTTGAAGTGAGGCAACGTCCTGTTCCAGTACCCTCTTGAAAGCCTCTCGCCCCTGACGGCCTGCTGGCCTATGGCCCCGGCCATCTGGCTGAGGTTCAGCATCGAGCCCCTCGCGCCGCACTTGGCCATTATGACGGCCGAGTTCTCGAGGCCGAGGTGACGGCCCGCGATCTGCCCCGCGGTGTCCCTCGCCTTGCCGAGGACCTTCATGATCTCCACCTCGAGCGTCTCCTCGAGCGAGCGCCCGGGCATCTGCTCGAGCTCGCCGTTCCTGTACGCCATGATGTGCTCCTCGACCTTCAGCCTCGCCTGGGCCATCGCGTCCTCTATCTCCCTCTTGGCCTGGTTCGGTATGTCCTCGTCGTCTATGCCGGTCGTGAAGCCCCGCACGGTGATCGCGCCCACCGCGAGCTTCGTCGCGCGGTCTATGAACGACCTCGACGCGTCCGAGCCGTAGTCCCTCGCGAGCTTGTCGAGTATCCTGCCCTTGAACGCCCCCAGAGCCTTCTCGTCGATTGTCCCGGACAGCAGCTCGCCGCTCCTGATGACCACGTAGGCGTCGTTCTCGCAGCCCTCCTTCTTGCACACGTTGCACTTCTGGCATATGGAGGACTTGAATGTTATGTTCAGGTCCTTCGGGAGTATCATGCTGAACAGCTGCTTGCCAGTCCACCTCTCGACGCCGCGGGCCTTCACCGCTGGTCCCGGCAGCACGAGGTCGCCGACCTTCTCCAGTATCTTCATCGTCTCCTCGCGAGAGAAGCTGGAGTCCTTGTGGGTCAGGATGAACGAGCCCGTGATGTGGTCGTGGATGGCGCCTATGACAGGGCCGCCGAAACGCGGGGACAGTATGTGCTCCTGAACGCGCATCAGCACCTTCGCCTCCGCCCTCGCCTCCTCGCTCTGGAGGGCGTGCAGGTTCATCTCGTCACCGTCGAAGTCCGCGTTGTACGGAGGGCAGACGCACAGGTTGAACCTGAACGTCTTGTAGGGCATGACCCTCACCTCGTGGGCCATTATGGACATCCTGTGCAGGGAGGGCTGCCTGTTGAACAGCACGATGTCGCCGTCCATCAGATGCCTCTCGACGACGTAGCCTGGCTCGACGGCCTCGGACACAGTCTCCGCGTTCTTGTCCGTTATCTTTATTCTCCTGCCGTCGGTCCTTATGACGTAGTTGACCCCCGCCTTGTACTCCGAACCTGGCGGGGCGGGCCCGCGGCCGCACAGCTCCTTCGCCATCGCGAGGTTGCGGTCCGTCACGCGTATCGGGACGGTCAGCTCCCTCGCGGCGGCTATCGGCACGCCGACCTCGTTTATGGAAAGCATGGGATCCGGCGATATCACCGTCCTCGCGGAGAAGTTGACACGCTTGCCGGAGAGGTTGCTCCTGAACCTGCCCTCCTTGCCCTTAAGCCTCTGGACGAGCGTCTTGAGCGGCCTGCCCGACCTGTGCCTCGCGGGCGGAATTCCCGATGTCTGGTTGTCGAAGTACGTCGTGACATGGTACTGCAGCAGCTCCCACAGGTCCTCCACTATCAGCTGAGGCGCGCCCGCGTCCCTGTTCTCGCGCAGCCTCTGGTTGATCCTCAGGACATCGACGAGCTTGTGCGTCACGTCGTCCTCCGAACGGTCTCCCGACTCCAACGTGATGGACGGCCTGACCGTCACGGGCGGGACCGGCAGCGCCGTGAGGACCATCCACTCTGGCCTGCACACGGTGTGGTCGATCCCGAGCACCACGAGGTCGCCGTCGGGCACGCGCTCCAGGCGCTCCCTGACCTCCTTGGGCGTGAGCTTGTGGCCCTCCTCGCGGAAGGTCGTCGGCTTGTCGAGCGTGATCTTCAGCTGCACCGCACCGCAGTGCGGGCACGACGTCCTCGAGGACGCGTCCTTCGCGGACTCCGCCGATATGTGCGAGCTCTCCAGCGAGTCGCCTGTCAGCTCCTCCATCCTGTCGCGCTGCCTCACGTACTCGTCCGCCTGCTCGCCGGTCAGCAGCAGCCGCCCGCACGAGCGGCAAGTCGACTGAAGCAGTTTCTTGATCTCCTTGACGTAGCCGACGTGTATCACGGGCATCGCGAGGTCGATGTGCCCGAAGTGCCCTGGACACTCGTCCACCTTCTTCCCGCATGTCTTGCACCTCAGCCCGGGCTCTATGACGCCCAGGTGCGGGTCCATGAGCCCCATGTCTATCGGGAAACCGTCGTCGTCGTACGTGTCGGCGGTTATGATCTTCGTAGCAGACATCTTGCGGATCTCCTCGGGCGAGAGCATGGCGAACTTGATCGCCGAGATCCTCTTCGTCACGCCGGTCACCATCATTTCAGGTCCTCCAGTTGAAGGCGCATGACGACCCCAAGCGACAGGAGCTCGTCCAGCAGGAGCTTGAACGCGTACGACGTCTGCACCTGGTATATCTTCGAGTTGTTGCCGCAGACGGGACACCTGAACGACCCTCGTCTGTCCAGGATCGCTATGTGCCCGCAGCTCGGGTTGCCGCAGACGTACTGCAGCGTCCCGTCGGACTCGTCCAGGAGCCTGTCGCGTATGACCATCGCCGCCCCGTGGCCTATCAGGCAGTCCCTCTCCATCTCGCCGAACCTCAGGCCGCCCTGCCTCGAGCGACCCTCCGTCGGCTGCCTCGTGAGTATCTGCACGGGGCCTCGGCTCCTCACGTGCAGCTTCCCAGAGACCATGTGGTGCAGCTTCTGGTAGTATATCACGCCGATGAACACCTCGGCCTCGATCATCCTGCCGGTTATGCCGTCGTACAGGACCTCCTTGCCGTTGTGCTTGAACCCGTTCTTGACGAGGGCGTCCCTGAGGGCCTCCTCGCGCTCCCCGCTGAAGGATGTGCCGTCGATCACGCGCCCCTCCATCGAGCCGACCTTGCCGCCGATCATCTCGAGCACGTGCGCGACGGTCATCCTCGACGGCACGGCGTGCGGGTTGATCAGCAGGTCCGGCACGACGCCGTCCTCAGTGAACGGCATGTCATGCTGGTCGACCAGCAGTCCGACGACGCCCTTCTGCCCGTGCCTCGACGCGAACTTGTCGCCCAGCTCCGGCGTCCGCTCGTCCCTGACCTTGACCTTCACGAGGCGTGAGCCGTTCTCGGACTCCGTGAGCATCACGCTGTCGACCCAGCCCTTCTCCCCTGGACGGACGGTGACCGACGTCTCCCGCCTCTTCTGAGGCGTGAGGAAGTCGGCCTCCTCCTCCAGGAACCTCGGAGGCGATGTCTTGCCTATGAGCACGTCGCCGCCCTCGACCAGGGTCTCGGGACTGATCAGGCCGTCCTCGCCCAGGTTGCTGTACGAGAGGTCCGCGCGGGCGCCCCTGACATCCGGGCTCGGGATCTCGAAATGGTCCTCCTGCCCTCCTGGGTATCTGCGCTCCTCCGCCCTGTAAGTCCTCATGAACGTCGACCTGCCGAGCGCGCGCTCGACCGACGATTTGTTCATGATGACCGCGTCCTCCATGTTGTACCCCTGGTACGAGAGTATCGCCACGACGAAGTTCTGACCCGCGGGCCTCTTGTCGAAGCTGACGAACTCCATGGGCTTCGTCGTCACGAGCGGCTTCTGCGGATAGTGGAGTATGTGGCTCCTCGTGTCCGGCCGGATCCTGAAGTTGGACGAGCTGAGGCCGAGCGACTGCTTGGCCATGCCCGAGCCCATCGTGACCCTCGGGCTCGAATTATGCTCCGGATACGGGACCACCGCGGAGCAGACGCCAAGTATGACCATGGAGTCTATCTCCAGATGCGTGTGGTCCTCCGTCAGGAGCGAATCGACCTGGCTCGTGCCGCCGCACGACTTGCACTCGAGCACGACCTTCCCGCCCTCGCCGGGGTTCCGCCAGTCGACGTCGATCTCGGACAGTATCTTGCCGCAGTGCTCGCAGCTCTCGGGAGTCTCGAACGCGGACACCGCGATGTAGGAATCCTCCTCCTCCTCAGCATCCACCCACTCGACGACGCCCTCCCGTATCAGCTCCGACCATCTGGCCTTCGCCGAGTGCATGTCCTCGAGATGCCTCCGGGTGAGCAGCGTCTTGCCGTTCCTCACGACGAGCAGCGGCCGCCTCAGCCTCCCCTCGTCGCAGTTGATTATGATCTCGTTCATGTTGAGGTCGAACCGTATGTTGACTTCCGACGATAGCAGGCCCGACCGGCGCCTCTGGCGTATCTCCTCCACGAGTTCGCGCGGCTTGTCGTGCAGGCCGATCAGGTCCCCGTTCGTGTATACCCTCGTCTCCGTGGTCTGATGTTCGCTGACCTCCCTGACGCCGAGGTCCCGCAGGAGCCAGATGATCTCCTTCTCGTCGGTCCCCTCCGACACGTCCACAATGAGGGCGCAGTTCTTCACCAGGCCACAGTTCTGACCTTCCGGCGTCTCGTTGGGACAGAGCCTCCCCCACTGGGTGGGATGCAGGTCCCTCGCCTCGAAGTGCGGCTGGCTCCGCGTCAGCGGCGACGTCACGCGTCTCAGGTGCGACAGGGCGCTCATGTTCGATGTCCTGTCGAGAAGCTGTGACACACCCGCCCTTCCTCCGACCCAGTTGCCGGTGGCGAACGCGTGGAGCAGCCTGTGCGTCAGCAGGTCCGGCCTGATTGCCGACGATATCCTCAGGCCCTTCTTCCGTGTGTAGCCCCTCTCGAGTTGGTACTTGAGATCCTTAATGAGGTTCGTGAGCGCGACGCGGAACAGGTCCTCCATCAGGTCCCCCGCGAGCTTCAGACGCTTGTTGGCGTAATGGTCCTTGTCGTCCTCCTTCCTCTTGCCGAGCTCCATCTCCAGGATCGTCCTCGCGACCCTGCCAAGGAATATCGACTTCTTCAGACGCACGTCGGACGTGTCGCCTAGGTGAGGCAGAAGCGATCTGTCGATTATGCTCTCGACCTTCTTCGCCCTGTACTCCTTCGCCTGGCCCGTGGCGAACTTGCGCTCGAGGTAGAGTATCGCGTCCTCTGTCGTGAATATGCCGTTCGGCGGATACAGCTTCTTGTTCTGGCACTCCTCGATGTTGGCGTACACGATGTTCGCCATCTGAGGGTCGGAGACTATCGACTTGTAGATCTCCTCGTCGCTCTCCATGCCGAGCGCCTTCATCAGCACCATCAGAGGTATCTGTCCGGACGCCGCGGGCACGGACACGACGAGGACGCCGTCCTTCTTCTTCTCCATCAGCGTGAGCGCGCGGTAGCCCTCCCTCTGGGAGAACACCTTCGCGACATGGAGGCTCGTGCCGTACCTCTCGTTGAGTTCGACCATCACCCTGTTGGGAGCCAGGTCCTCGAGCGATATCAGGGCGCGCTCCGTCCCGCCTATGACGAAATACCCGCCTGGGTCGCACAGGTCCTCGCCCATCGATGCGAGGAACTTTTCCATCTCCGCGTCAGTCGGCTCGCGGTCGATGTCGATGTTGTCCTTGTGGAGGTTGCACTTCTTCGACTTGACCATCACCGGCAGGTCCCCGATGTGCACTTTCTCGGGCTCGCGCTCGATGCCGTCCTCCAGCACGGTGAACTCGAGGGAGATGGGCGCGGAGTAGTTGAGGTTCCTCAGCCTCGCCTCCATTGGGAAGAGCGAGTGCGTCGCGCCGTTGGCCTCCTTGATGATGGGCCGGCCGACGGAGATGGTCGGCCTCGCGTTGGCGTCGATCTGGCCGGTCTTCTCGTCCCTCTTCCTCCCGAGGCGTATCTCTATCATCTTGCCCTCGGTCCTGTCGGGGTCCAGACGTATCACGCCGCGATAGGCCTCGTCAGGGGACGCCCTGACGTTGTCCACGATCTTCTGCATCCTGCTGTTGGGATGATCAAGCGTTGGGAGGAAGTCGTTGTACGACGCGATGTGGTGGTTGACTATGCTCCGCTCCCTGAAGTAAGTCTCGACAAGCTCTCTCATGATTCTACCCTCGCACGACGAGTCTATAGCACACGGACATACCGCTTGTCTCGCTGCGCCTTACGATCTTGATGATCATTCCTTCCTCGACAGGGCCGCTTACGGCGTCCAGAGCCCGTATGCACGGGTCGGACAATCTGATCCGGGGGAGCTGGTCCTTCGTCAGTCCGATGTCTCCCAAAACCTTGTCGACCTCCTTATCCGTCAGCAGATGATGCTCAGGAACGAGCTCATGCTCCAGAACGTTGAACTCTTCGGTCATTCTGATACTCACCCCGTAGACGCAGGACCAGCCACTCGAGGATCTGTCAAATTCGCTCCAGACTCAGGAACGCTGGGGCCGCCGCCGAGCGGGCCCGCGGGGATTTCCGAGACTAGTCTGTAAGGCATAGTCATTCGAACCCCGGGCCACCTGCTTAAAAGGCAGATGCTCTTTCTAGGGAGTCTTATACACGGAGAATGCATGAGATTCCTACCTAGCTGAGCTACGGGCCCGTGGGCGGCGAGATACCCGAGGCTGCTTCAGCAGGGCGTGTAGTCCATTCTGATATTTAATACATCCTACGATTTCGGGGTCTCGGGCCGACGACTACGATTGTCGGATTTAAATCTCCGTTCGTATAATTATTGAAAGCTTATAAAAGGCGTGTTTCTCCATAAAGGATATCAACCTTACGCTTGCGACGGCTTGCCGTGCGGGGGCTTGTCAGTACTCATTCAACAGCGGACCGCACAAGATGCTGGACGTGTCGCCCGGAGCTCGATCCCCCGGGAGAGCGCGGACCTCGCATCGCGGCACACACAAGTGCGGGCGACGCTACCGTCCGCCATTCGTTCGGACAACTTTCAGTGCCCCACGTGCTCCCGAACGTCGGAAGACCCTCTTCGCGGGCAATCAGCAGATGTTATATACAGATAGCATATTCCTCAGCTTCGAGGTCGAAGAGCTTGAGTAGCCAGGAAAGGGCTTGTTCATCTTGCGGGGTGCGCCTCGTGATAGCATCCGAGACCACCTTCCCCTGTCCGAGCTGTGGCAGAGCCACGATCGGCAGATGCACGAGATGCAGGGACCAGAGCGTGAAATACCGTTGTCCAGAGTGCGGATTCACCGGCCCGTGAGGTGTTTTGCATGGGAGAGGTCGCACTTCAATACCGTGTGCTCCCGGACGGGCTCGAGGTCGACCTCGACGCCTTGATGGAGAGCCTGAGAGACGCCCTGCCAGAAGGGGCGGCGATCAAGGCCTCGGAGAAGAAACCCGTGGCGTTCGGCCTGAACGCATTGCACGTCCTCGTCGTAATGGACGACAAGAAGGGCGGAGCAGACGCCGTCGAGGCGGCCCTGTCAGGAGTCGACGGTGTCCAGAGCGTAGAGATGATCGAGATGGGGCTGCTCTGAACAGTGCGCGCGCGGCAGAAGACGTCGACCGCGGCATGGCCGCGGCAATGAGAATGTGTTTGTGAAAGGGTTTCAGAGAAAGCGTTTCGCGTCAGCCCGTCGGTCACACCTTGGGCGGCGGAAGGATGTACTTCCCCTTCATCAGGTACTTCGTCTCGTTCCTGGCGCGGCCGATTATCGCCTCGGCCTTCGCATAGAGCTCCTTACGGGTGTGCTTCTCACGGGCGAGGCCTTCCTTTATCGCGGCCATGCCCACCGCGGCAGCCTCCCTCGGGAAGACCTCCCACTCGTCCATCGTCGGGACGATGTAGTCCTCCCGCAGGCCGTTGTCCTCCGCCGTCTTCGCCAGCTCGAGAACGGCGGCGAGGCACATCGTGTCGGATATCGTCCGCGCCTTGACGTCCAGCGTCCCGCGGAATATACCGGGGAACCCGAGCGAGTTGTTCACCTGGTTGGGGAAGTCGGACCTCCCAGTGGCGATGATCCTGGCCCCGGCCTCCTTGGCCTCCCAAGGCCATATCTCAGGGATGGGGTTCGCCGTGGCGAACACGATGGCGTCGTCGGCCATGCCGCGTATCCACTCCGGCTTGATCGTTCCCGGGCCAGGCTTCGACGCCGCGACCACGATGTCCGCGCCTTTCATGGCGTCCTTGTCGGCGCCCTCGACGCACTCGGCGTTGGAGTGCGTGCACATGAACCACTTCTCCTTGAAATGCTCCTTCACGTCCTTCCTACCAGGGTGAAGCGCACCCTTGGAGTCGCACATGACCATGTTCTTCCAGCTGTAACCTGATATCTGCATGATCCTCGATATCGCGATGTTCGCCGCTCCGGCGCCGATGAACACGGCCTTCATCTCCGATGGCTTCTTGCCCACGATCTTCGCCGCGTTTATCGCCCCCGCGGCGACGATCGTGCCCGTGCCCTGTTGGTCGTCGTGCCAGACGGGTATCTCGCATTCCTCCCTCAGCCGCTCGAGTATGTAGAAGCACTTGGGCTGTGAGATGTCCTCGAGGTTTATCCCTCCGAGCGACGGCTGGAGGTACTTGACCGTCCTGATGATCTCGTCCGGGTCCTTCGTGCCAAGGCAGAGAGGGAACGCGTCCACGCCCCCTAGGTACTTGAACAGGAGCGACTTGCCCTCCATCACTGGCAGGCCCGCCTCGGGACCGATGTCCCCGAGGCCCAGCACCCTCGTGCCGTCCGATATCACGCCGACGGTGTTCCATCTGTTCGTGTGGATGTACGACAGTTCCTTGTCCTTGTTGATCGCCTTGCACGGCTCCGCCACGCCTGGCGTGTACCAGATCGCGAAGTCGTTGAAGTCGCGGACAACGCACTTCGGTACGATCTCTATCTTCCCCTCGTAGAAGGGGTGATACGCCATCGCCAGCCTGGCTGGCTCATACGCCTTCTTCAAAAGATCCTCAACCGACACTTTCTTCGGTCCCTTGCCCTTCGCCTTCGTGGCGCCCTTCGCGGAAGCCTTCCCTTCGGGCTTCCTCTTGACGGATTTGGATTTCTTTGCCATCCGATTCGACCCCTCATCTCACGGTGTGCTTCGAAAGTCGTTGCGAGTTATTCCGATTTCTGACAACTTTGTAACGGCTTCCTTATGCTGCGTGCCGTTCTTGGAGATTAATTCGGCGGATTAATACGTTGCCATGTTACTTGAGGGGTTCAGAGCGCAACGGTGTCCGACCGGAGAACCATATAACGACGTCGAGCGATACGCCCGTCGACCATGACGAAAGCCGTCGTGTTGGACGGATACACGGATGAGCCGTCTTGCCTCGGTGTGCCCCCGTTCATATCGCCTTACGCGAGGCTGGCCTTCGGGGCCATGGAAGCCGCCGGAGCGGATGTCGGCTACCGCACCATCGACGGGTGGAGGAGCGGCTGTGCCGACCTTGGTCGCTTCGATGTCCTGATGGCCATACGCCATGTGGCGGTGCCTGGCAAGTATCTCCGTGGCATGCCCGCCAGCGACAGGGAGCTCGTAGAGATAGGGAGGCGGTTCGCGGGGAGGAGCTTCTTGAGCCTCGGAACGCCGCGCAGCGCAGTGCCTGACGGGCTTGCGGCTGCTTACGACCACGTCGTCTCAGGCGACCCGGACGCGTTCGCCTTCGATTTCGTCGATTCAGGGGCCGTGTCTGAGCGGAGGCGCACGCAAGAGGAGTGGAGGGCGTGGTCGCTCAGGGGGGCGAGGGCCTGTCAAGCACACCCCGACCACGGCGGCCCGTTGATCGCCGAGATACAGATGTACAGGGGCTGCGTGAGGCACATCTCCGGAGGCTGCAGGTTCTGCATCGAGCCGCTCCAAGGCGAGGTGGAGTTCCGCGAACCCAAGGACATACTCGGAGAGGCCGTCGCTCTGGCGGGCGTCGGCGTCGAGCATCTCCGCCTAGGCGCGCAGACATGCGTCTACTCGTACAAGGCCGAGGGCGTCAACGAGACGGAGACGCCGAGACCAGACGCGGAGGTCATCGGGAAGCTGTTGAGAGCCATATCGAGCCAGGCGAGACCCAAAGTCTTCCACCTGGACAACGCGAACCCGGCGGTGATCGCGGAGCATCCAACAGAGGCGAGGGATGTCACGAAGGCCATAGCCGAGCACTGCACGAGCGGCAATGTGGTCGCCTTCGGCCTCGAGAGCGCCGACCCGGCGGTCGCCAAGGCGAACAACCTGAACGCCGACGCGGACCGCACGATGGAGGCCATACGCATAGTGAACGAGGTGGGCCGGGAGAGGGGCCCCACGGGCCTGCCACGAGTGCTGCCCGGCATAAACTTCATCTGCGGACTGGTCGGCGAGACGAAGCACACATACGCAGCGAACCTGGAGTTCCTGCGGAGGGTGGCCTCGGATGGACTCCTCCTGAGACGGATCAACATACGCCAGGTCATCCCGTCGCGCCAGGAGTTCCCGGGCGTGCGCCTGAGGCGTGAGTTCGCCGCGTTCAAGCGATCCGTCAGGGAGGAGGTCGACCTGCCGATGCTGGAGAAGCTGGTGCCCGACGGCACGATCCTAACCGACGTGTACACCGAGCTGAGGGAGGGCGGAAGGACCTTCGGCAGGCAAGTGGGATCGTACCCCATACTGGTGGGCCTGCCCTATCCCTTCGAACCTGGGCGATGGGTCGACGTCGCTGTGACGGGCAGAGGGCCGCGAAGCGTCAGGGCCATCCTCCATCCGACGGACGCGAACGTCGCGACACTCTCGATGCTCGAGGCCGTCCCAGGCATCGGCAGGAAAAGGGCCATGGCGATCGTGAGGAACCGCCCGTTCGAGGACGATGACGGGCTCTGGCGGCTGTTGGGGGAGGACGCGCTGGTGGCCAAGGGGCACCTGACGGTGCGCGGCGAATGCAAAGGGTAACAGTCAACTTATAGTATCGACCGGCCGATTCATCCCAGCCCGGCGTTGCTCAGATGATAGACACGAAGCTCGCGGCGAGGTACCCGTTCCTGAGAGGTTCCTCGGAGCTGCTCAAGGAGGAAGGCGTGACGCTCGATAGCCTCATGTCGAGCATCGCGTACGAGCGGGCACGTGCGCTCGGGAAGGAACGGGTCCTCGAGGCGATAGAGTTCCCCAAGGTCGTCGACCGCCCGATGACCTCCGAGGCGGACGCCATGAACGAGCTGCTCAGCTACCCGGTCGCGAGGATGCTCGTCTCGTGCCTCGGCGACGAGAAGTTCATCCGCCGCTACGCCATCGCCGAGGCGAAGCTCGCGAACTCAAGGCTGACGGCCGATGCCGAGAGCGCCAAAGACCGCGGGGCGAAGAGAGACCGGAAGCCCGCGGGGGACCGCGTCGAGCCTTTCGTGATGCGGGTGGCGGAGGAGCTCGGCCTGCAGATACGGGACATCGATGGATCGCTCGCGGTCGACTTCGCCGACTTCCTGAGGTACTCGTCCTCGATGAAGAGCAAGTCCTGGAAGCTTGTCAACCAGGAGGTCCGAGAAGGCACGACGCTGGTCTCCGAGGGAAAGCTGATACGACTTGTCGAGCAGATGATAACCGACAAGATAGCCTCGGAGCTGCCGCTGCCCGTCAACGACGCCATCCTCGAGACGTTCGCCGAGGACATCGAGGAGATAAGGAGGGCGCTCGAGGAGAAGAGGGCGGAACACCCGGAGAAGGACTTCGGGCGCGTGAGCATAGTGAGATTCCCCCCGTGCATGAAGGCGCTCCTCGAGATGATACGTCGCGGCGAGAACGTGCCGCACACGGGGAGGTTCGCGATAGTCGCGTTCTTGCACACGCTCGGCATGGACTCCGAGACGATACTCTCGACGTTCGCCGCGTCAGCCGACTTCGACGAGAGCAAGAGCAGGTACCAGATACAGCACATAACCGGCGAGATCTCGGGTACCGAATACACCCCGCCGGAGTGCAGCACGATGAAGAGCTACGGCATATGCTTCGACCCCGACGACCTTTGCGACAGGGACTGGATGACCCATCCTCTCACCTACTACCGCGTCAAGGGGAAGAGACCGGGCAGGGGGCGCGGCAAGGTCAGGACAAAGCCTTCCAGATCAGATGCGCGCGCTGGACGGCGGTGACGTTCCCCGCGATGCCGAAGTACATCATCATCCATCCTACGAGGGAGAAGCCTAGCAGGTCCTCGCCGATGCCCAGGTCGGCGACCATGAACATGTACTGCACCAGAGGGACGATTATCAGGAGCGCCAGTCGGTCCGCCCTTCCGAGTATGCCGCCGTACTGCCTCTTGAGGCCGAGGGCCTGTGCCTGCGTTCCCATGTAGCTGGACAGCATCACGCCAATCACGGCGAAGAGGCCCACGAATACCGAGCAGTGCACGCTCAGGGCGACGCCCGCGAGGATGAAGACGTCGGCGTAGCGGTCGATAACGTGGTCCACGAAATCGCCACGCTTCGACTCAGTCGCCCTCAGCCTGGCGACCTTGCCGTCCAAGGCGTCCAGGAGGCCGTTCGCGGAGACCATGAGCGCACCCAACAAAAGGAAGTGCGAAGGCTCCTGCGCGAAGAAGATGCCTGCGAGAAGCGCGAAGACGAGGGACACCGCGGACAGATGGTTCGGGTTCACGGACGACAGTCTCTTCGCTGCCGGCGACAGCAGCTGATCGGCCTCTTCGCGATACCCATCTAGAACCAGCCCAAGACCTCCTGGCTCCAGTCAACATGACCCACTGGATATTTCTCACTTTCTCCGGCCAATATCTCCTCGACAGATTTGGCCACCTCGGCGGGCGACAGGCGTGTCGTGTCTATCTCGCATACGGTGGGCACGATCTCCAGCGCTTCGACCAATATCACATCGACGGCTTCGGCCTCGATGTTCTCCCTGACCTTCGCTTCCGCGTAGCCTCTTCCCGCCAACCGCTCCCCGAGCACCTTCGGTGAGCAGCGCAGCACAACCGCGAGATCGACTCCGAGCAAGTGCGCCAGATGTCCTTCGACGAGCAGGTCGTCCTCGATACCGTCCAGGGCACGGGCCACCACCTCGACGTCCACCTCGACGGACTCCCCTCCGTCGGTCCGAGAAGACGCCCCGGAATCGTCCGCTAGCTGACGGACGCTCATCACGCCGATGGTCGTGACGAGCGCCGCGGCGCTGGACTTCCCCGTTCCTGGTGTGCCCGTGAGAGCCGCCTTCATCTGATTGGACAACCGCTCCAAGCGATATCAACCTTCACAATCCTTGGCCGAGCACACCGCTTCGAGCAGCCGCATCGAGAACTCCCGTCTAACACTCGCCTCCACGAGCGTCGCCCTGATCGTGGAGGCGACCGCCTGAGCCGCTTTCCCGTCGACAACGAAATCAACACCGCAATCGACGTCCATGAGCACCAGCCCGGCCGCTGGCGCGAGGCCGGTCCGGGCGAGCCTGTGCCCAGCCTCGGGGCTGGCGACGGCACGCTCGACCAGCCCCTTCGATGCGGCGTCCAGGACCCATACGATCCTGCGCACCATGTTCCACAGGAAGCTCTCGGCCCTGAGATCGATGACCATCATGTCACCGAGTTCCGATATCCCGATCGAATCGATCTTGCGGACCGGGTTTCTGTGGTCCTTTCTGCAGAAGTGCGAGAAATCGTGCGTGCCCTCGAACTCCGAGGCGATCTCCCTCATGGCGGCGACGTCCTGCTCTTGCCTCGGGAGATGGTAACGGTACCATCTCTGCCTCGCCCATCTCGGGTTGAACTCGTCCGGCACCTCGGCGACGGCGTAGACCCAGGCGTCTCTGAGCTCCGAGTTGGCCGCCGAGCACAACGACCTCAATGGAAACGCCGTCCTGAACGAGACGACATTGCCGACCGCGCTCACGCCTCTGTCAGTCCTGCTGGAGCTGCGGAACGAACTCTCCTCCGCGGAGCGCACGGCGCCGATGGCGCACAAGGCGTCTATCAACGCGCCTTCGACCGTTGACTTCTCCGGCTGCCTCTGAAAGCCGAAGAACTTGGACCCGTCGTAGGCCAACTTGACCGCGATGTTGCGCTCACGCTTCACGCCGCGTCCATCGAGTACAGAGTTATATATCTGCCTCGTCTGTGCGAATGCCGTGCCGCACATAAGAATCGTCCTCGTCGAGTCTC
Organism: Thermoplasmata archaeon; assembly: GCA_041554135.1. Classification (GTDB taxonomy): domain Archaea; phylum Thermoplasmatota; class Thermoplasmata; order UBA10834; family UBA10834; genus UBA10834. The sequence goes on along the minus strand of JBFFML010000003.1, from coordinate 35,001 downwards.
TGAACGACGGCAATGTCGGAGCCGTTGCCAGATCCATGAAGAACTTCGGCCTCGAGGAGCTGGTACTGGTCAGGCCATGCGAGATAGGCGAGGAGGCGGTCAAGCGCTCGATGCACGGGGTCGACATCCTGAAGAAGGCGAGGACCGTTGCGCGCGAGGACGACGCTCTCGAAGGCACCGATTACATAGTCGGGACCTCGGGTATAGACACGGCGAACGACAAGAAATTCTCAAGGATATCCATCACACCGAAGGCCTTCGCGGAGAAGATCGACAGGTGCGAGGGGAACATCGCGGTGCTCTTCGGCAGGGAGGATTTCGGCCTGGACAACGACCTTGTGAGGCGGTGCGATTTCCTCGTGACGATACCCGCGAACCCGGAGTACGGCATACTGAACATCAGCCACGCCGCGGCCATCCTGATGTACGAGCTCTTCGCGCACGGCATCGTCAGAGAGGGACCCAAGGAAGCCTCCGAGCTGGAGATCGAGAAACTCAACGAGTACTTCTCCAAGCTGTTGGACGCGATAGATTACCCCGAACACAAGAAGAAGAAGACGCGTGTGATGTTCAGACGCATGATAGCCAGGTCCGTGCCCTCGACATGGGAGTTCCACACGATGATGGGGGTGCTCGATGAGGCGGCCAAGCGGAGCTCCAAGGAGACCGGGCGTGGACGATGAAGAAAATTGGTTGCGCCCCTCGGTGAGTTGAAATGAGGGGCGCGTGTTTGCCTTTGTTGTTTTTCCTTTTTGGGGGGAGGAACTATGTTCAGCCTCAGATCTCCGTGACGCAGGATTGCATGGATGCGGCTCTATCTAGCCGGACATCCGCGAATTGGGCTTGGGACCGTCTGTCGAACGCCTCCATCCGTTCCTCTGGCGGGCGTACGCCCGTGACGATGGCCATGAGCTTTATCGTGCTGGCCATATCGGGGTCTATTCTGGCGCCCAGTTTTATGGCGGCGTTCCTTCCGAGCTTGGCCGTGACGCCGTTCAACACCTCGTAGGCCTTTCGGAGGGATAGACCAGGACCGCCGGTTATGTGTATCATCGCCCCCGACGCGCCGTCGAAGTCGATGTCGAGGAGCGGGTTCGTGATCGCCTCCAAGACGACCTTCTCGGCGTCCTCGCTCTCCGCGTAGAGCACCGTCGATGCGCCACCCTGGAGCATTATGTTCCTGAAATCGGCGAAGTCGAGGTTGATCATGCTCGTCTGGCATATCGTCTCGGTGATGCCCTTGACGACCTCGACTATGAGCTGGTCCATGACCATGAACGCCTGCTCGACCGGCAGCTTGGGGACGATCTTCAGAAGGCGGTTGTTGTCGAGGATGATCGTGCTGTGGGCAGCGTCCCTCAGCTTGGAGATGCCCCTGAACGCGGTCTTGAAACGCGACCGCTCGATGTCGAAAGGTATAGTCACGAGGGCGACGGTCACCGCGCCGTGCTTCCTGGCGAGCTCGGCCACGACCGGCGCTGTGCCTGTCCCCGTGCCCCCGCCCATGCCAGCGCTGATGAACACTATGTCGTATGGCTTCACCAGCGATTCTATCTCCTCGGCGAACTCGAACGCCAGCTTCTCCCCCAGCTCGGCGTCGCCTCCGGTGCCGTAGCCGCCGGTGGATCTCTGGCCGATCAGTAGCCGCTTGTTCGCCTTCACCTTCGACAGATGGAACTTGTCCGTGTTGATCGCGATGGTGTCCACGCCCTCGAGGCCTATAGCGTTGATCCTGTGGACGCTGTTTGAGCCGCCGCCGCCACAGCCCACGACGCACATCCTCGGTGCGAGATGCGCCTCGAAACCGCATTCGCTCTGGAGGGCATCTTCGAGGAGCTTGCTGAGCATTTCAGCCGCCCCCGGTTGAGCGCTCTCGCTCGTGCATGTGTACGTGCGTGGCCAACTTGCACCCCATCCCGCTTCGCGCTTCCGACGGCCCTATTTCTCCATCTCTTCCATCGCCTTGGAGAGTTTCGCGCGTATGTATTCGCGGACCGCGTTTCTTATCGCGTCGTCGACGGATATCGAGTCGCCATCCTGGACCAGCTGCTTCAGGTTCACGACGTTCCCCTTGGGCAGCTCGACCGTCACCTTCTCTATGTACTCGGGCGTGAACTCTCCGTCCACAAACCTGTCTATGGCAGCGCGGATCGCGTCGGAGAGAGTCGAGAACCGTCCCTGGTCAACCAGCGCCTGGAGCGCTGATATTCGCTCGTGCGGTAACCTGATGGTTACCCTCTCGGACTCGACCATACGGCGACCCTCCTGTCGTCCGACGAATAAGGGCATTTCGTCAGACGATTGTCATTATCGTTTCGTCGATATTTATACCTTTCTGAAATCCGGCCACGAACCGAAAACCAGATTGGCGAGTAAGCGTTCAGGGGGAATCTGCGATGACTTTGGACGAGATAAGAAAGGTAGTGCAGGAGTCCTCGAGCAAGCTCCTTCAGGTCTCGCCGCCCCCGATCCGATACTATCTACTCGTCGGCATGATGGGAAGGGACAAGAACGACCCGATAGTGCAGCGGACGGTGGAGCTCGCGGCGACATACCCTCCGAGGGTCAAACTACTCAATGCGCTCAGGGAGGACGGCACATGGCCCATCTCAAGCAGCAGATACGCCCAGGAGCGGAGGGGGCCAGGCCCGCCCGTTGGATGGACATTCCTCACGATGCTCAACAACCTATACACCCTGGGAGACTACGTCACCTCGAATCGCGAGGGGAATGTCCCCACGGCCTTGGAGCGCATATTGAGCTGGGTGGGCGAAGAAGGATACATACTGGGTCCGAAGACTGCGGCATTCCCCATGCCACAGTACAACGGTTTCGCGCTGAGGAACCTCCTGCAGTTCGAGATGGAGGAGGACCCCAGAACGAAGAGGTTGACTCGATGGCTACTCTCGACGCAGCGCCACGACGGCGGGTGGAACATACCCTATATTCAGGATGTACGTTATCTCCCCGCTTACAGACACATGAAGGCTAGCGCTTTCTGGGACCTGATCGAGGGCGACGAGCGCCCGCCCTACGATCCTTCGGAGTACGACTCCGTCCCGAGCTGCATATGGACCACGATGATGGTGGTCAGGGCGTTCTCTTGGAACGTTGACCTCTCGTCATCGAAGGCGGCCAAGCGCGGAGCAGAGTTCTTCTTGGACAGGTTCTTCAAGAGGAACCACCACACCTCGTTCTACCATTCGGAGAAGAACTGGACGATGCTCAAGTATCCGACGTCCCAGGGTAGCGGACTTACCGCTTTGGACATCCTCACGTACATGGGATACGGACCAGACGACGAGCGCATGAGGAAGCCCGTCGAGTGGCTCCTGAAGTGCCGGTCCAGAGACGGCTTCTGGCATCGCTCGCAGAGACCACATCCAGAGAAGGACATGTGGATCACCGAGACGGCGATAACGATTCTGAGCAGGTACGCCGACATGTATTGATGGCCGGCTCGGCGTTCCTACGCTATATGTAAATACGCTCGGTGGAATCCCGAGGAGGCAGCATGCAGTCAAACGGACGGGGCATCGGCGTGGCTGGCGCGGATGGTCTCGCGCTCGTGGTCTCTGAACTCGTGAAAGACTACGGTGAGTTCCGCGCGTTGAAGGGGATATCCTTCACCGTGAAGAGGGGAGAGGTGTTCGGGCTCATCGGGCCAAACGGCGCTGGCAAGACGACGGCGTTGAGAATCATATCGACGATACTGCAGATCTCCTCCGGCTCGGTTTCGATCTTCGGCACGGACATCTCGCGAGAGCCCCACGAGGCGAGGAAGATGCTCAGCTATCTTCCGGAGGACGCCGGAGCGTACAAGAACCTGACGGGCGATGAGTACCTGCAGTTCATAGCGCGATTCTTCGCGGACGACCACGCGGAGGTCGAGAGGATTGTGTCCAAGGGCGTAGAGATAGCCAGCCTCGGCGACAGGATGCGCGACAAGGTCGACACCTACAGCAAGGGTATGACCCGCAGACTGTTGGTGGCCAGAGCGCTCATGATCGAGCCACGGATAGCCGTGCTCGACGAGCTCACCTCCGGCCTGGACGTTCTGAATGCCCAGGAGATAAGGAAGGTCGTCAAGGACACGTCTCGACGTGGTACGACGGTACTGCTGTCGTCGCACAACATGCTCGAGGTCGAGCTGATGTGCGACCGGATAGCCCTGATCAACGACGGCAGGATAGTGGAGCTCGGCACGCCGACGGAGCTGAAAGACCGCCACGGGGCGGAGAACATCGAAGAGGTGTTCACGAAGGTGGTGTCATGAAGAGCACGCTCAACATCCTCAGGAAGGAGATCAGGGAGATGTTTACGCGCTCCACGATACTCCCGGTTGTGGTCATCGCGATCCTCTTCGGCGCCATGGGCAACATGCTCAGCGGCGTGGAGGAGGAGGCCACCAGCAAGCCCATCGTGGGACTGACCATCGAGGACGATGGCGAGCTCGCCTCAGTCGCTTTCGAGACGGTATTAGAGCATGCTAGGCTTGTGTACAACGGGACGGATGTGGAAGAGGGGTTGGAGGCTGTACGCGAATACGACGGCGTCGCTGTCCTGCGGATACCTTCCACGTTCACGGAGAACATCCTCTCTGGCTCGCCTGGTATGATAGAGATATACTGGGTGATGAGGGGTGCCGGTCTCATGGACTCCATCTCGTCCTCGACGGTGGACGCGGTTCTCTGGCACGTGGACCGTGCCATCTCCCTTCACCTAATAGAGATGAACGCGTCCGTCGACGCGGAGCTCGCGCTGTCGCCGACTGGCAGAAGCGAGGTGACTATCTTCGGCGACAAGGAGATGGACGGCATATCCCCAGGCGATCTTAGCGGCATCATGTCCGCTCAATCGTTCATGGTGCCACTCGTCATCATGATGCTGATAATGGCAGCCGGCGGGACGGTCATATCGTCGATGGGTATGGAGAAAGAGAACAAGACGCTCGAGACGTTGCTGACGCTCCCCGTCCGACGCAGCTCGATCGTGACGGGGAAGCTCGTGGCAGGGGCGCTCATCGGGCTAGTGATGGCCGCCATATACATGGTGGGATTCAACTACTACATGAGTGCGTTCACCGGCTCGACCACCGTCGACCTCGCCGAGTATGGCCTCGTGCTTAGCCCGATCGACTACGTCCTCGTCGGCGCGTCGCTGTTCATAACGCTGATAGCGGCGTTGTCGATGTGCATGGTCCTCGGGACATTCGCGAAGAACTACAAATCGGCCCAGACTCTGACCATGCCCATCACGTTCCTCGCAATGGTCCCGATGTTCATGATCATATTCAAGGACTTCAACACGCTGCCGCTGGCGGGTCAGGCCGTGCTCTTCGCGATACCGTTCTCCCACCCAATGATGGCGATGAGGGCCTTGATGTTCGACGACTATGGCCTGGTCATCGCGGGCATAGCCTACGTCGCCGTGTTCGCCGCCGTGATGATCGGCATCACGATATGGATATTCAGGACGGACAGGCTCCTCACGGGCAGGATAGACCGGAAGGCGCTCGGGATGAGGCGGGGACTCCTCGCCATGCTAAGAAGGTAGAATAATGCCTCCGAAACCGGATTCCCGGGTCAGTGCTAGGCCGCACACGTTTTCGGCGTATGCCGATGTCCGAGCCAGGAATCGCCGGTAATCGGACGCCTGTTCGCTCAGAGCCGCAGAACGGCCTCCCGAGTTCGACAAGGACAGAAGCCAGACAGAGCGGGGAAGTCCACTGGAAACGTACCTTTCCCGGAAACTTATTTAAATACCTATTTAAATACCGGCAGGCCGGTGGAGATTTTATGGCGGTTATAAAGATAGAGAACGTTGTCGCGTCAACGTCTCTCGGTGGGGAGTTGGACCTTCAGGCGATAGCGCTGGCGCTTGACGGTGCGGAGTACGAGCCCGAGCAGTTCCCGGGCCTGATATACAGGTTGAAGGAGCCGAAGACGGCCACGCTGCTCTTCAGGAGCGGCAAGGTCGTGTGCACGGGCGCAAAGAGCCTCGAGCAGGTCAAGACGGCCATCAGCAAGGTGGCCAAGCAGATAGAGGCTGCGGGCATAGTGATCAAGATAGAGCCCAAGATCGAGGTTCAGAACATCGTCGCGTCGAGCGACCTCGGCGCCCAGATAAACCTAAACGCGATAGCTATCAGCCTGGGGCTCGAGAAGGTCGAGTACGAGCCCGAGCAGTTCCCGGGGCTCGTCTACAGGATCGATGTGCCGAAGGTCGTGGTCCTCCTGTTCGGCAGCGGGAAGCTCGTTTGCACGGGGGCGAGGAAGCCGGAGGACGTCGAGGCCGCCGTGGACAAGATAACAGAGGAGCTGAAGGCCGCAGGACTGCTCAGGTGACGAGAGAGCTCCGCATGTCAGTGCCGATACTGGACAACCACGTTCACCTGGAGCCCTACAAGGGGAGGAACATCGACGCCGTCAGGGATTTCGAGCGGCGGGGCGGGACGCACATCGTCGTGTCGCATCAGCCGTATGGCGAGATCCCGGTGAGCTCGGCTGATGATTATCGCAGGAGCTTCGACATCACCGTGTCGATGGTCGGGCGCGTGAACGCCGAGACATCGGTGAAGGCCTATGCGACCGTAGGCCCGTACCCGGTCGACCTCCTCGGCCTCGCGAAGAGGTTCGGCCTCGACCGGGCCAAGGAGACGATGATGGCCGGCATGGACATAGCGGCCGAGTATGTCACGGAGGGCAAGGCGCTCGCGATAGGCGAGGTGGGCAGGCCGCACTTCGACGTGCCCGGGGACATCTGGGACGCATCGAACGACATCCTCTCGTACGCGATGGCGCTGGCGCGCGACGCCGATTGCGCGATAGTTCTCCACACCGAGAGCGGCACCGTGGAGACCATGAAGGACCTGGCGGGGATGGCAGACGCCGCGGGGCTCGCCAGAGGGCGGGTCGTGAAGCACTACTGTCCGCCCGCCGTGCTGCCCAAGGAGAACTTCGGGCTCATGCCATCGGTCCTCGCAAGCAGGGACGCCGTCCCCCAAGCGTTGTCGAAAGGGTCGCGGTTCATGATGGAGACGGACTTCCTCGACGATCCGGACAGGCCCGGCGCCGTCCTGGCCATAACGACCGTGCCCAAGAGGACGCTGGCGCTGCTTGAGTCGGGGACGATGACAGAGGGACAGGCGCACGAGATACACGTCCGGAACCCGAGGCGCACATACGGGTCCGCCTTCGGATGACGCTCACCCGTGTCGCGACGGAACGAAAACCGTATGAATAACCTGAGAGCATGATGGGTCGAAGAGGATCAGCCGATGGCTCAGGCCCACTTCAAACACTACGTCCTGGCGCTCTCGCACAGGCACGGATCACTGGTGATCGTCCAGACGCTCGTGGCGTTCGCGAACACGCTCGCGAACGCCTTCGCCCTCATCTACCTGATAAGGGAGGGGCACAGCTACCTCGATTGCGCGATATTCATATTCATCAGCGCCGCTGTGCCGACTGTGATCATGGCCTTCGCGTCGAGGCCCATACTGAAGAACTTCCCCGCGTCGATAACCACTTCGCTGATATGCCTCGCGATGTACTACATCGCGCTGATCTTCCTGGACGGGTGGCACCTCGTGCTCATACCGCCGCTCTTCTTCGGGACATACATCGCCACGTTCTGGGTGCCGTACTTCGCGCTCGTCATGCACATAACCTCGCGCAAGAAGCGCGGTGCCGGCATAGGCGCCTATTTCCTCATATTCCCCCTGCTGACGACGGTCGCCCCGCTCCTCGGTGGACTCATAATAACATACCACTCGTACCAGATGCTCTTCTCGGTGGGCGCCGCGCTGACGCTCCTCGACCTGTTCTACATATCACGCTTCAAGATACTGTGGCGCATAAGGCGCAGGATAATCATACCAGAGTTGCTGCAGTCGTTGAAGCTGAACCTCGTCGGCCGGTTCAACGTGGACCTCGACCTCAAGGGCATCGACTGGAGGATATGCTCCGCGCTGTTCGCCGAGGGCGTCCAGGACGGCGTGTTCTGGGTAGCGATCCCTGTCATCAGCTTCGAGTTCGCCAAGAACGAGGCCGCCCTGAGCGGCTATCTCTCCCTGTTCGCCCTCTGGGGCGCCGTGGCCACGGTCGCGTTGGGCTATCTCTCCGACCGGCTGCACGACAGGGCGTCGATAGTGAGGATCGGCGCAACCTTCGGCGGGATAAGCGTGCTGTTCGCGGCGTACGCTGGGAGCCCTCACGAGTACCTCACCGCCATAAGCATCGCGTACTTCTGGATCGCGATGATACCGTCGTTCCTCTTCACGATGCTCGTGGACAAGCTCGAGAGGTTCAAGAAGAAGGGCGTGCTCCTCCGCGAGTTCTTCCTGAACAGCGGGAAGGTCTTCGGCGTCGGCTTCGTCATCGTGGCGCTCGTGCTCGGGTTCGACCTCATCGCGACGCTCGCCCTCGCCGGGGTCGCGCTCGCTTACATCATCGTCGTAAAATGAGGGCAGCCATGACGCTCAATGCACGATCGAGAACCTGCGGAACTCCCTCGTCGGTTCCGAGAACTCCACGCGCTTGGACGTGACATCGGCGAACGGCTGCTCGTGTTCGCACCGCTCTATCGCCTTGCGCACCGTCTCCTCCTCCCCCTCGAACACCGCCTCGACGCGGCCGTCGTCCGTGTTCCTGACCCATCCGACCAGGCCGAGGGATTCCGCGACCCGCTGGGTGTTCGCCCTGAAGAATACACCCTGGACGCGCCCTTCGAAGACAACCCTCACCCTCACCTTCACTCGGATTCAATCGCATAGGACGGCGAAAAACGTATCGTCGACGGGGCGCGCGAGAGGGCTCGCCCTTGCGCTTCGGGGCGATCCCCGCGCAAGCCCCCGCCTGGAACAACATATTTATACCCACATAGCGATTTATTAAAATGCGCGCGGCGCGCGCGAGGGATGCACTTAAGCGGTACGAAGTGCATCACAAATCGAGCCTCAGGGATGGTGACGCAGCATGATGAGATCGCTAGTCGAAGATGCGCTTGCACGAGAGCCTACGATGGGAACCGGTGGAGAGAGCGACGTCGGAGTGTTTCAGGACCAGCGGGTCGACGCCGAGCTCGAGCAGATACTCCGCAGCCTCAAGACGAACATCAAGATCATCGGAGTCGGAGGAGCCGGAACCAACACGATCGCTCGTGTATACGACGAGGGCGTGGTCGGCGCGGAGATATTCGCCGCCAACACCGACGCGCAGCACCTGTTGGTCCTGAGGGTACCGCACAAGATACTCCTTGGCAGGAGGGTCACCAGAGGCTTGGGCGCGGGCGCGCTGCCGCAGGTCGGCGAGGAAGCGGCCAGGGAGGCCGAGGACGACCTTAAGAAGATCCTCGCGGACACGCACATATGCTTCATCACATGCGGGCTCGGCGGAGGCACTGGAACGGGCGGAGCACCGGTCGTTGCGCGTATGGCCAAGGAGATGGGCGCGCTCACGATATCCATCGCGACTGTGCCGTTCAGGGGCGAGGGGCGCATGAGGATGGAGAACGCCGAGTGGGGTCTCGACAGGCTCAGGGACGCCTCCGACACCGTCATCGTCATCCCCAACGACAAGCTGCTCGACCTCGTGCCGAGGCTGTCGCTCAACGCCGCGTTCAAGGTCGCGGACGAGGTGCTCATGAGGTCCATCAAGGGCCTCACCGAGGTCATCACCAGACCGGGGCTAGTCAACCTGGACTTCAACGACGTCAAGACCGTGATGAAAGGCGCGGGCGTCGCCATGATGGGGCTTGGCGAGTCCGACGCGCCCGGAGAGGAGAGGATACAGGAGGCCATCGACCAGGCCATCAACTCGCCGCTGCTCGAGGTGGACATAAGCGAGGCGAACGGCGTGCTCGTCGACGTCATAGGCGGCACGGACATGACCATCGCAGAGGCCGAGAGGGCCGCGGAGGAGATACAGTCCAGAGTCGGACCCAACGCCCGGATAATATGGGGCGCGGCCGTCGATCCAGCGCTCGACAAGACGATCAAGGTGATGCTCGTGGCCACGGGCGTGAAGTCGAAGCAGATCCTCGGGAAGCCCAGCGACAAGCGCTTCAAGGGCGCTGGCGAGCTGGACGAAGTGCACTGAACGACCTTTCCAGTCTGCCGAAACTTTTAAGACAACTAATCGGCTACGGTCAAAAAGCCCGTGGGCTCGACCGGCCCCTGGCTTTGTCATCTAGTTGACGGTTCACGCACGATGGAGGTCGAACATGAAATCGCTCATCGAGAGTGCCCTGTCCGACGTGGAGGAGGAGCACAAGAAGAAGTTGCCCGAGGATATGCGGGCATTCACCGCCGAGGACGAGGAGCTGCAGAGGATACTGCAGAACCTCAGGACCAACATAAAGATAGTCGGCTGCGGCGGTGGAGGCTGCAACACGGTAAACCGCCTGGCCGAGGCCGGCATCATAGGTGCTGAGCTCTACGCGGCGAACACCGACGCACAGCATCTGCTCATGACGAGGGCGCCGCACAAGATACTGCTCGGCAAGCGCGTCACTCGTGGGTTGGGCGCGGGCGCGTTGCCGCAGGTGGGCGAGGAGGCCGCCAGGGAGGCGGAGGAAGAGCTGAAGGCCGCCATGAAGGACTCCGACGTCGTGTTCATAACGTGCGGGCTCGGCGGAGGCACAGGCACGGGCTCCGCGCCGTTCGTCGCGCAGATCGCGAAGGAGCTCGGCGCGCTGACGATAGCGATATGCACCTATCCGTTCAAGGCGGAGGGCGTCATCCGGGCAGAGAACGCCGACTGGGGTCTGGACAGGCTCAGGGGCGTCGCCGACACCGTCATCGTGATACCGAACGACAGGCTCATAGACCTCGTACCCAAGCTGTCCCTCAACGCCGCCTTCAAGGTGGCCGACGAGGTGCTGATGAGAGCCATCAAAGGCATTACGGAGATAGTCACGAAGCCCGGGCTCGTGAACCTCGACTTCAACGACATAAAGACAGTCATGAAGTCCGGCGGCGTCGCCATGATAGGTCTGGGAGAGGCCGACGACGACGACAGGGCCGTCACGGCCGTGACGGAGGCCATCAACTCGCCCTTGATAGAGCTCGACATAAGCGAGGCGACGGCGGCGCTGGTCAACGTGACCGGGGGCCCCGACATGAGCGTCAAGGAGGCCGAGGAGGTGGCCGAGATAATCCAGGCGAAGATAAACGACAACGCGAGGATCATCTGGGGCGCCGCCGTGGACGAGACGCTCGTCGACACCATCCGCGTCATGGTGGTCATCACCGGCGTCAAATCGAAGCACATATTCGGCCCCACAAAGGACAGGAAGGGCCGCGACCTTGGACTAGACTTTATTAAGTAGGTGCTGTACTAGGAAGGACCGCGATGAGTGAGATCATTGAGAAATCCTGGGACCTCCAGAGGAGGATCGAGGAGAAGACCAAGCACATCGGCAAGGGCAAGTACGGCCGTGTGTTCAAGATGGCCAGGAAGCCCTCCGGTGAGGAGTACCTCCGCATCAGCCAGATAGTGGCGATAGGTCTGATACTCATGGGCGGCCTGGGTTTCCTCATTTACTGGCTCTTCGAGTACGGCGCCGACATAGTCGTGAGGACTTTCGGCTAGCGCCGCTTGAGGGGAACTCCGTCCAACGCTTCAACGAGGGATCGTTTTGGGAATCTTTGATGACGTAGAGCCGGTCGAGAAGGAGAGGGACAAGAGCGCACCCCCAGCGCAGCCCATGGACAAGACGCTCAAGCTCCAGGTGACGGGGGAGTCAAAACGCAGCATGGCGTCGGGCGACTCATCGGACTTCGACATGGTTCTGAGGATACCCGAGGACGGTCTGCCGCACACCGTGGTGATCAAGGTCGACACGCTCTTCTCGGCGACCGAGGAAGGGTCGCCCGAGTGGTTTGTGAAGCTCTTCGACCCTCTAGGAGTGGTCTGGGAGAACACGCCCTCGGCCGACCAGGAGGACGAGCGCACATTCGACATCATGGCCGGGCAGGAGAAGACATTCACCCTCACTATCACGTCGCCCACCGGCGCGCGCTTCGGGGACAAGATAACCGTCCTCGTGAGCGCGAGCCTGAAGGACGATCCAAACGTGTCGGACGTCGCCACGCTCCAGGCGTCCGCGAGGCAATCGATCCTCGCGGTCAAGACCTCGATAGGCCACGAGAAGACGGTGGCCGACTCGCTTGCCAGCAGGGCGAAGGGCAAGCCGATCGGCGTTTTCGCGATACTATCCCCGGCGACGATACGCGGCTACGTGTTCGTCGAGGCGATGAACACGGACGCGCTCCGGGAGGTCGTGAAGGGCGTGAGACGCACCAGAGGGTTGGTGAAGGGCGAGACGAGCTTCGGCGAGATCGAGCACTTCCTGACCCCCAAACCGATAGTGTCCGGCATCGTCGAGGGCGACATCGTCGAGCTCATCGCGGGGCCGTTCAAGGGCGAGAAGGCCAGGGTCCAGCAGATCGACGAGGCCAAAGAGGAGATCACCGTGGAGTTGTTCGAGGCGATGGTTCCCATCCCGGTGACGATCAGAGGGGACCATGTGCGAGTGCTTGAGAAGGAGAAGTGAGTTCCATGCCAGAGAAGCTTGAGGTTCTTGTGGACGGGGGCAAGGCCACGCCCGGTCCGCCGCTCGGTCCCGCCCTGGGACCGCTCGGAGTGAACGTCATACAGGTGGTCGGCGCGATAAACGAGAAGACGAAGGCGTTCATAGGCATGAAGGTGCCCGTCACGCTAATCGTGGATTCGAAAACCAAGGCGTTCGAGATAAAGGTCGGCACCCCGCCCACGACCGCGCTCATAATGAAGGAGCTGGGCATCGAGAAGGGTAGCGGGAAGCCCAACTCGGACTTCGTCGGCAACCTCACGGTGCAGCAGGTCGCGAAGATAGGCGAGATGAAGGCCGGCTCGATGCTGGCCAAGGACAAGCGGGGGCGCTTCCGGGAGGTCGTCGGCACCTGCGTGTCCATGGGCGTCACCGTCGATGGCAAGGACCCCAGGAAGGTCATCGAGGAGATAGACGCCGGCGGCTACCAGGGACTGTTCTGACAACCTTGACGGCATCGCCGCCCGGCCGCGCGGCGGCATACGACGATCATCGACCGCCAGCCGGGGCTTTCGCCCGTCTCATCTTCACGCGCACGGCCTCGCAGGCGATCGTGATTACATCCATCGTGGGCGCCGCTGGCGGGCAGTACGCCGTCTCGAGCTTGGCGAAGTCGTGCACGGTCATCCCCGCCTGCACGGCGGCCGCGTAGGCGTTGATCCTCATGTGCACGCGTGACTCGCCGACTATCTGCGCCCCGAGGATCCTGCCGTCCTCCGGGTGGGCGAGCACCTTGACGTATATCTCCTTCCTGCCGGGGAAGTAGTCGGGCAGCGTGAACCCTCGCACCTTGCCGATCAGCGGCTTCATCCCCGCCTGCTCCAGCTGCGCGCTGGTCGGGCCCACGGCGGCGACCTGGCATCCGAAAGGCTCCGTGGCCCTCGTCTGCAGGAAACCCTTGGGCAGCCTCTCGTCCCCGCCCGCGGCGTTGACGCCGGCGACCATGGCCATCTTGACCGCGATGGTGCCGAGGCCGCTCACGGTCGGCTTGCCCGTCACGAACTCAGGGTACTCGGTGCAGTCGCCCACCGCGAACACCCCTTTGACGCTCGTCTCGCAGCGGTCGTCGACCGAGATCTGTCTCGTCGGGCCCGTCGCACAGCCGATGCTCTTGGCGATGTCCGTCTCGCCCCGCTGGCCCGTGGCGAACACGATGACATCCGCATAGAACGTGCGCTCCTCGCCGGTCTTCCGGTCGTTGGCCACCACGCAGTTCGCCTTCTCCTCGCCGAGTATCTCCGTCGCCTCGTACTCCGTGAACAGCTTGACGCCGTCCCTGTCGAGCGCGGCCGCCATCATCTGCGCCATGTCATCGTCGACCATGGCCAGGATGCAGTTCGAGAGGTACTCGATGACCGTGACCTTGCAGCCCCGGATCAGCAGCGCCTCCGCAACCTCTAGGCCAACGAGGCCGGCTCCGATGACGACCGCGCGCTTGCCCTTGGAGGCGAGGGACTGGATGCCTCTGGCGTCCTCTATCGTCCTGAGGACATACACCCCCTCCTTCAGCTCGTCAGGCATGCCGCCTTCGCGGAACGCGCCCTTGATCGGCGGGACCACCGCCTTCGCGCCGGTGGCGAGGACGAGGGAGTCGTACTCCAGCTCCAGCTCATCGCCCTCCTGCTTCGACACATGGACGATTTTGCCTTCGGTGTCCACCTTCGTCACTGTCGACCCGAGGTGGACGCTTATTCTGCTCTTGCGCAGGCGCTCCTCCGGAGCCTCGATCAGGTTGGTGAGCTCTGGGATCACGCCGGATATGCCGTAGGGCAGGCCGCACCTCGAGTATTGCGGATACACCTCGCGCTCTATGATCGTTATCTCTGAACCGCTGTCCGTCTTCCTGGCAAATTGGGCAGCGGTCCCCCCACCACAGCCGCCGCCTACGATGACGATCTTCCTCGCCATGAGTGGTTCCTCCCTATGCAGACCGAAGGGGATTGCGTTTAATGCGGTTAAATCATTCCCAACCGGTCGACGACGAGTGCGGTCGCTCCAGTGGCCAAAGATACAGCCAGCACGGCGGGAGGGGGGCCCAAAAGGCTTATAAACAACCGCCGCATTCGCTCACTTCCCTAGGAATGTAGGAGAGCCAAGCGCTCGCACGGACTACACCGGAGGGATACGAAGTGACTGACCAGCGGCTTATCGATGTAATCAAGAAGCTTCAGGCGGAATCGAAGAAGCGCAATTTTCTCGAGACTGTCGAGCTCGCGATCAACCTGAAGGACATAGACCTGTCGAACCCCAAGAATCGTATCCAGGAGGACATCGTCCTGCCTCACGGACGGGGGAAGCAGGTCAAGGTGGGCGTGTTCGGGGGTTCCGAGATGGCCGTGAAGGCGAAAGGCGTCGCCGACGTGGTCGTCCAGCCCGAGGACATAGAGGACCTTGCGGGCGACAAGGCCAAAGCGCGCAAGTTCGCCCGCTCGAGCGACTATTTCGTCGCCGAGGCGCCGTTGATGCCTACCATCGGCAAGCGCCTGGGTATAATACTGGCTCCCAGGGGCAAGATGCCGAAGCCGATACCGCCGGGCTCCGACCCTGGGCCCGTCATACAGAAGCTGAGGACGAGCGTGACCGTCAGGACCAGGGACAAGCTGACGTTCCACCTGCCCATCGGGGCGAAGGACATGCCCCCGGAGCACCTCGCGGAGAACATCGACGTCGTCCTTGGGAGGATCACCACGAAGCTGGAGAGAGGCAAGCAGAACATCCGCTCGGCCTATGTCAAGACGACGATGGGCCCGTCGTTCAAGGTGATCTGAGATGACGGCGCATGTCGCCCAATGGAAGAAGGACGCGGTCGCCAATCTGGCATCGCGGCTGGAGACCAGCAAGGTCGTGGGCATAATAGACGTCAAGGGCATCCCTGCGCCAGCGTTCCAGACTATGCGCTCCAACCTCAGGGACAAGGCGCAGATAACCATGTTGAAGAACTCCCTCGTCCGGCTCGCCCTGCAGGAGGCTGGCAAGAAGAGGAAGGGCATCGAGGAGCTCGCGGGCGCGGTCGACGGACAGTGCGCGATCGTGACCTCGGAGCTGAACCCGTTCAGGCTGTTCAAGCAGCTGGACGCCACAAAGACGAAGATGCCCGCCAAGGGCGGCGAGACCAGTCCCGAGGACATCGAGATCAAGGCCGGCGACACGCCGTTCAAGCCAGGGCCCATAGTCGGCGACCTTCAGAAGGCTGGCATCCCGGCCGCCATCGAGCAGGGCAAGGTCGTGGTCAAGCGGGACAAGGTCCTCGTCAAGGAGGGCGACGAGATATCCAGGGAGGTGGCGCTCGTGCTCTCGAAGTTGGAGATATTCCCTATCACAGTCGGTCTCGACCTGCGCGCGGCGTTCGAGGACGGGACCGTGTTCGCCAAGGACGTGCTCGAAGTCGACGACGCGGCGTACCTCGGCAAGGTCCGGTTCGCGGCCGCGGGCGCGTTGAACCTCTCGGTGTTCATAGGACACCCGACGGAGGTCTCGATAAGACCGCTCCTCGCGAAAGCGCACTCCAGCGCGCTGGGCCTGGCCGTGAACGCGGGCGTGCTGAACAGCGAGACGGTCAAGCTGGCCCTCGCGAAGGCGAGGGCGCAGATGCTTTCCCTCGCGTCGAGGGCGCCGGACGCGCTCGACGATGAGCTCAAGTCCGCGCTCAGCAGCGCCCCAGCGGCGCCTGCCAAGGACGATAAGAAGCCCGACGCCGAGGGCGGGAAGAAGGACGACAAGGACAAGAAGGACGACGAGAAGGTCTCCGAGGAGGAGGCCGCGGCCGGCCTGAGCGCCCTGTTCGGATAATCTGATAGAAGGAGGCATAGGAATGGAGTATGTGTACAGCGCAATGGTCCTGCATGCGGCGAAGAAGCCCGTGACAGAGGAGAGCATCACGAAAGTACTGAAGTCAGCTGGCGTCGAGGTCGACTCCGCCCGGGTGAAGGCGTTGACCGCCGCACTCGAGGGCGTCGACATCGACGAGGCGATCGCCACGGCCATAGCCGCACCCGCTGCTGCTCCGCAGGCACCTGCTGCCGCGGGACCTGAAGACAAGAAGGAAGAGAAGAAAGAGGAGAAGAAGGAAGAGAAGGTCTCGGAAGAGGAAGCCGCAGCCGGCCTGAGCGCCCTGTTCGGCTGAAGCTGCCGGCTTCGGGCGCCACGACCGTGCGGTCCTGGTGCTGACTGGGACTTGGCACGCGTGCCCAGACCGCGGACGCGGCCCCGAGCGCCTGACCAGCGTAGCCGAACGGCTTCGGCTAATCGTGTTCGAGCATCTTGCCGACTTCTTGCTCGAACATGCTGACGAGCTCCTGTCCCATCTCCTTCCTGAGCTCTGGCGGAACCATGGCGAGTCCGAGTTTCGCCCCGCCCTTCGCGAGCCTCAGCACGGCGATGGCCTCATGGATCTTCGCGTCCATCAACATCCTCACGGCGTCCGTGAGTTCCTTCTTCAGCTCTGGATCCTGGTCGATCTTCTGCCTTATGTGCCTCTTGACTTCGTCCCGCACGAGGTCGTGCACGGCCTCGATCAGTATCGTCTCCGAGCTGAGCATGGTCTTCGTGCCCTTGATGAGCGAGTTGACCAGGTCGTCGTCAGAAGACGTTGTACCACCGTGCCCTTCGACCGCTATATTAGGATAAATCGTTTGCCCTGCCGCCGACGGCGGACGAGGCGTGCAAATCGTTTAAAATACGGAGAAGTCGTTAGCGAGAGCTGGCCAGGCTGAGACGTATGTGGGACACCATAGGCAAGAGCGTATTCAAGGACCAGAGGGCGCTCTCGTTCGACTACGTGCCGCCCAAGCTGGTGCACAGGGATGAGCAGATGAAGAAGCTCATCATGCTCTTCAGGCCTGTCCTCGACTCCAACTTCTCGCAGAACGCGGTCCTCACGGGCAGCGTCGGGACGGGGAAGACGGCCACCTCCAAGCGGTTCTGCATCGACCTCAAGGAGTACGGCGAGAAGCACCAGAAGGCCATCGACTGGACGATAGTGAACTGCAGGCAGAGGAACAGCGAGTCGAGCGTCGTCCTCCAGGTGGTGAACCATTTCCAACCGAACTTCCCGGACAGGGGGTTCTCGATCACGGAGATGCTGCGCATACTGCGCAAGGACCTCGAGAAGAGGAAGGTGCACCTCGTGATCGTCCTGGACGAGGCGGACGTGCTGCTGAAGAAGGCTGGGCCCGACATCATATACAAGCTCACGCGCTTCGGCGAGGAGAAGGTGGAGGGGAGGGAGCACATATCGCTCATACTGATCTCCCAGAAGAACGTCCTCGACCTAATGGACGCGGCGTCCGCGAGCACCTTCAAGCGGACGAACGTGGTCGAGTTCGGCAAGTACAGCTGCGACGAGCTGCGCGACATAGTGGCGCAGAGGGGCGAGCTGGCGTTCCAGGAGGGGGCGGTCGGCGAGGACGTCGTCGACCTCGTCGCGGAGGTGGCGTCCGAGTGGGGCGATGCCAGGTTCGCGATAGAGATCCTTGAGAAGGCCGGCATGCTCGCCGACGAGGAGGGCTCGGATGAGGTGTCCGTCGAGCATGTGAGAGGCGCCAAGGCGGAGGCGTACAGTTCGATAACGGAGTCGAAGCTGACCGACCTCGACCGCCATCAGAGGCTCACGCTGCTCGCGATCGCGCGCAGCTCCAAGGGCAAGGCGTTCGTCACCACCAGGGAGGTGGAGACGGCGTACAGGGTGGCGTGCGAGGAGCGGGGCGAGAAGCCGAGGGCGCACACGGCCTTCTGGGGGCTGATGAAGGATCTCGACACGCTCGGCCTCGTGAGCGCCAAGAAGAGCGGCCCCGGCATATCAGGCAAGACGACCGTCATCAAACTCTTGGACATCCCGGCGAAGGTGCTCGAGCAGAAGGTATCTATGGTCTTGGATGGCGAAGAATGAGCATCGCCAGCAGTCTGATTCCGGACATCGTGGGGCACGTTTATATAACGCCGCTTCTGTCCCGATGACAGGCGAGGAAAGGGTCGGATTGAACGAAGACGACAGCCCACTGGAACTTGTCGACCTTGAGCAGGGACTCTGCTACATAGTCAGAGAGCGCAAGCCGTTCCTCGCGTTCGCACTTTTCGAGAACGAGGTGTCCGACGGCGTGCCGGGGCTGTGCGTGACCCGGCAGTTCCCGGACAAGTTGAAGGAGACCTTCAGCCTCGGCGACACGCGCGTGATATGGCTCAGCCACACACCGGGCGAGAACCACCACAACCCGACCAGCATAGGCACGCTGGCCACCATCATATCGTCGTTCATAGAGCGCTACGAGAAGGCGATGGTGATCATCGACGGGCTGGAGTACCTCGTGATCAACAACGGCTTCCAGCAGGTGCTGCGGTTCATGGAGCACGTCAACGAGCAGGTCATGCAGAGCAAGTCGACCGTGCTCATACCCATCAGCCCCAGCGCGTTCAGCGAGAAGGAGCTCGCGCTGCTGGAGCGCAACGTCGAGGTCATCGAGCAGCCGGCGATGAGTGTCGCGTTGGAGAAGGACCTCACGAGCCTCATCGACCAGTACCGGTGACGGCCACGCGTGCCTGAGCGGGCGCGCGCTTGCCAAAGCTTTTGGATAGATATCATCATTATGGCCGCCGTATGAAGGAGACACCGCTGCACTCAGAGCACCTCTCCCTCCGAGCCAGGATGATGCCCTTCGCCGGCTGGGACATGCCGCTGCAATACGGGTCCATAATCGACGAGCACATGACCGTAAGGTCACGCTGCGGCGCGTTCGACGTATCGCACATGGGTGACGTCATAGTAAGGGGCGACGGGGCTGAGGCGGCGATGGAGCGTCTGATGACCAACGATGTCGCGTCCGCCCCCGTGGGCCGGTGCGTCTACTCCCACATCCTCGACGAGGACGGGAGGATCCTGGATGACACGATCGTCACGAGGCTGGGCGACCATGAGTTCCTCGTCGTCCCGAACGCTGCCACCACGCCGAGGATGCTCAGGTGGATCGTCGAGCACTCGGAGGGGGCGGAGGTGCTCGACCTCTCGGACGCGTTGTCCGCGATCGCGGTCCAGGGACCGACCGCCGCGTCCGCGCTCGCCGAGCTGACGGCGGCAGACCTATCGTCCGTCGGCCCGTTCTGGGCCACGTTCGCCGAGCTAGACCGCGTGGAGCGAGCATCGGAGCCAGCCACCCCTCTGCTCGCCGGCCGAGGGAGTGAAGGGGGACGCGGTGTACCAGCGTTCCTGTCCCGCACGGGTTACACGGGCGAGGACGGGTTCGAGGTCGTGTGCGAGAATCCCTCGGCCGTGGCGGTGTGGAACGAGCTGCTGACACGCGGCAAGGAGCATGGGCTGCGTCCGGTCGGCCTCGGGGCGCGCGACACCCTCAGGCTGGAGAAGGGGCTGCTCCTATCCGGCACGGATTTCGACGGGTCGCAGACGCCGCTTCAGACAGGGCCGCCATGGGTCGTCAAGGAGGGACACGACTTCATAGGCAGGGAGGCCGTCGCCCGACAGCGCCTCGCGGGCGGGTATCCGAAGCTGGTCGGCATCAGGATGAAGGGGCGAGGGGTGCCCAGGCACAGCTACGACATCGTCTCCGGCTCAACCGTCATCGGCAAGGTCACGAGCGGGACGCTCTCCCCGGTGCTGAAGGAGGGGATAGCCCTTGGCTACGTGCCTTTCGACTGCGCGGACCTGGGAACGGAGGTGAGCGTGCGCATCAGGGACAACACGGTGCCCGCGGAGATAGTCGATACGCCTTTCGTCAGGAGGGAACGAAGATGAGAGAGATGATCGAGGAGATGATACGGATACCCGGGGTATCCGGCTACGAGGACGACATAAGGGAACACATAAGGGCCAAGGTCGAGGCGATGGGCTGCGAAGTCGAGGAGGACAACATAGGCAACCTCCTGACGACGGTGGGCTCGGAGGGGCCGCACATAGTGTTCGTCGCACACATGGACGAACTCGGCCTCGTCGTCACGAAGATGGAGGACGACGGTTCGCTCCGGATACGGAAGGTTGGGGGCATAGACGACCGCACGCTCGTCGGCAGGGTCGTGGAGATCAAGACGGCGAAAGGCACGGTCACCGGCGTGCTCGGGCTGAAACCACCGCATCTGATGACTGAGAACGACGACAGGAAGAAGGTCGTCAGCTGGGAGGATGTCAGGGTGGACGTCGGCACGAGGAGCAGGAAGGAGACGGAGAGGCTCGGGATACGAGTGCTCGACCCGATGGTGCTCAAGAAGGACATCTCGTACATCGGGAAGGACGTGATCTGCTCCAGAGGCGTGGACGACCGCGCTGGCTGTGCCGTGTTGCTCGATGCCCTTGACCAGGTCAAGGGCATGGGCCTGCCCGCGAGGCTGACCTTCGCGTGGAGCGTGCAGGAGGAGATAGGCCTGCGCGGCGCCAAGGTCATAGGTTTCACGCTAAGGCCCGACTACGTTTTCGCGGTGGACACCATGACAACGACCGACGGGCCGATGCAGGGCGACACGTACGAGAAGATACTCATCGGCGGTGGCCCCGCGATGAGGATGTTCGACAGCGCAGCCATTGCGTCGCCGAAGCTGAGGAGGCTCGTCGAGGAGGTCGCGGGGAAGAACAAGATACCGCTCCAATGCGGCTCCGGGGGCGGCGCGACCGACGGCGCGGCGATACAGGAGTTCGGCGCGCTCGCGATGCCGCTGGGCATACCGATGAAGTATACGCACGCGCCGACGGAGTGCGCCAGCCTGAAGGATGTCAGGGACATGTCCCGCCTCCTCGTCAAGCTGGCAGCGCACATATCGAAGGGTACGGGGAAGAGGTGAGCGGACTGCTGAAAGAGGCGGAGACGCTGCTCAGGGACCTCGTCCTCCATGCGAGTTCCGAGGGGGACGACGCGCTGCCGCTCGCGAGGTTCGTCTCGGAGCGGCTGGCCAGGATCGGCCTTGAGCCCGAGGAGTACGGCGACGCCGACAAGCCGGCGATATTCGCGAGCCATGGCGAGGGCGGCGTCGTCCTCTCCGGTCACCTGGACACCGTCCCGCTGGGGAGCGGCTGGACCAAGGAGCAGGGGGAGATGGCCGACGGCAGGATGTACGGTCGCGGGACTTGCGACATGAAGGCTGGGTGCGCGGCGATACTGCTGGCCGCTGAGAGACTAGCACGGGACGATGTGCCCTTCTCCGTCTGCCTCACGCTCGACGAGGAGATAACCATGAACGGCGCGCTCGCGGTGGCCCGCGCGCATCTCCTCAAGGACGCGCCGGCGGTGGTCGTCGCCGAGCCCACGGACTTCGACATAGTGGTCCGTGAGAAGGGGCTGATCCAGTTCTCCATACGCACCTCGGGGAAGAGCGCGCACGCGAGCATGCCCACCCTGGGAGAGAACGCCATCCTGAACATGATGTCTGCACTCGGGAGGATCGAGGGCCTCCTGAAGGTGCCTGACAACCCCGCGGAGGAGCTCACGCTGTGCGTGGATGTGATAAGTGGGGGCACGCAGGTGAACGTCATACCCGACGCGTGCGAGGCGCAGCTGGATTCGAGATTCCCCCCGGACACGACGGGAGAGGACCTGCTCGAAGCCGTGAAGGAGCGGCTTGGGGACCTGCGATACGAGCTGAAGGTCATGCACCTCCTGGAACCCGTCGAGACGGACCCGGGACTGCCAGCCGTCGGCGCCCTCAGGGAGGTCGTTGGCGAAGACGCGCGCGTCCTGAGCGTGCCGTACGCGACAGAGATGGTCATGTTCAAGCAGGACAACTCGACGCTGATGGTATGCGGGCCGGGCGAGCCCACTCAAGCGCACATGATCGACGAGTGGGTCGACGTGTCGAGCATACCCAGGGCGGTCGACGTCTACAGGGAATACTGCACGAGAATGGCTGGCCGGTGAGGACGGCCCATCTACGGATAGACCCTCGCGACGGTCCGGGGGAACGGGATCGCGTCCCTTATATGGTCGAGCTTGCAGACCCAGGTGGTGATCCTCTCGAGCCCGAGGCCGAAGCCGGAGTGCGGGACGGAGCCGTATCTCCTGAGGTCGAGGTACCACTCGTAGTTGTCGAAGCTCTCCCCGATGTCGCGCAGTCTCTCCATGATCAGCGCGTTATCGGTCTCCCTCTCGCTCCCCCCGACTATCTCCCCGAAGCCCTCGGGCGCCAGGAGGTCGCTGTTCTTGTATGTCCTCGGGTCGTCAGGGTTCTCCTTCATGTAGAACGGTTTCAGCTCTTTGGGGTAGTTGACGACGAACAGCGGCATGTCGCTCTCCTTGGTCAGCTCGCGCTCCTCCACCGCACCGAGGTCGGCCCCCCAATCCGTCTCGAAGCCGCGCTTCCGGAGCACGTCCATCGCCTCCGCGTAGGACATGCGGTCGAAGGGCGGCACGATCTTCTTCAGCGACGCGGGGTCGCGCCCCAGGAACTCCAGCTCGGTGGGACGTTCGCTCACAGCGCACTCCAACATGGAGGACACCAGTCCCTCCTGGACACTCATGTTGCCCTCGTTATCGAGCCATGCGGCCTCCATCTCGATATGCCAGTACTCCGCGAGATGCCTGGGGGTCCTGGACTTCTCAGCCCTGAACGACGGGGTCATGGACCATACCCTCTCGCAGGAGAATATCAGTGATTCGAGGTAGAACTGAGCGCTCTGCGACAGGTACGCCATCCTGTCGAAGTACTTCAGCTGGAACAACGTCGTGCTGTCCTCAGGCGCCACGCCAGTCACGATCGGCGGCGTCACCTCGATGTAGCCGTTCTCGTCGAACCACTTCCTCGCGCCTTTGACGAGCGCCGCCTTCACCTTCGTCACGGCCGTCTGCTCGCGGGACCGTATCCACAGATGTCGCTTGTCCAGCAGTAGCTCGGTGCTCTGATACTCCGTTATCGGGAACGGTTCCGACGAGCCTATCACGCGGAATGTGCTCGCCCGCACCTCGAACCCCCCGGGCGCGCGCTTGTCCTCCGCCAACGTCCCCTCGATCTCGACCGACGACTCTATGCCCGCCTGTGACGCGGCTTCGAAGTCGGCGTCCGGAACCTCCCCCTTCTTGACGGTCGCCTGTAGGACTCCCGAGGAGTCCCTGACGATGACGAAGACTATCCCTCCGCTGCTTCGTGTGCGGTATATCCAGCCTCGGATGCCGACCGCGTCGCCGGAGGCGTTCCTCGAGATGATATCTTGTATGGCCTGCATTCCACATGCTGTAGCCAAAGACCGGATATAAGACCTTCGGAGTGGGGAGGAATCGACTTAACGGCGGAGCGGCCTTACCGTGCCCTGTGAGAATAAGGCGGGCGTCGCTGGAGGACTTGCCGGGCATCATGTTGACGGAGGACCGGTGCTTCGCGGACGGACGGTTCAGCTCTCAGGTCGTACGGTCGCTGATCTCGAGGAACCACGCTTTCGCGTTGGTCGCAATCGAGGACGATGCCATAGTGGGCGCTGCCATGTGCCTGTTCTCGAGGGCGCAGGGCATAGGGAGGATCGCCTCTGTGGCCGTCCTACCTGAGCATCGGGGACGCGGGATAGGGTCCGAGCTGCTCGGGACGTGCGAGGAGGAGTTGCGCGAGATGGGAGTCACGAGATTCGGCCTCGAGGCCTCCGTCGACAACAAGGTGGCCGTGAGGATGTACGAGTCAAACGGATACCGCATCAAATCTCTGATCGTCGACTACTACGGAAGAGGCATGGACGCTTTCTACATGGAGAAGGACACGACGATGAGGGGGAGGAGGACGAAGGTCAGACTCTCCTGACGGACACCTCGAATGGCATCTTGTTGATCGTCCACTTCCTCGCAGACTCCACCGCCGCTTTCTTGGTCAGCCCCCGCGAATGGGTCTCCCTCAGTATCCTGTCCTCGTATGCAGATATCGCCTTCTCGATGTCGGGGTGGCCGGCATACTCCACCACGATCGGCTCTCCGAAGCCCAAAGCCATATCCTTCCGCATGTGCTGTATCCGCCGGATCACCTCCCTTGCGAGGCCTTCCAGCTTCAGCTGCGGTCTGAGCGAGGTGGAGACATAGGCGTGGACGGCTCCGACGCAGGCATGCGAGTATCCAGCCTTCTCCTTCTCACTGACGACCACGTCCTCCTCGAATATGTCGAACCCCCCGAGGCGGACCCTGCCTGTGGCGGAGAGGTGGCGGGCCATCTCGCTCCCGTCCATCTTCTCCATCAGCTTCGCAACCTCGGAGGCGGCCTCCTTCAGCCGCGGCCCCAGGGAGCGCAGGTTCGGTGCCAGGACATACTCAATCATCGGCTCCCTGGACTCGATGCACTCAACGCGCTTGACGTTCAGCTCGTCTGCTATGGTCCTCTCGTACCTTCTGAGCACCCAGACACCGTCCTCCCCGGCCGCGATGACCACCTCCTCGAGCGGCTGTCTGAGTTTCAGCCCAGCCTTCTGCCGAGCCAGGCGGCCAGCCTCGACCGCGCTTCGGACCAGCGCCATCTGGCTCTCGAGGGGCGTGTTGATTGCGCTCACATCGGCCTCCGGATAGCGCTCGAAATGCACGCTGTCCTCCTTGCCACGCATGCTCTTGTACAACCCCTCCGCCAAGAAGGGCGTGACTGGGGCCATGAGCTTCGACATGGTCAGGAGGCATTCGCAGAGCGTGCTGTAGGCCGAGAACCGGTCCTCCGGATCGCCTTCGTGTATGAAGCGTCTTCGGGACCGCCTGAGGTACCAGTTGCTGAGGTCGTCCACGAGGTCCGTGAGCGCACGGACCGCCTTGTGCACCTCGAGCGCGTCGAAGGCGCGTCGGGACTCCGCGATGGTGGTGTTAAGCCTGGACAGGATCCACACATCGAGGTCGTGGGTCTTCCTTGGCAACCGTTCCCCCCGGTAGCTCAGCCTGTTGGAGTTCGAGGCGAAATAGGCGTACACGTTGACCAGGGTGGTCAACGTGCGGACCATTGTCTTACGGACGTTCTCCATCGAGAACTCCACGTCCTCCCACACGGGCGCGCTCATGAGATAGAGCCTCGACGCGTCGGCGCCGACCGAGGAGAACACCTCGTTCGGATCGACGGCGTTGTCGCCGGCGCCCATCTTCCTGCCCGTCTCGTCGAACACCTGACCCATGACTAGCACCGACTTGAAGGCGGGAATGTCGAACATGAGTGTTGAGAGGACGTGCTGTGTGTAGAACCAGCCTCGCGTCTGGTCGACCGACTCGCTTATGAAGTCGACCGCGCGATGGTCATCGAACTCCCCGATGTTGTCGAACGGGTAGTGGTACTGGGCGAACGGCGCACAGCCGGAGTCGAACCAGCAGTCGAGCACGAACTCCTCCCGCCTCATATGGGCTCCGCAGTCGGGACACGTGAGCACTATGTCGTCGATCCCGGGACGATGCAGGTCCAACGCATCCGGCAACGCGTCTGCCGCATGCTTTCTCAATTCGTCGACGCTGCCCACGCATGTCTCGTGCCCGGACGGGCAACGCCAGACGGGCAGTGGAGTGCCCCAGTACCTGGTGCGGCTCACGACCCAATCCTTGGCGTCAGCGACGAACTTGCCGAACCGCTCGTACATGAACGACTCAGGCGTCCATCGGACCTCCTCGTTGAGCTCCTGCATGCGGTCGCGCGCGCCCGCGGCGGCCACGGTCCAGACCTCTTTCGGCTTGTATATGAGAGGCGTGTCGCACCTCCAGCAGAACGGATACGAATGCCGGATCAGGCCCCAGCTGAACAGCCGGCCGGCCGACTCTATCATCCGGATGACCTCTGCGTCGGAGTCCCCTGCCGTCTTGCCCTGAAGCTCTGGCACCTGCTCCGAGAATCTCCCGGAGTCGTCTACCGGGTCGAATATGTCGGAGCCCTCATCCGCGGCTATGCCATAGTCGACCGCCGCGTAGGCGGGGGATATCTGCACGACACCGGTGCCTTCGGTCTCGGGCACTTCGGTAGAATGGACTATCTTGAATGCGTCACCGGGATCCTCCATGAATTCGAACAGTCGGCGGTATTTCCGCCCCACCAACGTCTCGCCCTTGAACCGCCGCACCTCGCGCGCCTCTGGCATCAGCGCCTTCGCGTGTGCCGCCGACAGGACGAACCTCTCACCTTGGTGCTCCACGAGGACGTAGTCCCAATCCCTCCTCACCGCAAGGAACATGTTGGCG
This sequence comes from Thermoplasmata archaeon, assembly GCA_041554135.1. Taxonomy (GTDB): domain Archaea; phylum Thermoplasmatota; class Thermoplasmata; order UBA10834; family UBA10834; genus UBA10834. The sequence goes on along the minus strand of JBFFML010000003.1, from coordinate 8,317 downwards.
ACCAGCGTCCACGGGCTCGTCGTGTGCGAGAGCATGTCCGCGTCGAGGTCGTCGACCCGGAACCGCACGACGACGGTCCGGTCCTCGACCTCCCTGAACCCCAGGGCGACCTCGTGGCTGCTCAGCGTCGTCCCGCATCGGTAGCAGTATGGCGCCACGCGCCGCTCGCGCTTCAGGAGGCCTTTGCCGTGCAGCTGCTTCGCGGCCCACCATACGCTCTCGATGTAGTCGTTGGACATGGTGACATAGGCGTCGTCGTAGTTCAGCCAATAGCCTATGCGACGGCTCATCTGCTCCCACTCGGTCCTGAACCTCGCGACCCTCTCCCGGCACATGTCGTTGAATTCTCCGACCCCGAAAGCCTCGATCTCGCCCTTCGAATCGATGCCGAGTGCCCTCTCGACCTCTATCTCGACCGGCAGGCCGTGGCAATCCCATCCGGCTTTGAACGGGACTATCCTCCTCCCGTTCATGACGTGATATCGCAGGATCGCGTCCTTGACGGCTCTGGGAAGCGCCTCGCCCATATGCGGGCTCTTCTTGGGGGTCGGAGGGCCTTCGCAGAAGACCAGCGGCTCTCCTGCCGCCATACGCTCGACGGCTTTCCCCGGTATGCCTCGGCTACGCCAGTAGCCGAGGATCTCCTCCTCGAGCATGGGGAAGGTCTCCCCGGCAGGTTCCCGATAGTACTTGGCCATCTCCGTGACTCCATCAAGAAGGACGGGCAAAAACTCGGCAATGAACAAGCTAGAATCAGCTAATGATGGCTATAACGAACGTCAAAGCCGAGTTCATCGGAGAGTTTGCAGTGGCTGATTTGTATATAATACTTCTCCGATGGCGACGGGGCCCCGACGCCACGGGCACGCACCCGTCGGTGAGGCGTCCATACCATGGCGAGGACCATAGTCTGGACCCTCAGCGGCCCGTGGGAAAGGTCTAAATAACTGTGGACGCATAGCGCGGCTTCGTGCATACCATGGCCAGGGTGGGTACCCAGGGCCGATGGGGTGAACACGAATGGAAGAACCCTTGTGCAACGTGGAGTTTCTGAAGAGCAGCGCCGCATACCTGGCGAGAGTCCAGAGCGATCTGGGCGGGATGCGCGAGTACCGAAGCACGAGCCTCGAAGAGATACTCGAACAGGTCATCATCGACCTGCAAGAGGAGTTCGAAGGGGCACGGCTCTGATTCGCGTCTGAGTTCGCACAAGGAACGGGCGCCGCTTCGCACGCCCCGTCTTTCACGTAAGCCCTCTTGTTCATCCATGGGACTTGGGAGACCGCCGAAAGCCAAAACCAACGCTGCGCCAACGACCGAACACCAGGGGGCGTTCCCATGGAAGAGAAGGACAAGAAGGAATATGAAGAGGTCATCTCGTCGTATTACGGTGATGACCAGGTCACTGCCCTTGTGACATTCAAGATAGACACGAAGGGGTCGGACGAGGTAGCCGAGAAGATCGCGAACAGCAACAACATCGAGGACGTCTTCCTCGTCACGGGAGACACCGACATCATCGCCAAGGCGCGTTTCCCGAGCTACGCCGCGTTGAAGAGGTTCATCGTCGACGAGGTGGCCGAGATCAACGGCGTGAAGGAGACCAGGACATTCATGGTCGTCACCACGTTCAAGGAGAGAGGGAAGCTGTTGCGCGAGCAGGAAGACGAGGAGAGCCCTGAAAAATAGTCGAGGCCGCATTTCAAGAGTGAGGATAATGGTGGTTGATTGTCATGGATATGGAGACGAGGTTGAGGCAGATCATGGACGTGCTCGATCAGCTGGCGGAGGACACGTCTGTTCCCAGGAACATAAGGCGCGGCGCCACAGAGGCTAAGGAGCGGCTCCAGCAGAATCAAGAAGCTTTGGACATCAGAAGTGCGAGCGCGATAATGATTCTCGACGAGCTCGCGAACGACCCGAATATCCCGCTGCACGGAAGGACCCTGATCTGGAACATAATAAGCCAGCTCGAGACCGTCAAGTGAGACGATTGTCTCCTATGATCGGCTGAGGAGGCGTACCTCCCGCTCTAACCCAAGGGGTACCGGACTTGTCGCATGCGGAGGAAAAGCGGTTCTGTTCATGGAGCGGGGGAAAGGACTCCTGCCTCGCGTTCCACAGATCGGCAGTCGACGGGACTAAGCCGTCCGTCCTTGTGACAATGCTGGCGGAGGACGGGAGAAGATCGAGAGCGCATGGCCTGTCGACGGGCGCGCTTGGCGCTCAGGCGTCGGCCCTCGGCGTTCGGTCGATCACAAGGGCCACGTCATGGGACGATTATGAAGACAACTTTCTCGACGTCGTCGGGACTTTGCGGGACGAGGGGTTCTCCGCGGGCGTCTTCGGCGACATAGATATCGAAGGGCACAGAGAATGGGTCGAGAGGGTCTGTCGACAAGCGGGCGTCGAGGCGGTGTTGCCGCTATGGCGTTCGGATAGACGGACGCTCCTCGACGAGTTCATATCCGCTGGCTTCAAAGCCACGATAGTATCTGTGAAAGATGGTGTTTTGGACCGCAGATTCCTAGGCAGGACTCTCGACAACGTCGCAATCGAGGAGCTTGAGGCTCTAGGGATCGACATTTCAGGCGAGGGGGGCGAGTACCACACCTTCGTGACGGACGGCCCGATGTTCCGCAGCCCGGTGAAGGTCGCGATGGGCAGAACCGCGAGTCATGGCGGTTATTCGTTTCTGGACATGGCTGGCACACATAACTGAGACGCTCACAGTCGAGGCTTGCGGATATGTTTAAATCGAATCTGCTCATTCTTCCCACGAATGCGGCTGTAGTCTAGCGGTTAGGACTGAAGCTTCCCAAGCTTTAAGCCCGGGTTCGAATCCCGGCAGCCGCACACCTATGCGTAGCCAGACATATATTTTTCGTTTTCAATCAAAGGTTTTTCTGCAACTCGGGATCTCTCGGGGTCGAAAATCTCGAGAACCTCCTTGATTGCAGAGTCTTCTCTCTTCCTGCAGTAGTGACTCTCTGTGGTCCTGGTTGAGGAGTGACCAAGCAGTAGGGAGACTGATTCAACGGTCGTACCCATATCGAGGCATGCCTGCCAGATTCTCCACCTACCCTCGCGGCCTTTACCTTGTGCCGATTATGAATAGATATGCCGATGCAGCGGAGCACGACCTGGCTATTGCCTGTTTAAGCATCTCACCCTTCTCCTTGACTCGGCTCTTGACCACTGGGTCCGGGTAGTCCTTCATCCTGGCGTATGTCTCGTCAATCCTGCTTATCAAGTCGTGGAATTTCGCCTGGTTCTTCGGGTCCTCACACAACCAGTTCTTCTCACAGAATAGACAGTCCATAGGGCGGTCTGAGTCGAAGACCTCGACATCCTTCAGGCCTTTCGCCATGTCCATGATCCTCTGCTTCGTGTAAGCCTTGTTGTGGGTGAACCCCAGCAGATTGTCAATCATGGCACACCACTCGTGCTCGAGTTCGTCCACCTTCTGAGCCTCCGTCTTGTCGCCGTCGCAGTAAAGCTCTTGGATGATGAAACGACCGTCCGGCCTGAGTACACGCCTCATCTCGGTCAGCACAGCATCCACATCATCGAGGTGATGCAGAGCGTACGATATGCAGACTGTGTCGAACGAGCCGGCTCCAAATCCCATGCTTTCTCCATCCATACAGAGGAGTTCGACGGGCTTTCCTCTGAAATGCGCTCAGCCCTCCCTCACCTCCTCTACGGAGTCGTTCGAGGCGCAGCTGTCTATTCCTATGATGGACTCGTAATCCTTCAGGGTGCTCATCAGGATGTCGATGAATCCCCCCTTACCGGTGCCGACATCCAGCACTCTGCCGCCTGAGATCGACCCCAGCCTCTTCGCTATCTTGGCCGCTTCGGATGACCCCAGACCCGTCGGCAAGCGTCCGATCTGTCTTCTCACGAGCGCTAATCTCACCTCATCCCTATCATTCTTGCTGAGATAAGCCCGGGAGATCATGGCCAATCGTTGAGAATAGTCCATAGGCTGCCCGTGCTGATTGAACGATTGAAATCTGTTATGAGGAGCCACTACTCGAAGAGAGTCTGGACTGACATCCCTCAGTGGGCTCTCCTAAGACCTACAATGCCTTGCTAGCGTCCACTTGATGATCGCGCTCCGAACTACCTGGACTGAGTTCCTGACTCTACTTCGTGTGCAGTTCTGCTAGGTAGCTGTGTGTTTCTGTCCTAGCTCTCTCCGGACCGTCCGGGGCCAACGGACCCCACATGCCCACTACGGCGAAGTGCATAACCTTTGACACCTGAACGCCACGCTCAGCGAACAAATCCTTCATCCTCGAGGATGCTGTCTTGGACGGTTCTTTGATGGCCTCCAACATCTTCCTCCGCTTCTGTGGGTCCTTTGACAACGGACCAAGGGTGTCGAATGTAACGATCTCTCTGCTCCTCCAATACGCTGAGTCAAGAGACGAGATGAACCTCGCTGTAGCCTTGGTCATCTTGCCGCCTCTGGTCGGTGAGCCGACGAACAGCAGATCGCCCTCGAGAGTTCCTTCGGGCTGCTCCCTGATGAATACCAGCTGTGCCTCGTGCCCCTCCGATCTCATCTGCTCGGCTATCGCCTCAGCTGCCTGCTTCGTGCTGCCATGCACGCTGTCGAACGCCACTATACCTTTCATGTGAACTCCCACCGAGGGGTAGCATAGTGCACTATCCGATGCATAAGCCTGTTGGCCTCCAATCCCCCTGAGCGTCGGTGCTAATGGGGGGCACGGCACATCAGATGTGAATAAGGTGCAGTCTACCCCTCCGTGAGCTCACTGGGCCGACGGCTCTGGCTCACATTCAGGCAATCGCTAAGGATCTCCCCTATACTCTGCTGGAAGTGGCCCGCGCTCTGGGAGTCCGCACCGCCTTACCTCCGAGAGCGGGAAATGTCGAACCATTCATCCGCGCGTGATCAGACACGATCTCAGTTCAGATGACAACTTTGATTTGCCTCATGCATATACGCTAGCAAGAGGGTGATAAGCTGAATGACAAGAGCTCGGCATTTCTCGAGCAGCTGTCGAACAGCTTTGGGCCATCCGGATTCGAGAGGGAGCCGACTGTAATTCTCAGGGACTACTTGAGGAGCTACTCGGATGAGATTTTCCAAGACAAAATGGGCTCCTTGCTGTTTTCAAAGAAGGGAGGTTCCCGTAAGCCTGTGGTGTTCCTTCCTGCACATATCGACGAGATAGGATTCATCATCTCCTCGATCAATAGACTCGGGTATCTCACATTCAATCCATTGGGGGATTGGTTTGATCAGGCGCTGCTTGGGCAGCGCGTGAAGGTCAGGACATCAGAAGGCCTGGTCAATGGAATCATCGCGGCCAAGCCTCCGCATCTGCTGTCGGCGGACGAGCGGAAGAAGATGGTCTCTCAGGACAAGATGTTCATAGACATAGGCGCGTCCAACGAAGACGAGGCGAAGGCAATGGGGATCAGGGTGGGCAGCCCTGTGGTTCCCGATTCGTCATATTCCACCATTGAGAAGAAGGTCTTCAGCGACGGCAAGCGAAGCGGCAAGGACACGATCGCCATAGGCAAGGCGTTCGACAACAGATCATCTGTGTTCATCGTCGCTGAGGTCATCAGAGCCCTGAAGGAGGCAAAGATCAGGCATCCGAACACCGTCGTGGGTGGGGCTACTACTCAGGAAGAGGTCGGCCTGAGAGGCGCTCGAACCTCCGCCCACGTCGTCAACCCGGACGTCTGTCTGACCATAGACGTCGACCTATCCGGAGATGTCCCTGGCATCGACCCCAAAGATGCTCTGGCCAAGATGGGGTCCGGACCGTCCATCACAACCTGGGATTCAACCATGATTCCCAATCAGGCGTTAATGGAGCTTGTCATTGACGTGGCTGAAGGAGCCAAGATACCGTATCAGCTGTCTCAGACAAGAGAGGATGGAGGCGGCACCGACGCTGGGATTGTCCATATTTCCAATGCTGGATGTCCGACGCTTGTAATCGGAGTGCCCACAAGGCACATCCACGCGCATGCGGGAATGATGAGCCTGAGGGATGTTGATAATACCGTCAGGCTCCTTGTGGAAGTAATCAAGAGGCTTGATCAGAAGACCGTCAAGAGGTTCACTTCTATCTAGCAATCACCATGCCGACCTGTGTGACTTCCCCCGTGGCCTCCTCCGTCTAATCGAAATGCGATTGAGAACGGCTGACGGCCAGAGAATGCATCCTGAACAGCAAGATCGAGCTATCCGTGAGGAAATGCCATACGGATGAAATGCCATTTAGCTATCATGATAATCGAATACATCCATGCTTCGAAGTTTGGCAACGGGGCGATGGTCGCAGAGGAGTTCAGGAGGATCATGACCGCCAGGAGTGTCACTGTGAACGTTCACCATGTGCGAGACGTGCGCCCTAAGGACTTGCAGCCGGCAGACGTGTACATCTTCAGCTCGCCTGGACGGATTGGAAAGCCGATTGGCAGCATGCGCCGATTCCTGAAGAAAGTTGAACTCCCCAACGAGACGAAGTATGCAATCCTGACCACCGAGGGCGCTCCCCAGCCTGACAAGAAAACGGGTAAGATGCCGACCGAGGAGGAGTTCGCCAAGTATCAGCGGATCATCCCGAGAATGAATGAGATCCTGCAGGCGAAGGGGATGAATAAGGTCCTCGACGGCAAGATTCACGTCGTTGGCATCAAGGGACCGCTTGAAGCTGGATGGCAGGACAAAGTAAGAGAATTCGCTGATGCTGTGCTCGCATCATCGCAGAGCGACTGACAGCCAGTGTACATCATTATTCATTCCGACATGTGCTGGCAGTCATGCATTGCACCCGTGATGCGAACGATGGCCACCAAAAAGACTAAGTGCCATCTGCTCTCTCTGAGACGGCGGCGGCCGAAGATCTGGTCGGATCATCGGCTAACCTATCTGCTCAGGGGGAGGAATTGTAGTGCCCGATAAGCATGTTCGTGTGGGAAAGATCGACCGAAGGCTTTCTTCATATCAACCCAAGACCGCTCACCGCGTAGAACGCAATGGCATAGGAGCCAAGCACCAAATGCCTGGAAGAAGGGTCCAGGCAATGGTCTTCGCAGCGCTCCTCATTTCTGTTGGTGGTGTGGCAATCGTTTTCGTCTCTAACCAATCGGAGGCTTTCGTGACCCATGGCCCCATCGTAATCGCTTCTAACGATGAATTCATCGGAGAAAACGGAGTTAATAACGGAAGCGGGACATCAGAAGACCCGTGGGTGATATCCAACTGGAACATCAACGGTGATGCTCAGAACGCGATAGAAATCAGGAACACGACAGATTACTTCGTCATCAGGAACGTCAACCTCTATGCGACCACGTTCTGGAACGACAAGAAAGGCGTATACCTGTTCAACGTGACAAACGGTGCTGTCGACGCGTCGTTCATCTCAGGGGAGTTCGAGTATGGCATTCACGTTGAGAACTGCACGAACGTGGCCACCTCGACGAATCAGATATCCAACATCGGATACATGTCCGGAATATGTGTCGACTATTCATCATACGTGACAGTATCCTCCAACAACATCTCGAATTGTGATTGGCAAGTCAGGATCATTGACTCAGACAACTGCTCTGTACATGACAACGACCTGATGAACTCACCAGGTGGTTATGGCATCGCGACCTATGATGTGGACAACGCTACGGTCTACAACAACACGCTCGACTCGATCCACTATGGGCTGTATCTGACAGGGACAGCGACGACGAACCTGACAGTGACTGGCAATGACGTCTCGAACTGTTCTGGTGGAGCATTGTTCGCTACGGCCTCATATGTCAACGTATCGGATAACCGCTTTCAATACAACGGCATTGGGCTTCAGGCGACCGTTGGAGTTCAGGTGCTGGACAACATCTTCACGGACATGCCGAATGCTTGCGCAATCTACCTGAACGGCGCTGAGAGCACCACCATAAGCAGGAACAGCTTCGCATCTACTGGCATAGGAATCGGGGGCACTGCGCGGGAGCACTACAACTCCCACACCATAACCGCCGACAACCTCGTGGATGGTAGGCCTATAAGATACTACAACAACTGTGTCGACCTGGTTCTGGATGGGGACCCCACCGGGCAGCTAATACTCGCCAATTGCACAGACGCTGACGTCCGGAATCTTGACATCTCACCTGGCTATGTTGGAATGTGCGTGGCATACTCCGAGAACATTGCCATCCAGTCGTGCAATGTCAGCGATAACTCGTGGACCAACATTGAGATTCGGCGGACGCAGAATGCGAGCATCTCTGGATGCAGGATTCACGACTCTGGAGGATA
>JBFFML010000002.1:0-135020 GCA_041554135.1 Thermoplasmata archaeon | reverse complement strand
GCCGAAAGGTGCCGCTGTCGCAGCTCCATCGAACGTGCGAAATGGTCCTCGGGGTCGCTCAGCTCCAGCTCGCCCATGCCTCTCACGGCCACGGCCACGAGCGACTTACCGCCGAACTCCGCAGCGCACCCCATCTTGTCCTCGCCGCCCCAGTAGTTCGTGACGAGCTGAGACGTCGGCAGGCGGGCGTCACCCCACGGGCCGACCGAGACGACCTGTATCCTCCTGTCCCCCTGGTCGGCGCGGATCTTGTCGGTCCGGCCCCACGAGTCGGTCCCCGTGAGCTCTGGCGAGGCCACGAACTCGATGATGCCGTCCCTCACCCAGACATATCCCGGTTGCTCCGCCCTCCCGGACAGAACGACGAAGTCGAACCCCGACAGCTTCAGCTCGGCGCCGAAATATCCTGTCAGGGGACACATCCTCTCCTGCGCGGTGCCGTCCCGGGGGGAGAGCACGAAACCCATGCAGGACGCGGGCAACAGGCTACAGGTCAACAGGCCCGACGCGATGGCGATGCCGTCGCCGCCACGCTCCTCCACGACGGAACCGATGTACGACACGTAAGATGACGGGTCGCGACGGCAATCGTCCGGGACTTCGCCTTCCGACGCCTCGCCCGACGACAGGTCGATGGCCCCGTACCTTCCGTTCATCATAACGTCAGTCCTCCACGGATATGCAGCCCACGGGGCAGGCCTTGACGCACATGGGGTCGCCGTCGCAGAGGTCGCACGGCTCCCTGAGGAGTATCGGCTTCGCGCCGGGGCCACCCGCGCCCGACGCCTCCTGACCGGACGCGACACCTTCTGGTCGGACGAGCACGACCCCATCTGACAGGGTCTTCAGCACGAGGCCGAAGTAGTTCGCCTTGTCCTCAGAATGCAGGATTATGCTGGACGACATCGGTGTCAGCACGCCGTCCCTCCTCAGGCTGCACGCCATCTCGCACAGTCCGCACGAGACGCAGGCCAAGGGTTCGAAGTTCAACCGCAACGCGGACGCCTCCGGTCAACGACGGTCAGACGAGGTTCTCGGCGATGTCAGTCGTCATCCTGTCGCAGTACACGCACCTGAGCGCCGGGGGATGCTTGGCCTCGACTACGAACTCAGGCTCGACAGGCTCGTTCTTGTTCGTTATGCACCCAGGGTTGGAGCATCTCATTATGCCTCTCACCCTGTCGGGCACCTCGACCACGAACTTCTCCGCCACGTTGTAGTCGCGGATTATGTTGATCGTCGCGTCCGGCGAGATCAGGGCGATCTTGTCCAACTCCTTGAGGTCGAGTTCCCGGTCCTCTATCTTTACGATGTCCTTCCACGCGCCCTTCTTGCTTGGCACATGGATCAGCACGCTCACGGTCGAGTTCACGTCGCCACGCACGCCGATAATGCGCAGGACCTTCAGCGCCATCCCGACATCGATGTGGTCGATGACCGTCCCGTTCCTTATCGGCGTTACCTTGAACTCCTTCATTCCACCCCTCCCAGGACGAGGGCGAGGAGTGCCATCCTGACGGGCACGCCGTTGAAGGCCTGCTCGAAGTACCTCGCGTGCGGGGTGTCGTCTATCTCGGGGCTGATCTCGTTCACCCGCGGGAGCGGGTGCATGACGATCAAGTCGTCCTTGGCCTCTCTCAGGAGCGACTTGGTGATCGCGTAGGCTCCCGCCACCTTCTGATACTCCGCAGGGTCGGGGAACCTCTCCTTCTGTATCCTGGTCATGTAGAGGACGTCCGCGTCGGCCATGGCCTCCTCGAGGGAATTGCTAATGGTCGGCTTGAGTCCCTTGGACTCTATGTGGGCAATATGCTCCTTCGGCATCTGCAGCGTCGGAGGCGCCACGAACGTCAGCTTCGCGCCGAACATGCTGAGCGCCTCGGAGAGAGAGTGAACCGTGCGGCCGTACTTCAGATCTCCAACGATTGCCACGTGATTGCCGTCTATCCTCCCTTTGTCCTTCATTATAGTGAACAGGTCCAGCAGCGTCTGCGTGGGATGCTGGCCCGCGCCGTCGCCCGCGTTTATCACGGGCTTCGCGGCGAAGTGCGCCGCGAGCCTGGCCGCCCCCTCCTGTGTGTGGCGCAGGACGATCACGTCCGAGTAGGCGTCGACCATACGGATCGTGTCCGCAAGCGTCTCACCCTTCGCGACTGAGGCGCCCTTCGGCTCGTCGAAGCCGAGCGTCCTACCCCCGAGGCGGGTCATGGCAGCCTCGAAAGACAGTCGGGTCCTTGTGGAAGGTTCGTAGAAGAGGGAGCCCAAGACCTTGCCCTTCAGAACGTCGCTCTTCTCCTCGCCCTTGGCGATCGGCACCATCCGCTCCGCGACCGAGAGTACGTGTTCTATCTGCTCCCGCGACAGGTCGCGAACGGACACAACATCCAAGCCCTTGAAACTCCCCGACATCGGCCACTTAATCGTGTGACAAGATATAAGCCTTTCACGGGACGCGGTCCCGGCGTCAGGGATGGGGTCAGACGAGGTCGAAGTCGTCTATCGCGGACTTCATGTTCTCGAACCAGTCGTCCGCGCATCTGCGCAGCTTCTCCCTCAGCTGCTCCGGTTTGACCGCGGTATATATGTGATAATAGCCCCCGCGGTCTATGTTCTTCGTCTCGCGGAAGGCCAGCCCAGCGCCCACGAGCCTCTGGAGCGCCCGATATACCGTGCTCCTGTCCTTCTTCATTGCTGGGGCGAGGTCGTCCGCCCGCAAGCGGCCCTGCTTCACCAGCCTCCGATATATGGCGAGCTCGAAATCGGACAGGCCATACATGCACTTCACTATGTCCCGGCACGTCGCCTGGCCGGACATGATCTTCTGCGTCTCGACCATATTGCACGCTATTGCCATTTTTATACTTAACCGTTTTGACGAACAGCGCCGCCAGCCGCGCCGCTCGCATGTCTACGTGACAATGTTTATTACACCGATCGGCAATCGTCTATGCACGGTAGTGACAATACCGCAGGAGAGATATCGTTGGACAAGGACGCGACCCTCGACGCAAGAGGACTGATGTGCCCGATGCCTATCGTGCAGCTCGCCAAGAAGGTCAAGGAGCTGGCCTCCGGCCAGGTGCTGGAGCTTCTGGCGGACGACGTGGGATCGAAGGACGACGTCCCCGCCTGGACGAACCGCACGGGGAACGAGCTCTTGGGGATGGAAGAGAACGGCGGCGTCTTCAGGTTCTACATCAGGGTGAAGTAGGGTCCTGAGATGATCTCTCGACGCGGAGTCAAAGGAGGAGATGCAACATGACGGAGAAGATGGTGATGGTCGTCAGCGAGGGGAGTTTCGACAAGGCGATGATGCCGCTCATAATGGGCACGACCGCCGCGAGCATGGGCATGGAGGTGCACGTCTTCCACACCTTCTTCGGCCTCAAGCTCCTGAAGAAGGGCGTGAGACCGAAGTTGAAGGGGATGATGCGGCCTTTCACGGGAATGATCGAGAAGAAGATGAGGAAGCTCAACGTCCCGGGCTTCGACGAGATGATGCAGCAGGCGCGCGAGCTCGGCGTCAACTTCTACGCGTGCAGCACGTCGATGGCCCTGATGAACATATCCGAGAAGGACCTCGTGGACGGCGTGAAGGTGCTCGGGGCGTCCGCGTTCCTCAACATAGCCGCCGACGCGAAGGTCAACCTGTTCATCGGCTGAGTGGTAGGATGGTCAAGACAGCGTTCATAGTGATCAGGTCGCCGCAGGAGCTGGACCCATGCCACGCGATCGGCAACATGTCCGATAGGGATGAATCGGTCGTCATCCTGTTCGAGGACGCTGTGTACAACGCCGTCCTCGCGGACCGCGCCGAGAGGCTGCGCGGGACGGCCTCCGCCGTGCATGTCGCGCGGGACGACCTGGAAGCGAGGGGTTTCGGAGACGAGGACCTGAAGGTCGGAAAGGCGGTCGAGTACGGCGAGATAGTCGAGACGATAATGGAAGCCACCGACAGGACCGTAAACGTGTGAGGTGACCCGTTTGACGAAGACGATGACGATAATCTGGAGATCCGGCTCGATGATGGCCATGGACGCGAACGTCGCCACGAAGCTCGCGAAGGCCGCGCTCGAGAGAGGATACAAGGTGAACATGTTCGGCTATGGCGAGGGCATAACCGCCGTCAAGAAGGGGCAGGCGCCCAAGCGGTTCCCGAACGTCGGCGAGGAGCTCGAGGGGCTCGCAAAGGCAGGTGCGACGATATCCCTCTGCGAGACCTGCTACGCCGCAAGGGGGTTCCAGCGCGGCGAGGAGATCGAGGGCGTCAGAATCGGCAGCCTAACGAACAACCTGTTCGGCTTCGTCTCGGAGTCGGACAGGCTCGTGACGATAGCGAGGTGATGGGCGATGGCAGGATCGATGCTGGTATTGGTCACGAAACCGCCGTACGGCCTCGAGGACGCCTTCGCCGGCCTTAGACTGGCGCTCGCGATGGCGGTGAACGGCCTCAGGACGAGCGTGGTGATGACCGAGGACGGCGTGTTCAACGCCGTCGCAAAGCAGAAACCCGAGGCCGTGGCGATGCCGTCGAACGTCGAGGCGACCGTGGAGCTATACGACTTCGACGTGCCCGTCCATGTCGTGAGGGAGGACCTGGAGGAGAGGGGGATCCGGGAGTCAGCGCTGTTCGACGGGTTGAAGGTCGTCGACAGGAGCGCCCTCAAGACCATGCTGGCCGAGCACGACGTGTCGACCACGTTCTGAACTTGGAGGAAGGCGCCGGAACCTCCCGGCGCTCAACCCATTTTATACTCCCTCCATCCATCACTCATCGTGAGATTCGAGATAACCGACAGGGACGGACTGGCGCGGCTCGGGGAGCTGGAGATCGACGGCAGGAAGTACCGGACTCCGGCCATCGCATTCGTCGATTCGTGGCTGCACGCCGCCCCGGCGGAGGAGCTGAAGCTGCGACAGTCGAGCCTCGCCAAGGAGGGCGACATCAGCATCGCCTCGTCATCGTTCTCGAACAAGGCAGACGAAGGGAGCGCGCACATCGCGGTGGGATATCATGGCTCACCGTTCGCCGCATCCCCCACGGTTGGCGACATGGCCGTGCTGGGCAACATGTCCGAGCTGATGCTGGATTCGAAGGCCTTCGCCAAGGCCGTGGACGCGTTGAAGTCGGGGACGGACATGCTCAAACCCGCCTTCTGCCCGGTCGCGGGCCTCCCCAACAGGCTCGCGTTCCTCGCGTACTGTGGGATGGACGTCTTCGACTCGATACCTATCATAATGGCGACGGAGAACGGCACGTACCTTACGAACGCCGGTGGCGCTGAGCATGCGGCGATGGGGGAGCTGCCCTGCAGCTGCCCCGCATGCGCCGAGGGCATAGAAGACAAGGCGGCCCTGCTCAGACACAACATCTCCGTCTGCGTGTCGGAGCTGAAGCTCGTGAGGCATCACATCGCCAACGGCAGCTTGAGGGAGCTAGTGGAGGGCAGGATGAGGTCCGAACCTTGGCAGGTCCAGGGCCTTCGTCTGCTCGACCTCGACCACGCGCCGCTGCAGGAGATGCACGCGCCTGTCAAGGGAACGCCCTTCGCGGCCAACTCCAAGGAGTCGCTGCACCGGCCAGACGTCGCGAGATGGCGTTCGCGGATGAGGGAGAGATACGAGAGGCCGGGATCGGCCAGGATCCTGCTTCTGATACCCTGCTCAGCCAAGAAACCCTATTCGTTCTCGTCGTCGCACAGGCGGTTCCGAGAGGCCGTGCGCAACTCGGGGGCGGGCCGGGTGGTCCACGAGGTCATAGTCACGTCGCCCCTCGGCCTCGTGCCGCGTGAGCTCGAGCTGTTCTACCCCGCGAAGGACTACGACATCCCGGTCACGGGCCACTGGGACAGGGACGAGTGCGGTATCCTGGAGGAGATGGCGAGATGGCTCGTCGAGAGCCAGCGCTACGACGCCGTGGTCTCGCACCTCGGCAGCGAGAGGGGATTCATCAACCCGGCGATCGGTGAATGCGTCGACACCTCGGGCGGAAGCCCAGGCTCAAAGGACAGCCTCGCCAAGCTGGAGGATACGCTCAGAGACCTGGCCCGCGAACTCGACGCCGACGTCAGCAGAGGGGAGAGGATGCGGCAGGACGTGCTCTCGATAGGACGCTTCCAGTTCGGCGCCGCCGGGGTCGACGCCTTCGACGGCGCGAGAGTGGAAGGCAGATGGCCCGCCGTCAGGATCGTAAGGGATGGGAAGCAGCTCGGAGCGCTGTCCCATCCCAGAGGGATGATCTCCCTGACCGTCGCCGGTGGACGGGGCATCAGCGACGCCGACTGTTACTGTGTCGAGATAGACGACTTCGCCCCGAAAGGCAACCTGTTCGCCGTCGGCGTCGAGGACGCCACCGACGATGTGCGCATAGGAGACGACGTCGTCGTGCGACACGAAGGCGACGTAAGGGCCGTCGGCGTGGCGCGCATGTCGGCCGTCGAGATGCGGATGGCGGAGAGAGGTGAGGCGGTGCACGTACGGCACTCCTCCGAATGACCATTTTCAATCGTCCAGACTACTTTCGCGCCTCTCCGGGCATCAGGGCTTTGACCACCGACCGCCTTCAACATCACAGAGATATGGAAGGTGAACGAATGACCGATGCAGATCACTACAGCTGGGAGGAGGTCTACGACCTCCTCGGCTGCGACGCAGAGCTCGAGCCTCCTGTCGAGTGCTGAGCGATACCATCCCGCATAGGCAGGAGCGTTTGCTCCCTCCTGCCTATCAAACCTCTTCCATGGTTCTCACGGCATGATGGATCCACATCGCACGCGCGACGACATGCGCGCGACCCAGCCTCGCCCACACCACGAAAGACTTAATTAACTACGGGTGGATTCGCCTCCAGAAAGGAACGATGGGATGCACCAGTGGTTACTGGCGAGCGGATTCGCTGTGCCACTGTTTACGCAGCGTTCACGAGAGGACCCTTCGATGGATCGGAAGGGAGACGGACTCAGGATGCTGGCAAACATGTCAGGAGGATACGCTTCGTCGGGCGCTAGCAAGAGCCCCAAGCCGTTGGCTCGGATCTTCGTCGTCGACGATCAGGATTTCATAAGAGACCTCTACAAGGACATGTTCGAGTCGAGAGGGCACACGGTCTATTCGGCACGGAGCGGTGACGAGGCGATAGAGCTGCTCAAGGCCATGCCCGCGAAGCCAGACGCCATCATCATGGACCATCGGATGCCGGGGAAGGATGGCATCGAGACCACGAAGGAGATACTGCGGATCCATCCCGACATACCGGTCATATTCTCCAGCGCAGACCAGGATGTGAGGGAAGACGCGATCAGAGCCGGGGCGGTCTCGTTCTGGGCGAAGCCGTTCCCGATACGCATGCTCATCGACGCGACGATGGACGTCGTGAAGGCCAACAAGAGATGACGCGTCACTCCATCCTGTACCTAAGTATCGCCGCCACACCGCCGAGCGACTCCAACTTCCTTCCCGCCTCGTGCAAAGAGCTCACGATGAAGAACCTGCCGCGGGAGCCCTCGACCGCACGCAGGAGCGAGTCCGCCTCAGAGGTCCTGACCTTCACGTCGGAGACGAGGAGGGTGTCGATCGCCCCGGCCTCCGCCGCGAGCCTGACGGAATCCAGACCGTAGGCGAACAGTCCGTCCGTGCTTATCTCCGAGAACAATCGCTCCACGAGCTGCGTCTCAGTCGCGACGCGCGAATCCTCCACGGCCTTCCCTCCCAGGCCTCGTTTCATGACCTCCTGTATCCCTGCCATGCCGGCCTGGCCCGTCGAAAGCACCGTCAGGTTGGAGCATCGGTCCGGATGCCTGTCCCTCATCGATCTGGCGAGCGACTCCTTGGTGAACCCCGGTCCGAGGACGACCAACGGGGCCTCCTCGTCGACGGACATCACCTTCTCCGCGACGACGGACAGGAACTCCTGCTCGTCGGACTTCGAGTCGTACATCTTGCCCCCAGGGTTCCTGGTTATCGTCGCGACCTCCTTGAGGCCGTACTCGCGCGCGATGGCAATCACCGCCTCGGTGTCCTCGATGGCGACGAACACGACGGAAGGCCTGTCGCTGGCGTCGACCGCCCGCCTTATGCGCTCGAGATGGGCCTGCTTCCATTCCGGCTTGACCACGGTGAGGTCGTCGCGGATGCCGATCATCAGGGTGTGGTGCTGGCCGACGTCCTGAGGGCCCGACTCTATCGTTCCGAGCAGTCGAAGCCTGTCGTCCGACTCGTGGAACTCGACCTTCGTCACCCTGATGCCGAGCCTCATACGGACCTTCTCGGTACGCTCGGGCCGGAGCTTATCGCCCTTGTCCTCCTTCCGCCGCAAGGTCGTCGCATAGACGAGGTCGCCCTCGTCCAGGAGGTTCTCTATGTGCCATAGGTCGTCTATGGACTCGGGCATCAACTTGATCTCGTTCGTCCTCGTGTCCTGATGCAATACCTTCATGACGGGCGCGCTCGTGCACGGATTACCATCACCGGATATCAAGGCATCGAGCCGGGAGGGACGCACATCCGACCGAGGTCGGGCACGTCAACGGTCAGCCACCAACGTTTATATTCTCAACAGGTCATTTGCAACTGACGCGCAGGGAGGGACTCACGTATGGCACAGCACATGGCTATCGAGAAGACGTTGGACGATCTCCACAAGGACATGCCCTCCGTCTACGAGGCGACCGTGGTCTCGAGGAGCGGCATGCACATCGCTGGGGACGCTCCAAAGGGCGTCCATTTGGAGACCTTCGTCGCCATGTCGGCCATTCTCCTGGGCGCGGCGGAGACCGCCACTGGCGAGCTCAAGGACAGGCTGAAGTACGTCTCCGTCGAGTTGTCGAGAAGCAAGATACTGCTGTCGAGCGCCGGTAACAGGGCGCTCTTGGTCGTCACATCATCCGACGACGTGCCGACCGAGGAGCTCGCCAACAGCATGTCGAAGTACGCGGACATAATCGCTGGCCAGATATGAACTCATAGTCTTCTGAAGCCGCGCTTGACCCAGCCACGTGTCGTATCAAGGCAGTACCTGACGGTCTCGTCGACGTCGCGGCCCCTGCCGCCGACCGACGTCGAGCCTTTCAGCACTGCCTGGACGACGTCGTCCTCCGAGGACGCCCCCTCGACAACGGTCCACGCCTTGCCCACGTCGGTCAGCCGATGGGCGTCGCTTCCCCCGGTGGTCGGCACGCCTTGGCGCTCCGCAGCGCGCAGGGCGGCGTGATTGCCTCGCCGCGAGCTGCCACCGTTCATCGCCTCGATACCGTCGAACCCGGCCTCGAGCGCCCGCTTGAGCCCCATACCGGAAGGGAATCTCTTGGGATGAGCGGCGACGGCTATGCCGCCTGCGGCGTGGATTGCCTCGATCGTCTCGTCGATGCTTCGCGCGGGTCTGACGTCGTCGCGGACGCCATAAGCGAGCACGTGGCCTTCGGATGTGGACACCTCGAGTCCACGCACGACGACGAGTCCTTCTTCGCGGCCGACCGAGAGCGCCTCGATCGTTCCCTCAAGGCTGTTGTGATCGGTGATCGCGAACCCAGCGAGGCCTGCCTCCTTGCACCGCCTCGCGATCTCCCTCGGCGTGGCGGTGCCGTCGTAGGAATGCGTGGAATGGATGTGCAGGTCTATCTTCATCGTATCCTAGCACCAGCCGCGATATCCCTGTCGAAGACCATCTTCGTCCCCTCGGGACCGTACATGACCAGCGCTGACGAGCCGGTGACGAATGCCGCGTATCTGCCTCCGACGGAACCGTTCTGGACCGCGCAACCGACAGTCCTCCCCCCAAGGTCCAGCTTGGGCGGGGCGTCCTGCACCAGCGTGCCCGCGCGGATATCAAGCTTCTGGAACTCCTTGAACGACAGTCTCTCCTCGCCGATCTCCAGGCCGCTCGCGACCTGCGCACCGGCTGGCAGAGGCTTCTCCGGCGTGAGCAGCGCGAGCTCGCCAGCCTCCTCGGCGGCCAGCAACATGCCCTCGGACATCACGCCTCTGAGCTTCGCAGGTTCGAGGTTCGTGACGATCACCAGAAGCTTCTGCTTCAGCTCGTCGGCCGTGTAGTAGTCCTTCAGTCCGCTCACGATGGTGATGGGCCTTCCGACGTCGACCTTCATGACGTAAAGCTTGTCGGCGTTCGGGTGCGGCTGCACGTCCGTCACCTTCCCTACCCTGAGGTCCAGGGCGGAATACTTCGAGAACTCCCCCGAACCGGCGGCGTCCATCTTGGCAAACAGTGGCGCAGGTTTCTCCATGACATTTCCCTCCTTCAACGGCAGGCCGATGCCCTCCATACCTGCCTCGCCGATCGTGCCGTCCATACCGAGGTCCTTCCAGAGGCGTTCGGCCGAGGACGGCATGAACGGATAGGCCAGCACCGCCAGGGCCTTGCATATCTCCATGCTCACGTGGAGGACGGTTCCGCAGCGCTCCCTGTCGGACCGGACGAGCGCCCACGGCGCGACGGCATCGAAATACTGGTTCCCCGCCTGGGCCAGGTCCATCACGGCCTTTAGGGCGTCCCTGAACTCGCACGCCCCGAGCGACGCCTTGGCGGCCTTCTCAGCGAGCTCGATGCGCGCGAGGGCCGCCCTGTCGCGTTCGTCCAGCTCGCCCCTAACAGGGACTTCGCCGAAGTTCTTGAACGTGAAGGACAGCGCTCTGTGGACGAAGTTGCCGTATGTCGCGACGAGCTCGTTGTTCACCCTCTGGGCGAAATCCCTCCATGAGAACTCGCTGTCCTTGAACTCCGGCATGTTCGCCGCCAGGTAGTACCTCACGACATCCTGGCTGAACTTCGTCAGAAGGTCCGGTATGTCGATGCTCACGCCCATGCTCTTGGAAAACTTCTGGCCTCCGAGGTTCATGAACTGGTTGGCCACCACGTTGTACGGCAGGTTCATGCCCCCCACGCCGATCAGCACGGCGGGCCAGATCACCGTGTGGAACACGATGTTATCCTTACCGAGGAAGTAGTAGCTCTTGACCGAAGGGTCCTTCCACAGCGGCTCCCAATCGCCGGGGGAGGCCTTCGCCGCGGCCCACTCCTTCGTCGCGGAGAGGTAGCCCATGACGGCCTCGATCCACACGTACATCCGCTTGGACTCGAAACCCTCCACGGGCACTGGCACGCCCCAGAGGATGTCTCTCGTTATCGACCTGTCTATGAGGCCGTCGCGGAGCATGTTCAACGTGAACGACCGCACATGGGCGCGCCAATGACCGCTGCCCTCGACATAGGTCATCAGGTTCTCCGTGAAGTCCGACAGCTTCAAGAAGAAATGCTCGGTCTCCCTCAGCTCGGGCGCCGAGCCGCACAGCTGGCAGCGGGCGTCCCGCAGCTCCTCGGCGTTGAGATCGAGGCCGCAGGAGTCGCATTGGTCTCCACGCGCGTGCTCGCTGTCGCAGTGCGGGCAGGTCCCCTCGACATACCTGTCCGGCAGGAACCGGTCGCATTTGGGGCAGTGGTACTGAGGCGTGGTCTTGCGGCTAAGGTGCCCGTTCTCCATGAGCTTGAGGAAGAGCTCCTTGACCACCTCTTCGTGGTTCTTCGTATGAGTGTGGGTGTACAGGCTGAAGCTTATGCCGAGGTCCTCGATCGCCTTTGAATTGATCCGGTGGTACCGGTCCGCGATCTCCTCGGGGGAGACCTTCTCCCTGTCCGCGCTGATCGCGATAGGCGCTCCGTGCATGTCCGACCCGGAGACCATTACCACGTCGTTGCCTATCATGCGGTTGAACCGCGCGAATATGTCCGCCGGCAGCAGGGAGCCCGTCACGTGGCCGACGTGTATGGGGCCGTTGGCGTAAGGCCAGGCGACGCACACCAGTACTCGTTCCATTCTATGCGGCGCCCTCAATCGCTGGCGCCACACTTAAAGGTAGCGTGCTCGTCCAGGCGTTGGCCGGGGCGGGGGCGCGCCCATTGATATGTTTTTAAACAGAGCCATCCTTAACCCAGTCCGATGAGGATAGCCGTGCTTCTGAGGGACCGCTGCCAGCCCAAGCGTTGCAGCTCGGAGTGCATGCACTACTGCCCTCCTGTCAGGACCGGCAAGGAGACGATAGTGATGGGCGGGGACGACAAGCCCGTCATCTCGGAGGAGCTGTGCGTGGGCTGCGGCATATGCGTTCACAAGTGCCCTTTCGAGGCGATCAAGATAATCGGCCTGCCACAGGAGCTCGAGGGCGAGATGGTGCATCAGTACGGCAAGAACTCGTTCAGGCTGTACAGGCTCCCTGTCCCCAAGAAAGGCCAGGTCATGGGGCTGCTCGGACCGAACGGGATAGGCAAGACGACGGCGATCTCGATCCTCTCGGGCGAGGTCGTGCCCAACCTGGGCGACTACGATTCGGGCGGACAATGGGACAAGGTCCTCGAGAAGTACTCGGGGACGGAGCTGTACGACTACCTCGAGGCGTTGTCCGAGGGGAGCCTCACGACGACGATCAAGCCGCAGTACGTTGACAAGCTGCCGTCGGCGCACAAGGGACAGGTCCGGGAGCTGCTCAACAGGATAGACGAGGGCGACAGGCTCGACCAGGTCGCCGGCGACCTGAGGATATCGAACGTGCTCTCGCGGGACCTGGGCAAGCTTTCCGGGGGCGAGCTGCAGAGGGTCGCCATCGCCGCGACGCTGCTGAAGGAGGCGGACATATACTTCTTCGACGAGCCCTCCTCCTACCTGGACATATACCAGCGGCTGGAGGTGGCGAAGGTCATACAGGACCTGGGACAGAGGAAGCGCGTCGTGGTCATAGAGCACGACCTCGCCGTGATGGACTTCCTGGCCGACCTCGTCCACATCGTCTACGGGTCGGAGGGGGCATACGGCGTGATATCGCAGCCGAGGACCGTGCGCTCAGCCATCAACGTGTACCTCGAGGGGTATCTGAGGGAGGAGAACATCCGCTTCAGGGACACCGAGATCAAGTTCGAGAAGAGGCCCCCGAGGGCCGATTGGCTCTCCGAGCCGCTCATACAGTTCCCCGACCTGAGGAAGCGGTTCAAGGGATTCAGCCTGGCCGTGTCGGCCGGGGTCATCAAGAAGGGGGAGGTCGTCGGCGCCGTCGGCCCGAACGCGACGGGGAAGACGACCTTCGTGAAGATGCTCGCGGGAGAGGTCAAGCCCACCTCGGGCACGGTAGAGAGCGACGTCAGCGTCAGCTACAAGCCGCAGTACATCAAGCCCGAGTTCGAGGGCACCGTCAAGGAGCTGCTGTACAACGCCATCGGCAGGGACTTCGACTCCGGTTTCTTCCAGGCGGAGGTGGCCCAGCCCCTGCAGCTCAAACATCTCCTGGACAACGAGGTGAGAAGCCTCTCTGGCGGCGAGCTCCAGCGGGTGGCGATAGCAGAGTGCCTCGGGAGGCAGGCCGACATATACCTCATAGACGAACCGTCCGCGTACCTGGACTCCTCGCAAAGGATGACCGCCTCGAAGACCATCAGGCGAGTCGTGGAGAAGTCGGGGAGGTCCGCGCTGGTCGTCGACCACGACGTCTACATGGTGGACCTCATATCGGACTCGTTGATGGTGTTCAGGGGCGACGCCTCGAAGCGCGGTGAGGCGTTCGGGCCGCTCGACATGCGCGACGGGATGAACAGGTTCCTGAAGGATGTCGACATCACATTCAGGAGAGACCACGAGACGAACAGGCCGAGGATAAACAAGAAGGATTCCAGGCTCGACAGGGAGCAGAAATCGAAGGGCGAGTACTACTACGCCTGAGCGTCCCCCTGCCCGGTCCGCTCCTTGGCGCCGTTCTTCTTGAAGCTCCAACCGTACCACACGACTATAGCGACGAGGCAGGCCACGACCAGGAGGTCGAGCTTGTGGAACACCTCCATGATGTCCTCCCAGCTGGGCCCCAGGGCATAGCCGACATAGCCCAGCATGAACGTCCATGGCAGCGACCCGACGAAGCTGTAGAACACGAACTTCTTGAAGTCCATCTTGCCGATCCCCGCGGGGAGCGATATGAATGTCCGTATCACGGGCAGCAGCCTGCTCACGAACGTGGCGACCTCGCCGTACTTCTCGAACCACCTCTCCGCGAGCTCGAGGTGCTTCTCCCTGATCAGCACATACCTGCCGTACTTCAGTATCATCGGCCTGCCTGCGTGCTTACCCACCCAATAAGCGGCTATCGAGCCCAGCGTGCACCCGATCGCGCCCGCGAGGCCCACGCCGACAAGCGTCATCACCTGGCCGTCGTAGCCGGGCTGCTCGGCCTGGTACACCAGGTAGCCGGCGAACGGCATGACGATCTCGCTGGGCACGGGCATGCAGGCGCTCTCGAGCGCCATGAGCAACACTATCCCGGGATAGCCCAGGGCGGAGATCCAGTCGAGAATGAGGTTCGTTCCCCATTCCACAATGCCCATGGACTGTGGGTAATGATGGGCCGTTTAAAAAGCGTTGGTATGCTCGTGAACCCCGCGAAGATATTATTATCGCTGCCTTCCTTCGCGGCGTCATGGAGGCCCCGCGTTTCCTTCAGAGCCACAGCATCATGATGACCCTCGGCCTCGTGGCCGGGGTACTCATCGGCGGCTTCCCCGCCATGACGAAGGAGATATCGATGGGGGCGCTGGCCCTCCTGATGACCGTGTCGCTGACGAACATACGTTTCTCCGAGGCGAAGGTCGGGGGCCTTTCGCGCGACGCCGTACTGATGCTCGTGCTGAACTACGGCTTGCTGTCCGGCGTCATACTGCTCATCGGGAGCTTCTTCGCCGAGGAGCTGTGGTGGGGCTGGGTGCTGATGGCAGCCGCACCCTCGGCCATATCGGTGGTCCCGTTCACATCCATCCTGGGAGGGTCCACGCACAAGGCGCTTTTCTCGACATCCGTAAACTACCTCTCCGCTCTCGTCCTCATGCCGATCATCTCCCTCGCGCTGATAGGCTCCGCGGTATCCGTGGTGAGCCTCGTGACATCCCTGCTGCTACTGATCGTCCTGCCCATGGCCCTCTCGAGGGCCCTGACGAGGTGGGAGATAGGGACTGAGCGCAGGACGATGGTGACGAACCTGTCCTTCTTCGTACTGATATTCGCCGTTGCGGGGTCGAACAGGGAGGCGTTCCTCACGGACCTCTCGATGGTGATCGCCGTCTCCGCCGCGTGTCTGATCAGGACCTTCGGCACGGGCGTCCTCTCAGAGCTCGTCCTCAGGAGAGCCTCGGTGCCGAAACAGGACAGGATACACATAGTGCTGTTCTCCAGCTACAAGAACCTCGGGCTGACGGCCACCCTCGCGATCGCCCTGTTCGAGCCTGTCGTTGCGATTCCCGCGACGATATGCATCATGTTCGAGGTGCTGTGGGTCATCACGCTGCTGCGGTACTATCCGAGAGTGCGTTCGTGAGGCCGCGCGCGTGGACATGCGGGGCGGCCCTCAGGGCCTTTAATAACTGGCCCCTGTCCCTCCCCGCATGTTAATAACCCGGACGAAATTCTTATTAAACAAGGCGCCGCTGATTCGCGCCAGGGATATGGCCCACATTCATCTAGAGGACGGGGCCTTCTCGCCCGCCTGGGTGCTGTTCTGGTGGGCGGTGACGGCGGTCCTTATAGCACTCGCCCTCATGTCCCTCAAGAGGGACAACGTATCGGTGAGAAGGCTTACCATCGGCGCGATGTGCGCCGCGGTCGGCGTCGCCGTGTTCCTCGTGACCATACCCGTGTTCGGGGGGGTGCATCTCAACCTCACGCCGCTAATAGGCATCCTAGCGGGACCGGCGGTCGGAGGCATCGCCACGCTCGTCATCAACCTGTTCAGCGCGGCCGTGGGCCACGGAGGCTGGGGCATGATCGGCGTGAACACCGTGATCAACCTCACGGAGGTGTTCCTCGGATACTACGCCTACCGATTCATTCGCACCCGCACCAGGGCGGGGAGATTCGCGTCGGGGTTCTCCGCCGCCACGCTGGCGCTCGTGACGACAGCCATGGCTGTCGTCGCCATCATCTCTGTGGCGGGGATACAGGACTCGCATCTCGAAGAGGAGGAGACCGCGCACAACCTCGTCGTCGTGGCGGCCGTCAACATCGTCGTGGGCGTGATCGAGGGGTTCGTGACCGGATACATAGTCACATTCATAGGCCGCATAAGGCCTGACCTGCTGGAACACGTGGAGAGAAGGGCTGACGAGGCTGTCGCCCCCGGAGTTTCCGCTTCATGAGGAGGGCCAGGATGTCGAGGAGGTCGTACACCAGACACGTGCCGGACGTGAGGCTCATAACCCACCATGCCGAAACGGGCAGGAGTGTCGTCCACTCGATGAACGCCTGGGCGAAGGCGCTCATGCTGCTACTGATCGTCGCCATGGTCACCGTCGCGACCGGACTTCTTGTCCTCGCCCTGATATTCGCGTTCACGGTGTGCTTCTACGCGGTCGCCCGGCTGCCTATGCGGCTGCTAGTCGGATGGTACACGCTACCTGTGCTGTTCGTCCTCACGCTCGCAATCATGTTCGTATTCACCGAACCCGGGGACGACATCGCCAGCATGGAACTGGGCGGGACCACCGTCTCCGTCACGGACAACGGCATACTGCTGTTAGTAAAGCTGCTCCTCAGGGCGCTGTCGGTGGTGACTTTCTCCCTCGCGACGTTCATGACCACGCGGTACAAGCATGTCGTGTACATGGCGAACCGTACGCTTCCAAGCACGATAGCCAGCATGTTCCTGCTCACATACCGGTTCCTGTTCGTCACGAGCGACGAGCTCACGAACATACTCGACACCGTACACTCCAGGAACGGCCATCTCGTGAAGGGCGTCTTCAGGCAGACGAAAGTCTTCGCTGGCATATTCGCGCACGCGTTCGTCCACGCGTTCGAGAGGGGCGAGAGGATCGCGAAAGCGATGGAGGCGCGTGGGTTCTCGGGCTCGTTCCCTGTCGCCGAGGGCATACCAAGACCACGCCCTGCGGAAGCGGCGATCGCGGGTGTCTTCGCCGCACTCCTCGTGGCACTGATAATATCGAGATACCACGGGCAGATATGGTGATCGCATGGAGACGACGGACGGAAGACCTGGCATGTGTAGGGACGATCGCGAGGCGATCATCCACGTGGACTGCATCAGCCACAAGTATCCGGACGGCACGCAGGGCATACATAACATGTGCTTCAGAGTATATCCCGAGGAGATCGTGGCGCTGTGCGGCCCCAACGGGGCTGGTAAGTCCACTCTGATCGAGCATCTCAACGGGCTGATGATGCCAAGCGTCGGCCGGGTCAGGGTGTTCGGCGAGGACATCGACAAAGGCAACCTCTCGATGATCCGCAAGATGGTCGGAGTGGTCTTCCAGGACGCTGACTCGCAGCTCTTCTCGCCGACGGTCCTCGACGACGTCATGTTCGGCCCGCTCAACCTGGGCCTGTCGTCTGAGGAGGCCAAGGAGAGGGCCATGTGGGCGCTGGACGTCGTGGGCGTCAAAGAGTTCTCGAGGATCCCGCACAACCTCAGCGGCGGCCAGAAACGCCTGGTGGCGATCGCGGGGGTGCTCGCGATGAGACCGCGCGTGCTTGTCGTCGACGAACCCACGGGCGACCTCGACCCTTCCAACGCGAGGAAGATGGAGCGACTCCTCAGGTCGCTGAAGGAGGACCTCGGGATGAGCGTCGTCGTGGCCCTCCACGACATGAACATGGCCGCACGGCTCGCGGACAGGATATGCGTCGTGAAGAACGGCGGCATCATAGCCGAGGGCGACCCGGGGGATGTGCTCTACAACGAGGCCCTGATTGAGAGCGCGGGTCTGGAGCTCCCTGCGGTGTGCAGGATCTTCAAGGACCTCGGGCTCGAGGTATCAACCGAGGAGCGGCCTCTGTCGGTGGAGCAGCTGATGCGATTCATACGCAGGTAACGCCGATACCGGACGGCGTCGTGCCGCGGTCACTACATAGAAATCGGATAAGAGGTTTGGTGTGGTTTGCTCGGCGGCCGCGCTCGGCCCAGGCGCGTCACAGGGGCTCGTCTTCTGGGGGAGGCGGCATCTCCTCGTCGGAGTCTCCTCCCGCTTCTGACTCGCCCTTGCCCTTGCCGGACTTCATCACGGCGGTGAGGACGACGACCGCGACGACTATGACGGCTATGGCCAACAGGACCCACCAGTACTCCTCGAGGAAGCTCTTCTCATCGGCGGTGCCATCACCGTCGTCCTCCTCGACGGTCACGGTCATCGTGTCCGTGTCTGTCAACCCACCTGCGTCCGTCACCTCGAGGGTCACGATGTAGACGCCCGCGATCTCGAAGGTGAACGTCGGGCTCTCGCCCGTGAGCTGCCGCTCCTGGCCGTCGTAGGTGAAGGTCCACACGTAGCTCTCGATGTCGCCGCTGTCGTCCGTCGAGTCCGAGGCGTTGAATGTCACCGTCTCTCCCGCGCTGACCGTTACGTCCGATCCGGCGTCAGCCACGGGCGGCGCGTTGACGCGTATCGTCACGGTGTCGGTGTCAGAGTTGCCCGCGGCGTCCTCGACCGTGAGGGTGACGACATACGCCCCGTACTCGTCGAACGTGTGGACGGGCGACACGCCGTCCTTCGTCACGTCGTTCGTGCCGTCATTGAACGTCCACGTGTAGCTGACGATCCCGACATTGTCCGACGAGTCGGAGCCGTCGAACGTCACTTCCTCGTCAACGGCCACGATCTGGTCAGGACCGGCGTTCGCCACTGGGTCCGTGCCGTCGACGATCGTTACAACGACCTCGTCCGTATCGGTGTTGCCGGCAGCGTCGCGCACCGTGAGCGTCACGACGTACTCCCCGAGGGAGCTGAACACATAGGACGGTGTCTCGCCCCAAATCTCCACCTCACCGTCGTCCGTGAAGGTCCATGTGTAGTTCACGACGCCGACGTTGTCGCTTGACAGGCTGCCGTCCAACGGCACGGCGGATCCCAGAAACGCCGTCAAGTCCAGCCCGGCGTTCGCCACCGGCGCCGTGATGTCCTCGACGGTGACGTTCACTGAGTCCGGCTCGGACTCGTGTCCGAGGTTGTCGCGGACCACGAGTGTGACCTCGTACACGCCAGGCACGTCGAACACGTATGTCGGCGCGACGCCGTACAGCTCGACCGAGTCGTGGACCACGGTCCACGTGTAGTTCACGACCTCGACATCATCCGTCGACCCAGAACCGTCGAACACCGCCTCGGCGCCCTCATCGACCGCGAAGTCCTCGCCCGCGTCAGCCACCGGAGGCATGTCATCGGCGACATGGATCCATATCATGTCCGTGTCCTGATGTCCAGCGCCGTCAGTCACCGTCAGGTTGACAGCATAACTGCCAGCCAACGTGAACATATACGTGACGACCTCGTCTGTGAAGACCTGAGCGCCGTCGTCCTCGAACTCCCAGACATAGCTGACTATCCATCCGTTGTCCGAAGAGAGGGAGGCGTTCAGCTCGATCGTCGTGTTCACGACCTCCGTCCTGTCCGACCCTGCGTCAGCGACTGGAGGGTCGTTGTCCACAGTGACGTTTGTGAACCGGAAGTCGCCCCCTCCGCCGAAGTCGCTGACTCCGAAGAGCGTCATGTACTGGCCGCTGGGGACCGTCTCGTCGGGAACGTACTTCGCGTCGTCCACGCTGACGGGTGCCAACACGGCACCCTCCCACACCTCGGGCCATCCGCTCCAATATGTGGTGTTGAAGGCGATAATGGACACTCCGACGGCAAAGGTCGCCGTGGGATCGCCAGGATAGATCTCATGGTCCATCCCGTCCAGCCAGACCCAAAGCAGTTCGCCAGTGTCAGAGTCGAAGTATGCCGTGGACGGGGCGTCCGTCAAGGTGTCGTTCGAGTACTGACCCCACATAACGTAATAACTGAGGGGGCCCCAATACTGCTCCTGCGCGACCACGTAGTGGCTCTCAGAGCCGTCATCCAGCCAGCCGGCGGAAGCGATCGTGGCGTTCCATTCTATGTGCACAGTGTAGTTGTCGCCGACCACATCAGGATGGAGGTCGTCCCTCGGGTCCAGCGGATTGAGGGACGTCGACTTCATGTCGATCGCGTAGTAGTACTCCAACACGCCCTCGACCTTCCAGGACGTCCATATCATCAGCGCGATGTTCTCGAGGTTCGGCTCCTCGATCTCGGCGTCTATGACCGTGGGGTTGAACCAGGTGATGTTCTCGACGGGATCATGCTGATAGGTCATGTTGGGCGGATAGAGGTCGCGGTCGAGGAGGAAGTCCTTCCTCGGGTCGACGGAAGGGGTCGCATCCAGCATTCCATAGGCGGGATAATGCTGATACGCGGTCACGAGATACTCGACCTCGACTGCGGGTATGTACATCTCGTAGTAGCCGTCCCAGTCGCTCACCGCTTCATTCCTGTATGTCCCGTCAAGCAGCTGGACCACCACGCGGGCGTCATGTATGCCCGTCCCCGACACGGAATCGTTGACCCATCCGTGGAGCATTCTGTCCTCAGGAAGAATCCAGGGCAACATCTCGACATCATGGGTCGTTCCCGTCTCATCTAACGCCTCGACGTAGGATACGTTCTCCCTGTAGTCCCAGCGTTCAACCCTCACCTCGTAAGTCCCGGGTGGGACATCCAACCTGTAATAGCCGCTGGAGTTCGTCAAGTCCTCCTCGTAGAAGTACATCGAATCGGTATGGACACGCGCGTTCTCGATCGGATCTCCCGTGAAGAAGTCGGTCACCACGCCTTCGATCCAGGCCGTCACCGGCCAGAGTTCGAAGTCCTGCCACTTCTCGTCGCCCGGCATCAGGTCTATCTCAACGAATCCACGAGAGTAATTGTCCAACTGAACCAACATCATCCGATCTTCACCGGCGACGGCGCGCATCTTGTAGAATCCTGATCCATCAGTCGTCGCGATGGAGAACTCTTCCGGGCCGTACCACATGAAGACGGTCACGAAACCGATCGGGGCCATCGTCTTCCCGTTCGTCACGTTGCCTTGGACGACACAGTCAGTCGGCGTGAGCTCCGCGTTCCTTTCTATGGTCTCCCCGGCGGATATCTCGAGCTCGAACATCGCCATCGTGTAGCCGCCCTTCGTTATCATGATCCTGGCGCTGCCGTTCGTCACGTTCAGCTCGTAGTAAC
Source organism: Thermoplasmata archaeon (assembly GCA_041554135.1). Lineage (GTDB taxonomy): Archaea > Thermoplasmatota > Thermoplasmata > UBA10834 > UBA10834 > UBA10834. The sequence goes on along the minus strand of JBFFML010000002.1, from coordinate 113,938 downwards.
CGTCTTCATCCGTGAACGTGTAGTTCGAATAGCCTTCCTCGGTCTCTTCGTCCCAGACCTCCACCGCGACCAGGACGCTCTCGAGCGGGAGCGAGCTGCCACTCACGGTCACAAGGCCGTGGACCATCGCATTGTCAGAGTATGATGGCGATTCGAGGGTGATATTGAACCAGTAGGTCTCGCCGCCAGTCAACTCCGACTCGGTGACGTTCTCCGTCAGCGGGTAGCCGGCGAAATCCATCGCGACGGCGCCGCCTCCGCCAGTGCCCGCGATTATGTTGACCTCGAAGTAACCATCGCCGTCGGGCACTGTGACGTTGGCGTAGTACGGCATATCGCCGCCCATCGCTTCGAACGCCACGCCAAGGACGTGTCCTTCGGACACAGGCATGCCTTCGCTGTCCTCGACATAGCCCTTGATGGTCACGTCTGCCACCGTCGGGGCTATGGGTTCGAGTGTGAAGTTGGCCCAGGCCGTCTCGCCCTCCAGCAACGACACCATGTTCATCGCCATCAGGTAGGAGCCGTTGGCGACCAACACCATGTAGTCGTAGCCGCCAGGCACGCCGATCTCATAGTCTCCCGATTCATCCGTCATGGTCCAGTTTATGTCGGCGCCTCCAGCTGTGAACATCATCACCTTGACGTACGAGTCGGGGACCGGGCCGTCCATATCGGACACGTTGCCCCTGATCCACGAGTCGGCTGGCAGGTCGATGGCCTTCGCAGGAAGGGCCGTCATCAGCCCTCCCAAGAAGAGCACGGCGACCGCGAGGGACACGACAACTCTCGAACAGTGCTTACTCTCATCCATACAAAATCGCCTCACGTCATACTCTCAAACAGCGAGAGCCCAGGGGGGTTGGGCTGGCTGTCACCACTGTCAGTAGCTACCTGGCTGATATAAATAAGATTTGCCTTCGATTCCGTCCGGGACGTTCGCCTGGGGCCACGCTGAGGGCTCATGCGCGGCACGACGAGCGGAGGTATGCGGGCTAACCGCAAATGGCATTACCGCACATCGCGATGCTCCGTCGGTTCGTGAAGGGGAGAGGGACCTATGGGCGTACAGGAAGTCATGAGAGAAGGTGCCGCGCGCGTGTTCATGCTCTGCAACGAGGCGATCGTCCGCGGAGCGATAGAGTCAGACGTGAAAGTGATCGCCGCGTATCCAGGCTCTCCGACGAGCGAGATCCTCGACACGTTCTCCGCCGTCGCCTCGCATTTCGACTGCAGGATGGAGATCTCGACGAACGAGAAGGTCGCCCTTGAGACCTGCGCCGGGGCGTCGATGGCGGGCCTGAGATCCATCACGAGCATGAAGAGCGTCGGCCTGAACGTCGCGTCCGACTCGTTCTTCTCGCTATCCTACACGGGAGTGAAGGGCGGCATGGTCGTGGTAGTGGCCGACGACCCCCAGGCGCATTCGTCACAGACTGAGCAGGACGGAAGGCTGTACGCGCCCAGCGCGTACGTCCCGATGTTGGAGCCGTCCGACCCTGAGGAGGCTTACAGGATGGTCAGGGCCGCGTTCACGATCTCGGAGAAACACGGCGTGCCTGTGCTCCTCCACACGTCGACGAGAGTCAACCATCAGAGCGGCATGGTCCAGATGGGGCAACTCAAGAGGAGCTCGTTCAAGAAGACCAGCTGGGAGCATCCTCCCGGACGTTTCGTCACGGTGGCCGACTCGGCCAGGAGGTTCAAGACGGCCCTCTTGGAGCGGACCAAGGCCATCGAGGAGGACTTCGAAGGTTCGGAGTTCAACATCGCGTCGGACAAGGATTCGGGTATGGGCGTCATCGCGTCGGGAGCGGGCTACAACTACGCGCACGACGCCATTCGGATTCTCGGCATAAGCCCCTCGGTGCTCAAGATAGGCACATCGTTCCCACTGCCGAAGAAGCTCGTCTCGGACTTCATATCCGACCTCACATCGCTCATCGTGGTGGAGGAGCTCTCGCCGTACCTGGAGAACCATGTGACGGCGATGGCGAAGGATGTGAACCCTGGCCTGAAGATATTCGGGAAGCTGTCAGGGCACCTGAGCGAGGCGTTCGAATACAACCCGAACATCGTCGTCACGGCACTGGCCAGGACGCTCGGGCTGAAGCAGCCGATCGACTACGAGGACATACTGAGGAGGGCCCAGGAACTGAAGGAGGGGCTTCCCGACAGATGGCCGACATTCTGCCCCGGATGCCCGCATCGGGCGACGCTCTATGCGCTGAGGCAGGCCACCAAGGACACGAAGCATGTGCTCGCGACGGACATAGGATGCTATTCCATGAGCTTCCTGCCTCCCCTTGAGTACGGAGACTCGTTGCTCAGCATGGGCGCCTGCATGGGAGTCGCGGCTGGGATGCAGTACGCGGTCCAGGAGAAGGTCATAGCCATGATAGGCGACTCGACGTTCTATCACGCTGGCCTGCCAGGCCTCGTCAACGCCGTGCATCACGAGGACGACTTCACGCTCGTCATACTCGACAACGGCGTGGCGGCCATGACGGGCCAGCAGCCGCACCCGGGGTCCGAGTTCGGCGCGGCGAAGCGGCCCACGAAGAAGCTCGTGCTCGAGAACGTCCTCAAGGGACTCGGGGTCGAGGACATAACGATAGTGGACCCTTACGATGTGACCGCGGCCATAGAGGGCATGAAAGGCGCGGTCTCACGGAAGGGGCCGAACGTGATCATCTCGCGGAGGGAATGCGCCCTGCACGCCGACAGGGACAAGAGGAGGAGAGGGGAGAGCGTCACGCCGAACGCGGTCGATGTGGACGCGTGCAAGAAGCCGTACGCGTGCGTGCGCTCGTTCCACTGCCCAGCGATAAGCATAGACGACGGCGACAGGAAGGCCCGGATATCCGAGAGCCTCTGCGACGGATGCGGCGTATGCGCGAGGATCTGCCCGTTCGGCACGATCTCCCCGCGTGACGGGGGTGGCGGCTGATGACGGCGAAGGTGTTCAACATATACCTTTGTGGCGTGGGAGGGCAAGGGCTTGTGCTACTCTCAAACGTCATAGGCAACGCGTGCGCGCGCGCGGGCGTGCGTGCCATAACGGGCGAGCAGCATGGCCTGTCGCAGAGGAGCGGATCGATCAATATACACATGCGCATAGGCGAAGGCGTGAGGTCGCCACTCATCCCGGTCGGCAGCGCGGATGTGCTCCTCGCCTTGGAGGCGCTCGAGGCGTTGAGGAGCGTGGAGTACCTCAGGGACGACGGCGTGGTACTGATGACCACGAGGGTGCAGCATCCCGTCCTCGAGACGGCGTCGCACATGACGGACGAGGAGGCCGCCTATTTCTCGGTGGATGATGTGAAGCGGCGGCTGTCAGAGGTCACCGACAGCATATCCGCCATCGACGCCCTGGATATCGCCAGGAGCATAGGGAACCCGCTGACCGAGAACATGGTCATGCTTGGCGCCCTCAGCGCGTTGCAGGACTTCTGGGTGCCGGAGGGCGCGCTCGAGGAGGCCATCAAGGACAGCGTGCCGTCCAAGTCGGTCGACGCGAACCTCAAGGCGTTGAAGCTCGGAAGGAGGTCGGCGTTCAGCGACCTGTGCAATGCTGTTAAATGCAGAGAGTGAAATCCAGGTTCCATGGCGAGGAAGCGCTGCGACTACGTCCGCGTGGACGTGTTCACGACGAAACCGTTCGGCGGCAACCCGCTGGCCGTCTTTCCTGACGCGGGACGACTCACCCAGAGGGAGATGCAGCTGCTCGCGAAGGAGATGAACCTCTCCGAGACGACCTTCGTCCTGCCCCCGGGCAAACGGTCAGGGGCGGACTTCCGCGTGAGGATATTCACGCCGGATGCCGAGCTGCCGTACGCCGGCCATCCGACGATCGGCACGTTCCACGTGCTCGCCAGCGAGGGGAGGGTCGCGACGGCCGACGGTCTCAGCGTGGCGTTCATGGAAGTGAAGGCGGGGACGCTCCCGGTCGAGATACACCGGTCGGGTGGACGTGTCCGCAAGGTCGTCACGGTGCAGAAGAAGCCGGTCTTCGGACGGGAGTTCGGGGACGTGGGGCTCTTGGCTGACGCGCTCTCCCTGAAGGCCTCGGAGTTCGACCTCCGAAACGCGCCGCCTCAGCTCGTGTCGACAGGGTTGCCTTGGCTGATAGCCCCGCTGAAGACACGGTCATCTGTCGAGAGGATATCGATAGACGCCTCGGCCTTCGCCAAGGCCGTCCGCAAGCTGCCGAAAGGCGTGGTCGACATCTACGCCACCTGCCTCGACCCCGTGGACCGCGGCTCGACGACGCACTCCCGTGCCTTCTCGCTCGTATCCGGCAACATAGTGGAAGACCCCGCCACCGGCAGCGCCAGCGGATGCCTCGGCGCGTACCTCGTCCAACGAGACCTCGTCGATGTCAGGACGATCACGAAGATCACCAACGAGCAGGGGCATGCCGTCGGAAGGCCGAGCAGGATAGCCGTCGAGGTAGGATGTTCCGCGGCGGGAGGAATCGATTCTGTCAGGGTCGGAGGCTCCGTCGTGGAGGTCATGCGGGGCACGGCCGAGTTCTAGCCCCCACGGCCGTCAGTACTCGGGGAGCCTGACCTTGAAGACAGACCCCTGGGTGTGGTCGTCGCTCACGCGGTTCTCGACCCAGGTGGTGCCCCTGTACCTCTTCGCGAGCATGGTCACGATGTGCAGGCCGAGGCCGGACGAGCCGCGCTTCTTGGGGGCCTTCGAGAACCTCTCGAATATGCTCTCCTTCATCTCGTCCGGCACGCCGCAGCCGTGGTCGGCGATGGATGTCGTCACCCATCTGTGGTTGCCGTCCGACTCCCTGTCGACGGATATCTCTATGACCACCGTGTCGCTCGGGTCGTACTTCACTGCGTTGGTGAGGATGTTCGAGAAGAGCTCCCTCAGGAGCTCGTCCGCGTTGACGTAATGTCTGCCCGGCTCAACCGAATGCTTCACATCGATGGCCCGGTCGATGTGGTACATCCTCACGCTGTTGACGCACTCTATGAGGACCGAGCCCAGGTCGACCCTAGAGAGGCTCACGTCGCCCCAGGTGAGCCTCGACATCGTCCGCACGTCGTTGGCCAGCCGGCTGACGTTGAGGACCTGGTCTACGATCCTGTCGGCGTACGCGACCTGCTCCGGGTCGGACATCTGCGCCTTGATGATGTCTAGATAGCCCATCATGGCCTGGTTGAAGTTCTTGATGTCGTGGGACAGCAGGTCCGTGTAGAACTCCGCCGCCTTGCGGTTCTCCACCTGGCTCTCGTAGTGTCTCGCGTTCTCTATCGCGACGCCGACCAGGCTCGCGAATATCTCTATGACCTCTATCGTCTCGGAGTCGGGTATCCGGTCGTCCCTTGGCTCGATGATCTCTATGTACGCTATGGGCACGCCGTCCCGGTCCACGATGAACGTGTCCATGTAATCCAACGCGTGCCAGTGCGCCTTGCTCTTCCTGGGGTGGCTCATCCTCTCCGACTCGGGGTAGTACACGTCGTCGTCAGGCTCGCGCTCGACGCTCTCCGCCGGCACGTAGTACGTCCTCCGCCCCACCTTCTTGCGCCAGCGGATGGGAGAGTCGGCGTACCTGGATGTGTCAGGGTCGAGCATGTGGTCGACCCTGGCGATCGGGTATTCGACCTTCTTGATGGCCTTGACGCTGTCGTCTGGGTATCCGTACACGGCCTGCACGGTGAACGTGCCCCTGTCCTCGTTCCTGACCCCGATCACCATTTTCTTGATGCCCAGCAGATGCGCCAGAGTCCTCAGCACATCGTCGAGCAGGTGGTCCAGGTTCCTCACGTACATCAGCCCGCTCGTGAGGTCGAATATCCTTGACAGCTGCTCCGCCCTCTGGCTGCTGGTCCTCAGCGCGGCCTCCCTCTCGACCGTGAGACGGGCGTCCTCCATCGCCACCTCGGCAAGGGACGCGAATATCTCTATCGTCTCCACGGTCTCCTTGCTCGGCCTCCTGCCGTCCCTCGGCATCGAAGCGTATATCGCCCCCGTCGTGCGCCCCGCGGAGTCCCTGAGGGCGAAGGCGATGGAATCGCCCTCTCTCATCTCCCCCTCGGCCCGCGCAGGCAAGCCCGACACGCGCTCAGGCGTGTCCTCCATCACGAAGTGTCTCTTCGAGAGCTCGGACATCTTCTCGAACTCTATGTAGTACGCCGACCGAGATTGACGGTTCGATGGCGTCAGCTCCTCGAGGACGACCTCGGCGGGTATTGTGCGCGAGAGCGCAAGCTGCGCGGCCTCCTCGGAATACCCAAACAGCCCCTGCCACCTGAACTCCCCGACGCTGTCGTCGAATATGATCATGCTCACCCTCTCGAACCCGAACAACGTCGACAGGGACGAGAGGACCATGCCGGACAGCGCCCTCGGGCTCCGTTCGGACACGAGCGATGAGGATATCTTCAGGAGGTCTTCCAGGAGGTCGGTGCGCTCCCTCATGCTGTCCGACAGGCGTTCCTGCCGCAGCATCTCCTTCCTGCCAGCGATGGCGACAGTGGCGACGGCGGCCAGCAGTTCCAACCGCTCGACCTCCGCGACCGTGGGGAGGGCGTCACCGACCGCCCCGGATACATCCAGGCACGCGATGCGGTTGCCGCCGCCGTCCTCGATCGGGATCCTCAACAGATCGCCTTCCCGCCAATCCGACGACGGAGGCTCGCCGTCGCCACCGGACCGAAGGTCCACTGGTCGAGAGAAGTGCGCGCGCTTCGTTATCATGCTGCCATCGCCCACGGGCCCGCAATCGCCTACCTCGACGATCGGCGACCCCGACCCGCGCGCGTGCCCGCAGGTCATCTCATTGGCGAGGTCCTCGGAACAGGCTCTGAAGCGCACCTTGCCGCCGCCCGTGTGGCGCTCGGCCGCGGCGAGCACCTCCGCCAGGGTCTCATCCAACGGTCTGCCCCGGGATATGCCGCGCATCATCGCCGACAGACGACCGGCGAAGCCGCCGTCGGCTACAGCCTCGCGTCTACGAGCCTCTTGCCCTTCCCGTGGAACGGTGTTCACGTGACCTACCCTCACCTGAAAACGCTGGTGGGCTTCGAGCGATGCTCCGCCCGCACAACGGGCCTTCCAGTCGGCCGCTCCGGTATATTAGGCTCGGCTCTTATAATGTGATTGTCGGCATGATGCGCACGGGGCATGGGCGGAGAGACCGCACATCGGTCGGGATAACAGTTTAATAACGATGTTGTCGGTTACCGTGCCACGACGTGGCGTGGGTGAATTGAGATGGAACAGATAGGTCACGTGCTTGCGACGGCCATAGAGTTCGAACGCTTCGGGAAGGAGTACTACATGAGGTTCCACGATCTCGTGGGCGACGCCAAAGCCAAGGCGCTCATGAAAGGGCTCGCCAACGACGAGGAGGAGCACGCGGTCATACTGACGAAGGAGTTGGAGGCGCACGGCGGGGCGGCGGGACCGCCGTCCCAGAAGATGCTCGACGAGGGGCTCGAGAAGATCTTCCCCCACGGCGTGCTCAAGGATTCCATACAGACGAAGGACGCCATATCCGCCATCAAGCTCGGCATCCAGACGGAACAGCGCTCCATAGACTTCTACTCCGAACAGGCGAAGGCCGCGGAGGGAGGGCTCAAGGACACCTTCTCGATGTTGGAGAAGATGGAGAGAGGGCATCTGGAGCTGTTGAAGGAGAACCTCGAGCATCTGCAGGACAACGGCGTGTGGTACGGTTACGTGCCCATACTCGAGGGCTGACGAGCGCGTGCGTCCCTGAGAACGCCAGACCTAATCATTTATAACTCTGTACTGATTGATGGCTGATGGCAGGGATGGCCCTTTGGTCAGAGTGTCTCCGTTCAACGCAGTCCACTACAACAACCTCAGGTTCGGCAACGACGTGAGCAGGTTCGTCGCCCCTCCCTACGATGTCATCGACGGCCGTCGGGAGCGCGAGTTGAAGGAGGACCGGCTCAACATAACCCACCTGACGTTGGGAGACGAGGGCGACGCGTACGCGACCGTGGCGAAGCGTCTGCGTCGTTGGCTGAACGACGAGGTGCTTGTCCGTGACGAGGAGAGATCGCTGTACCTGTACGAGCAGACCTTCCAGGGGGCCGACGGCCAGGTCAGGGTGCGGACGGGGATAGTCGCGGCCGTGGGACTGGAGGACCCCGCGTCCGGCAAGATACTGCCGCACGAGAACACGATACCCAAGCACAAGGCCGACCGGCTGGCCCTCATGTCCGCCTTGAGGGGCAACGCCGAGCAGATATTCATGTTGTACGACGACCCGACGGGGGACGTGGAGAAGACCATCGACGAGTGCAGGAAGACGGAGGAGATCCTGAGGTTCATCGACGACGAGGGGGTGCACCACAGGGTTGTGCGCATAAGCGACAAGGCCTCCGTCTCGAGGCTGCAGGGACTGCTGGCGGACCAGACGGCGCTCATCGCAGACGGGCATCACAGGTACGAGACGGCGTGCGAGTACAGAGAATCCCAGCGACGGCAGTCCGACGCCGACGACGGGAGACCATACGACTATGTCCTGTCGACCATGGTGAGCTTCCGTAACCCGGGGCTCGTGATCGACTCCACGCACCGGCTCGTGAAGGAGGTCGGTGAGGACGCGATGTCGAGGCTCGGGAAGGGGCTCTCGGAGCGCTTCCGCATGACTGGGTTCGACTCTCCGGACGAGCTGCTGGCCGCCCTTGACGACGCCCCAGGGACGGCCCTCGGCGTCTGGTGCCCGTCGCTGGACATGCTAGCGTTGGCTGAGCCGCTGGAGGTGCAGGGCGACGGGCCGCTCGACGCGTTGTCGGTGTACATACTCCAGGAACGCGTGCTCAAGGACATGCTCGGCTTCACAACCGAGATGATCGACAGGAAGGTGAACATCGACTATGTGAAGGGCGCGGACGCCGCGCGGTCGAGCATCGAGTCAGGGCGGCACGCGATATGCTTCTTCGTCAAGGCCCCCGAGGTGGGCGAGGTCATGGCCGTCGCGAAGGCGGGCCTCAAGATGCCGCACAAGTCGACCTACTTCTATCCCAAGATATGGTCGGGCACGCTGCTCTATCTGTTCGACGAGCAGGGACCGAGCGAACAGTAAATACCGAGACGCGCATCCCGGTGCGGACTTCACATGAAGATGGATTTGGGCATACTGCATGGTTATGTCGTGGACGGTGCCGGCAATCCGTGGTACGTTGGGGACATAGGGATAGCCGGCAAGAGGATAGTCAAGGTCGGCAGGGTCGACCGGAAGGACTGCGAGAGGTCGATAGACGCCAAGGGCATGTACGTGTGCCCCGGAATCATAGACATACACACGCATTCGGACATCACCGCGATGACCTTCAGGGGCTGCGACAGCACTCTGAGACAGGGCGTGACGACGCATCTCACGGGCAACTGCGGGCAGGGCATAGCCCCTCTGAGGGAGCCTCATGTCGAGCTGATGAAGACGTACTGGGGCGAGTGGGCGGGCAAGGCGTTGGAGACGAACTGGCGGTCGTTCGGCGAGTACCTCGACGCGCTCGGAGAGGGCGGCCTCGGGCACAACATCGCCTCCCTCGTGGCGCACGGGACGGTCCGGACTGCGGCGATGGGCGCGAGCCGTGAGGCGCCGTCGGCGCCGGAGCTCGAGGAGATGAAGGGGATGGTCGCTGAGGCGATGGCGGCGGGGGCGTTCGGCATGTCCACTGGCCTCGTGTACCCTCCCAGCTGCTTCGGCAGCACGGAGGAGATAATCGAGCTCTGCAAGGTCGTGGCGAGATACGGCGGCATGTACACCTCGCACATCAGGGGGGAACGCGAGACGATATTGGACGCGATCCGGGAGGCCATACTGATCGGCGAGAAGGCGGGGGTCAGGGTGCAGATATCCCACAACTGCCCTAAGTACGGGGCGAGCGGGAGGACTGCGGAGACGCTCGCGCTGGTGAAGGAGGCCAGGGCCAGAGGCCTCGACGTGACCATAGACAACGATGTCCACACGGACCTGGCGCCTCGGCTCAGCGGCGCGTTGCCCCAGTACCTGGGCGAGCTGCCGACGGACAAGGCGATCGAGCACCTGAGGTCGAGGGAGAACCGCGAGAGGGTCAAGGCAGAGATAATCGAGGACAAGCTGCCGGCGTTCGGCCCGTGCGGCCTGCTGAAGCACGGAAGGTTCGACAGGATATTCATACTGCACTCTCCAAGCGACGACGGCATCGTCGGGAAGACGGTCCAGCAGATCGCCGACGAGAGGGGCGACGACGCCTTCGAGACCTACTTCGACCTCCTCGTGGAGAGCGGGGACAAGATCGTTGCGATATTCGACTACATAGAGGAGGAGGACATCGTGGCGCTGATGAAGGACGAGAACATGATGTTCTCGTCCGACTGCGCGACACAGTCCCTGACAGGGCCTTCCAGCGACGCGACGGAGTACTTCCCGTGCGCCTTCGGCGAGTACCCAGGCATATTCGAGAGATACGTCAGGGACGAGCCCGTGCTGACAATACAGGAGGCCGTCAGGCGGATGACGAGCTTCCCCGCCCAGAAGATAGGACTGTACGACCGCGGCCTCCTCAGGCCCGGGATGATGGCCGACATCGTGGTCATAGACCTCCCGCGGGTGAGGGACAGGGCGACGAACAGATGGCCGCACACATATCCGTACGAGAACTACCCGCACGATTACCCCGAGGGCATACCGTACGTCGTCGTGAACGGGTCCGTCGCCGTCGACGAGGGGGAGCAGACCGCGGCGAGGGCTGGCGAGGTGCTACGGCACGTGTGGGAATGATCCCCGCCGTCACAGCGTGTGCTTCTCGTAGGCGCCTTCGCAGGGGTTGCCATGGCATACCCAGACGGCCCTGTTGGTCAGGTCGAAGACGGACGAGAATATCGTCCTGGTCCGTTCCGACTCCTCCAGCCCCGGGTCGGCGTGCCTGCAGATTGACTCCGGATATCCGACGTGGTCGGACAGCACGCGCTTGAACGTGTCGAGCGTGACCTCGCCGAGCTCCCGCTTGAACAGCTTCTTGGCCCGGTTGTACCGCAAAATCGATGAGAAGCGCGTGTGCATGTCCGACTCGAACCTCCACATGCGCGGTGAGAGGTAGTGGTTCGTGTGCACGAGGTAGCCGTCCTCGGCGTACAGGGCGTCGAAGGTCGTCGCCGACCCTTCCATGCTGTATATCTCACCGTTGGAGTCGCACACGATGTTGTTGAAGCTGTGGCCCCTGCCGGGGGGCATGGACAGCCTCAGGGCCTCGTGGAGTCCCTCGGCCCTCAGTATCTCCCTGACGACGACCATCTTGGGTATGCCCGGGCGTAGGTCGTTCGGCTCGACGGCGTTCCCGGTCATGCTTATGCCGGCGGCGTTCATCCCCACGGTCGGCATGATGCCGCCATAATTCATCCCTATATATCCTGGCTCGTCGTCGGGCTTCACGCGGGCAAGCACGACGTCGGTGATGTTGTGCGGCTCCACATCCTCGTTGTGGGCGGCGAAGACGCAGTCGTCCTTGGTCCACTGCTCGTTGACGGCGATGTCGGTGCACCCCTTGAGCTCCCACTCGGGGTCGCAGACGGACGCGAACACGGTGTCGAACTCGAGCCCCGCACCCTCGGCGTAGCCCTCGAGCTCCTCGACGAACCCAGGGGCGAACCTGCGCGTGGCAGGAAGCACCTTGCGCGCCCTGGCGACCTCCTCGCTGAACGGCCGCCTGTACGTGTCGCGCAAGTAGGCCTTCATGCGACGATCGATCCGGCGGGCTATGTCCTTGCACTCCCTGCCGATCACGACGCCTATCTCCCTGTGGGTGCCCTTCGCCGTAACGGTCCTCAAGGATTGTCTGGATCGCCCCTTCGCCATTTCAGGTTCACCTCGCGCCTGCCGAGGGGTTAAGAGCGACTTCGGAGAAATATGTTGTCAAAGAGGCGCGGGCAGCGGCACGTGCCGGACTGACCGCGCGCTAGCACGAGAACGCCGAATTTATGTTCATCGAACTATACAAACAGGCCAGACGCGGCGATGTGCGGCCGATTTGAGCACGTCGCGGGCACAGGAAATTATGGTCAAAATTGATATAAAATATATATACTATGAAAAACTGTCTGAAACCGTATTGGTTCGCAGACGCTATGCATCTGCGGGCCGACAAAAGTCGGAAGGAGGGATATGCTTATGGAAGCCAATGAAGAAGGCGAACCCATGCCAGAAGCCCCGCCGGAAGAGGTGCTACCCACTGAGGTCAAGAAGGAAGCACCCAAGAAGACGAAGCTGCTGGCGGCTATCATAGTAGTGATAGTTGTCATAGCAGCTCTGGCGGCTGCGCTTGGGTTGGGCCTGTTCGACGGAGATGAGGAAGAGACTGAGAATTCTCCGCCGACAGCTGGGGCTAGAGCAACCACCGAGACAAACATCGACATAGGCGGGAGTGTAACGTTCGAGTCGCTAGCCGAGGACTCGGACGGGAACATCACGAACTATGCGTGGTATTTCGGTGACGGAGAGAGTGAAAGCGGAGCCGACAAGGACACAGTGACCCACACATACGACTATGGTGGTTTCTACTGGGTTTACCATGTCGTGACGGACGACGGTAACGCCACAGCTGACAACGCGGCGTCTCTGATCTTCGTCCAGGTGTTCCTGTACGACCCGGCGGCCGACGGACTGACCAACGAGTCGGCCCCGTATGCGGTGCTCGTCACAGACAAGGACGTGGTGGAGGTCGACGCGACCGTCACGTTCAACATGACGAGCTCGTACGCGGTAGAGTGGAACGAGACCGAGGAGGAAGCCGTAGGGAGCTGGGAGTTCATCGACGAGATGACCCTGGACTTCGGCGACGGATCCGCCGCGGTGGACGTGACACCCGCCGAGATGATGACCGAAGAGCACGCATACGCCGAACCCGGGAACTACGCGGCCAAGCTGACGGTCACTGGCTCGAACGGCGAGAGCACGACGGTGTTCAGGACCGTACAGGTCCTGGAGGAAGCGCCGACGACCACGATCGTGAAGAACCCAGACTCGTTCGTCATGGTCTCGATCGGCGAGCCGGACAGCATCGACCCGGCCACGGACTACGAGACGGCTGGCGGAGAGGTGCTGCAGAACGTCTACGAGACGCTAGTGTTCTACGACGGCGACAGCGCGGCGGACCTCGTGCCGGTACTGGCCGAGGAGATACCGACGGTCGAGAACGGACTCGTGAGCGAGGACGGGTTGAACTACACGTTCAACATACGCGACGGCGTGACGTTCCACGACGGGACGGACATGGACGCCGAGGATGTCGCGTACTCGGTCCAGAGGGCTTTGAGGATGCACGACCCGGACGGGCCTTCGTGGATGATCGAGGCCATAATGACGCACTACATCTCCTTCTACGTGGGAGGGACGATCCAGGACTGGATCGACAGTGAGGGCGTCACCGAGTCGTGGCTGCTCGAGGCACTGCCTGCGGACACTGGCGTGGAGATCACCGAGGATCACATGACGGACATAGCCGAGGCCGTTGCGCTCGCTGACACCGTGAACAACACGGTCACGTTCCGCCTGACGACGGCGTACCCCGCGTTCATGTACATCTGTGCATACACGCTCATGGACGTCGTGAGCAAGGACTACGTGGAGGCCAATGGCGGCATCGTCAACGGCGAGTGGAACGACCACATGAGGCAGCACACCTGCGGCTCGGGGCCGTACATGCTCAAGACATGGGATGTCGGCTCGAAGGTCGTCCTCACGAGGAACGATGACTACTGGGGCGACGCTCCTGCGCTGAAGGACATCTACATCGTCAAGGCGAACGATGTCAACACGAGGATACTCATGCTTCAGGCCGGCGATGCGGACAGCATCTACCTGCCGATAGACTATGAGGACCTCTTCGAGGAGGACGCCGACTACAGGATCATCAAGGGACTGCCGACGTTCAACGTGATGTTCGCTGGTTTCAACTGGGACATCAACGAGACGGCTGCAGCGACATTCGGCAGCGACGTGCCGTCGGACTTCTTCCACGACATACACGTGAGGAGAGCGTTCACGCACCTGATGGACTACGACCTGTTCCTCGAGAACGTGCTGCGCGGCAACGGCATACAGCCGAACGGCGCGATCCCGAAGGGCATGTTCGGCTACGACGACACCATCCCGAAGTACGAGTACAGCCTCGCCGCGGCTGAGGCCGAGTTCAAGCTGGCTATCAACTCGGACACGAGCAACTCGTGGTGGGACGACGGGTTCGAGATAGCGCTGATCTACAATGCGGGCAACACGTACAGGCAGACCGCATGTGAGCTGATGGAGGAGGCCCTGGAGAGCATGGGCACGCAGTTCACGGTGACCATCAGCGCGCTCGACTGGCCGACCTATCTCGCGCAGCTGAGGAACTCGCCGTCGCCGTTCCCGATGTTCTGGCTCGGATGGGCGCCCGACTACGCCGACCCGGACAACTACATGACGCCGTTCCTGGACAGCGACTTCGGCGCGTTCCCGCACACGACGGGATACGTCAACGAGTCGCTCAACGACCTGATCAGACAGGCGGCCGTGGAGCTCGACCCCGACGCGAGGGCCGACCTCTACTCCGAGGCGTCGATGCTCGTCTACGAGGACGTGCCCTATGTGTGGATGTATCAGGCCAACAACTTCCACATCGAGAGGTCCTGGGTGCAGGGATACTTCTTCAACCCGATGTTCAGTGGATATATCTACTCGAACTTCGACAAGTGATGGAGAAGTGGACGCCGCAAACCCCTTATCGCAAACCTTTTCCTTTTCATCTATTCCCATGTCGGTCAGCTTGAGTGATGGCCGACCTTCTCCGCGCCCGCCTGGGACCATGTGGCGCCGCAACTATGGGAAAAGGTAGAAATAGCCACAATACCAGTACGAAAAGCCGTGAGGTGAGGGGCTGCAGATTCTCACTTATATCATAAGGCGATTGCTACTTCTCGTCCCCGTGCTCATAGGCGTGTCGATATTGACCTTCGTCATAATGAGGATGGCAGGGGACCCGATAACCGCCTACCTCACGAACCCGGAACGCGCGACGGAGAGGCAGATACAGGCCGTCATAGACAAGTACGGCCTGGACGAGCCACAGTACATGCAGTACCTGTACTGGCTCAGGGGGGTCTTGGAGGGCGACCTCGGTTACAGCCAAGTCGCGAGTTTACCTGTGACGGACGCCATCAAACTTAAATTTCCCGCCACTTTCGAGATAGCCATCCTGGCCACGTTCGTGGCCGTCATAGTCGGCATCGCCGCCGGCACGCGGTCCGCCGTGAAGGCGAACTCCGCGTTCGACCAGGCGACGCGCGTGACGTCGCTCGTCGCCGTGTCCATACCCGTTTTCTGGCTCGGGCTGATGTTGTTGAAGGTGTTCTATCTGGACCTCGACCTGGCCCCCGCGCCCGACGGCAGGGTCTCCAACATATATGCCGACTCGCCCACGCCCACGAACTTCAAGCTCATAGACTCCTTGATCCTCGGCAACCTGGACATGTTCTGGGACGCGTTGAAACACCTGGCCCTGCCGGCCATAACACTGGCCTTCGCCTCCACCGCCATAATCATACGCATGATGCGCTCCAGCATGCTCGAGGTGCTGGGGGCTGAGTACGTGCGTACCGCTAGGTCGAAGGGCCTTCCCGAGAAGGTCGTCATAAAGAGGCACGCGAGGAGGAACGCCCTCATCCCCACGACGACCGTGGTGGGGCTCTCGTTCGGCGGACTCCTCAGCGGGGCGGTGCTCACGGAGACGATATTCAACTGGCCGGGCATGGGCAGATGGGCCGCTGACGCCGCTCTGAACCTTGACACCGCGGGCATAATGGGCTTCACCCTCCTGGCCGCGTTCATATACACTCTAGCCAACCTGAGCGTCGACCTGATGTACGCTTATCTGGACCCGAGAGTGAGGCTCGGCTGAAGGCTGTAGGATTACGACCGAGAGGGGAAGATGAAGAAAACGAGACGCAAGGCGGGCGCGCGTGCGAAGGGCAAAGGCAGCAAGCCTCCGAAGTGGCAGAGCGCCGAGAGCTGGGCGAAGATGTCACTGCGTCAGAGGATCGTGCTCTCCCTCGCGCCAAGGCTCAGGGAATTGAAGTTCTCGCTCCACCTGGTGTCGAAAAGCCTGACTTCGCTCGTCGGCATAGCGCTGCTGCTCATCCTCATAATCGTCGCGGCGTTCCCGTACGTATTCGCGGAACCGCGGCCAGACAGGGATCCGTTCGATATCCCGAAGGACTTCACATTGCGGGACCCGATCCCACCCCTGACGGAGGGCTTCTTGCTGGGGAGCGGAATGAACGGCGCGGACATATACTACGGCATCGTCTGGGGCGCGAGGGTGTCGATGACCTTCGCCCTGTACGTCGTGGGGATATCGCTGTTCGTAGGCACGTTGCTTGGCCTGCTGTCCGGCTACAAGGGAGGGCTCGTGGACGAGCTCCTCATGCGCGTGACAGACGTGTTCCTGTCCATCCCGTCGCTCATACTGGTGATGTCCATCGCCGCGGTGCTGGGGAGGGATCTGAACGCCACGAGGTTGGCGCTGATAGTGATATGGTGGTCTGGTTACACCCGTCTCGTGAGAGGGCAGGTGCTGTCGACGAGGGAGAACGTGTACGTCGACGCCGCGAGGGCGTCTGGCTCCGGCGGCGCGAGGATAATGTTCAGGCATGTGCTCCCCAACTCGTGGGCGCCGGTCGTCGTCCAGGGCACGATGGACATGGGGACGGTGGTCCTCGTCATGGCGGGGCTCAGCTACCTCGGGCTCGGCGCGGACCCCGGGACCGCCGAGTGGGGCAGGATGGTCCAGGACGGACAGGCGAGGTTCATAGCAGGAGACTGGTGGATGGTGTTCTTCCCTGGAATGGCGATCCTCGCGTTCGTGATGGCGTTCAATCTGATGGGGGACGGGCTAAGGGACGTGCTCGACCCGAAGATGAGGAGGTGATGGGGACGGCACCACGGGATGACCAGGTACTCGTCGACATCAATGACCTCACCATCAACTTCTACACGTACCAGGGGATAGTCAAGGCGATCGACGGCGTCGATCTGGCGATCAGAAGGGGAGAGACCCTCGGCCTCGTCGGCGAGACCGGATGCGGGAAGAGCGTGACCGCCAGCTCGATCATGAAGCTCGTGATGAGCCCGCCCGGCAAGATAGAGGCAGGCAGCGTGTTCTTCATGGAGCCGCCGGATGTGAGGAGCGAGAGGCTCAAACACGAGGAGGAGGCGCAGAGATGGTACGCCGGACTGTCGGCGGCCGAGAAGAAGAGGCTCGTCGCCACCTTCGGCGTGCGATTCACCGGGTTCAAGAAGCGCGTGAAGGCCGTCACGCAGAAGGAGATAGACGATACCGTCGCCCCGATGAAGGCGCCCAGAGGCGTGGTGGAGGCCTACATGGACACGCGCCTCAGGAAGGAGCGCAAGTCGAAGAAGCAGACCCAGGAGGCCCTTGGGAGGAAGTTCGACCTGCTGACGAAGAGCAACGCCTACATGCAGAAGATCAGGGGCCGTTTCATATCGATGATATTCCAGGAGCCAACGAGCGCGCTGAACCCCGTCTTCACCGCCGGCGACCAGATAGCGGAGGTCATACTGCAGCACAGGAAGTCCGAGATGGCAGGGCGGGTCCTCGTCAGGCTCGAGAAGGAGAAGGTGATCGCCACTAAGAGGAGGAGCGCCCGCGGCGCACGGCCAGTGGATGAGGAGGCCGAGCGATGGTACACCGGCCTCAAGGAGAGCGAGAAGCGACGCCTGATCGCCGCGTACGACCGTCCTCTGGCGGGCCTGAGGAGGTGGATCGCCCCCGTGAAGAGGCGGGCGATCGAGGAGACCAAGGTTCCGGAACGCATACCACCTCGGATAATGAGGCTCTACGCCAGCCTGGCGGTCTGGCCCAGAAAGGTCAACAGGGACTGGAGGTCCTACCCGTTCCGCCTGAGCGCCAAGGAGCGCAGGGACGTGGCCCAGAGCTGGTACGACTCGCTCAAGACGGAGGACAGGAAGACCTACGTGGCGGCGTACTCCTCGCTTCTCGCACCTTACAGGAAGCGTGGCAAGCCCGTCACGGAGCCGGAGATAATACGCACGACCCCACCCGCGAGGGTGCCCGCCAACGTCGCCAAGGCGTACCTGCGACGCAGGCGCAAGAGGGACCGGAAGGCGAGGAGCTATCATTTCGTGTGCTCCATCTGCGAGACGGAGGTAGACGAGTACGAGCGCAAGTGCCACAACTGCGCCAACAGGTTCTACGGCTACCTCGGCTGGCAGTTCAAGAAGCTCATGATACTGACATACTCCAAGATATTCCAGGCAATCGCGAAGGACCCTGACTCGAAGGTGTCCATCCTCGCGAAGATACCGCTCATAAAGCGGTACAGGCGCGAGCTGTACGACGAGGCCTTCACCGAGGCCACATCGATGCTCAAGATAGTGCGCATACCCGATCCGACGGGCGTGTCGGAGCGGTATCCGCACGAGCTCAGCGGCGGCATGCAGCAGCGCGTGATGATCGCGATCGCGCTCGCCTGCAACCCCAAGCTGCTGATCGCTGACGAGCCGACGACGGCCCTGGACGTGACTATCCAGGCACAGATACTAAAACTCATGAAGGATCTCAAGCAGGAGTTCGGAAGCTCCATATTGCTGATCACGCACAACCTCGGCGTCGTGGCGGAGATGTGCGACCGAGTGGGCGTGATGTACGCGGGCTCCATGGCCGAGATAGGGGACGCGAGGACGATATTCAAGTCTCCCAGGCACCCGTACACTCAGGGGCTCATGAAGTCGGTGCCCTCCGCGCAGCTGGACACCGACACGCTATACACGATACGCGGCTCGGTGCCGAACCTGATACGCCCGCCGTCGGGCTGCAGGTTCCATCCGAGGTGCGACTTCGCCAAGGAGTTCTGCACGAAGGTCAAGCCCACGCTGAGGGAGATAACGCCAGGCCACGAGGTGGCGTGCCACATGGTAGCGGAGGTGAGGGAATATGTCGACGAACCCGCGGGCGCATGATGGCAACCTCATAGACGTCCTCAGGCTGAAGAAGTACTTCCCCATCAGGGGAGGGCTCCTGCGGAAGGCCGTGGGGTATGTCCGCGCCGTCGACGACGTCACCTTCTCCATCAAGGCGGGCGAGACGCTCGGCCTCGTGGGGGAGTCGGGCTGCGGCAAGACGACCGTGGGAAGAGCCATCATGATGCTTACGCCGCCGACGGAAGGATACACCTTCTTCGAGGCGCCGAGGGATGTCGTCGAGGACTTCTCGAGGCTGCTGGCGCTGATAGACGAGTGCAAGAGGGGAGCCATGACGAACGCGCAGGCGATAGGCGTCGCCGAGATCATATCGAGGCTTCTCGGGAGCTCGGCCTGCGACATCAAGAAGGACCGCAAGAAACGCCTGTGTGCGGACGCGGACAAGATCGCCGACAAGCTGTCGGGCGACGACCCGGCGGGCGTGGCCGGGCGGAGCGAACAGGACGTGCTCGACCTCATCGAGGACACCGAACACGAGGTATGCAGGAGATACTGCCTCAACCACAAGCCGAAGCGGACGCTGCGTCGGATGCGCAGGAGGATACAGTTCGTGTTCCAGGACCCGTTCTCGTCCCTCAACCCGAAGATGCTGATAAAGGACATTGTGTCAGAGCCGATAAGGGCGCAGCTGGGCGTCCGTGCGAAGGAGGAGGAGCTGCGGAAGATATTCGGCGACTACGGCGTGACGGCCCGGGAACTCGACAAGCATGGCCAGGAAAAGGTCAGGAAGAGGAGGCGCGGGGTCAGCAGAGGAGTGCTGATAAGGGAGCGGACCATCGAGCTGCTGGAGAAGGTCGGGCTCAACCCCGAGCACATGTACAGATACCCCCACGAGTTCAGCGGGGGACAGCGCCAGAGGATAGGCATAGCGAGGGCGCTCTCTGTCAACCCCGACTTCGTCGTGCTGGACGAGCCCACGTCCGCCCTGGACGTGTCCGTCCAGGCGCAGATACTCAACATGCTGAACGACCTCCAGAACGACTTCGGACTGACATACCTGTTCATATCCCACGACCTCAGCACGATACGGTACATGTGCGACCGCGTCGTCGTCATGTACCTCGGCAAGGTCGTCGAGTACGCGGCGAAGGACGACCTCTTCGAGAGGCCGACGCACCCGTACACGGAGGCGCTCCTGTCCGTCATACCAGCGCCTGACCCCGATCTCAGGAGGGACCGTATCATACTGCCCGGCGACGTGCCGAGCCCGGCCAACCCGCCTCCGGGCTGCCGCTTCCACACGAGATGCCCGTTGGTCGAGGACATCTGCTCGGCCGAGGATCCGCCGCTGATCGACAGGGGCAACGGGCACTTCGTTGCATGTCATGTCCGATGAGGGCCCGACGGGCCGAGGAGGCGCGAAACCATCGAAGGAGCAGCTCGAGCTGTACACCAGAGAGGCCGAGATGGACGAGGAGGAGACCGCACGTTTCCTGCGGTCGTCCCTGGCCTGGAAGGATTGGGTCCTGTACGACTACGCGAGATACTGGTACGCCGCGGGGGCGCTCCTGCTCGACGGCGTGCTGCTGCTGACCCTGGCCGACGGCCTGACGCCGATCGACTGGCTCGACGGCGTCGCGGTGACGCTGGCATGCGCCGGTCTCGTGCTGCTAGAGGCGTTCCTCTACGTGCTCATCTGGCCCCGGGGACTCCTCACCGACAGGGTGTCCGTGAGACGGTCGTTCAAGAGATGGCTGAGGCGGCTGGGACGATAAGTCGTTTGGGAAAGCTGTTTTCATGCGGTAGCGCGATATCGGGGGAGTCGGCTGGCGACGGCGCGGACGGCATCGGTGGGCTCGGTGATATCGTAACATGGATGGCTACCTCGTGTTCATAGTACTCGTCGCGGCCTACTTGGCCGTGGCCTTCGCCGCGTCGAGGAAGAACGCCTGGAGACGGCTCGACATATCGTTCTACGGACCCATACTCATCTGGAGGACCCTTAAGGGCCATCGGCTGATCGCCGAGCTGGCGCGGCTCAGGGCCCCTTGGCGACTGATAGGCTGGGCTTGCGTCGCCGTCGCGTTCGCAACGATGACCGCGCTCACCGCGTTCCTCGTGTGGGTGACCGTGTTCGCCCCTTCCGTGGTGCGCGTGGCGACCTATCCCTCGGAGGTCGTGGGCGCGACGCCAGTGCTCGACCCCGTGGCGACCGTGGCGTTCGCCGTCATAGGCATGGCCGTCGCGATCCTCGCCCACGAGATAGGGCACGGGATAATGGCAGCGAGACAGGGGGTGAAGGTCGAGGCGCTCGGCGTGATGATACTCGCGATCCCCGTCGGGGCTTTCGTCGAGACGAACGACGACGACCTCAGGAAGCTACCCAGGCCCAGCGCGCTGAAGATGTACGCGGGCGGGCCCGCGGCCAACTTCCTCGTGAGCGGCGTCTGCCTCGTGCTGTTCCTCGCGGTGCTGGCGCCGTGCGCGAAGCCGGTCCACGAGGGGGCGCTCGTGACAGGCGTCGTGCCGGATTCGCCCGCACACCACTTTGGCGTGCCCGTATGGTCCGAAGTGGTCGAGCTGGACGGTGCCGAGACGACTGACTCCGAAGGCCTGCAGTCGCTGTCCGTGGAGAACCCGGGCGGGATGACCCATATCATCTACAGATACGAGTCGACCCTGCACGGCGCGGTGCTGCCGGGCGGCGTGGTCGTGTCCGCGGTCCCCGAGGGACCGGCACTCAACGCAGGCATCAGGCCAGGCATGATCATAAGGAGTCTCGACGGCACGGTCATACATAACGTGGACGAGCTGCGCTCCGTGGAGGAGAACGCCTCCCGGGACGCGCCAGTGAGCATCTCGGTATTGAGATACCAAGAAGATCCGGGCGTCGAGCTGAACTGGTTCGTCGAGGACGAATCGGTGACCCAGGTCAACCTGACGTCCAAGTGGGTGTTCTACTACATCCACTACAACGACGAGAACCGGGAGGAGTTCCGCAACCAGAGCTGCCTGGGAGTCGAGGTCGCGATGTTCGGCCTCGAGACCGTCGACTCCGACCATGTCGTCGACCTCATGGCGCGGCCGCTCTCTGGGGCGAGCGACGCCGAGGGGTACGCCTCTGCGTCGCTCCAGTTCCTGGCGCTGCCGTTCCTGGGCTACATGCCGCTGTTGTCGCCCGCGACCGACCTCTACGAGCCCTCCGGACTCTTGTGGTTCCTGCCGTCAGAGGTGTTCTGGCTGCTGCTCAACATGGCCTACTGGCTGTTCTGGGCCAACGCGATGGTGGGTATTGCGAACTCGCTCCCCATTCATCCCATGGACGGCGGGGTGATGCTGCGGAACGGTCTGAGGCTGATAAGGGAACGAGTCGGGAAGAGACTGGCGAGGGCCGATGTGTTCGCATCCAGCCGTTGGTTCACGGAATGGGAGGGGAGCATCCTCATCGACGCCGTCGTGGCAATACTGACTGGCCTGGTCGTCACGATCTGCGCTTGGCACATAGTGCAGTCCGTGATATGATCCGTCGATTGGAGAAGTGCCAGAGGCTGCCCGCCGGGGGGCGGTTGGACGCAAAGGGATTTCTACGTTCACCAAGATTAGGCCCCCAGATGGCTGGCAAGGCGGACCTGCATACCCACACCAAGTATTCTGGCATGTCCAAGATAAGGTTCCTGCGGTTCCCCGACGCGGTGAGCGAGCCGCGGGAGGTGGTCGAGGCGGCCGAGAGACGCGGCCTCGACATCGTGTGCGTGACGGACCACGACACTATCGACGGCGCCCTGAAGGCCAAACACGTAAGGTCGCCCGTCGAGGTCGTGGTGGGCGAAGAGGTGTCCTCGGGCGGAGGCGAAATCATCGGCCTGTTCATCAACGAGAGCGTGCCGCGTGGGCTCAGCCCGGAGGAGACGATAGACCGCATCCACGCCATGGGGGGCGTCGCCATAGCCCCGCATCCGTTCAGCGTGCACTGCAGCTCCGTGGAGGAGCGGGTGTTCGAGCTGAAGCTGGACGGCGTCGAGATGTTCAACGCGTTCCACAGGGACGGTTACGCCAACGATCTGGTCCAGAGGGTGTGCAGGCATCTGGACATCGCACGTACCGGTGGTAGCGACGCGCACGCCCCGATGATGGTCGGCGACGGCTACACGGTCTTCGACGGCACCACCGGCGAGGAGCTGAGGAAGGCCCTGCTGCGCAGGGAGACCGCCTACGGCGGCGACGGCACGAGCTTCAAAAACTTCGTCTGGCTCACGACGATGATAACTGCCAAGCTCCAGAGGACGCTCATCGCGTCATTGTTGGGCGCCGAGATGCCGGACGACACCCAATGCACGAAGGAGATCTTCAGCGCCAGAGGCGTCAGCAAGCTCGTGGGGCTACTCGGCACAATCGTGTTCCTGACGCCCCCGGTCGCGCTCACCGCGAGCGTCATAGGCGACAAGCTGCACAAGTCCAGGTCCAGGACCAAGTGGAAGGAGCTCGCCGAGCCGATGGTAAGATAAGCCCCTTCGGGCCTTGATGTCCCATACATGTAAGGGACGTCGCATACGCGTGCGCTTGTCGTACGTCCCAACGCGCACAAATGGAAGGTGTCACACATGGGCAGGCGTAAGATCATTGAGATTGACGAGGAGAAATGCACCGGCTGCGGCCAGTGCGTAATTGCGTGCGCCGAAGGCGCACTCGCGATAATCGACGGTAAGGCCAAGGTCGTCAACGAGGTGTTCTGCGACGGGCTCGGGGCATGCATAGGCGAGTGCCCAGAGGACGCCCTCCGCATAGTGGAGCGTGAGGCCCCGGAGTTCGACGAGGAGGCCGTCAAGGGGCATCTGAAGAGCGACGGGCAGGGGCCTCATGCCCCGGCGACCGCGTCCCAGGGCGCGGCGTGCGGATGCCCCTCAGCGGCACCGGTGTTCCTAAGGCCAGGGACGCCGACCGCGACTTCGGCAGACGACGACTCCGCCGCGCCCGCGGAGTCGGAACTCGTCAACTGGCCCGTCCAGTGGAGGCTGATACAGCCGTCCGCCCCGTTCCTGAGGGGGGCCGACATACTGTTGGCCGCCGACTGCGCCCCGCTCGCCCATCCCGACTTCCACAGGTCCTTCATGCGCGGAAGGCCCGTCGTCATAGGCTGTCCCAAGCTGGAGGAGCAGAAGGCATTCCTGGAAAGGCTCGAGGGCATATTCCGCGAGGCGAAGCCCAGGTCGGTTAGGGTCGTGATGATGGAGGTGCCTTGCTGCGGGGGCTTGCTCGCCCTCGCGGAGGAGGCTGCCAGGAGAGCTGGCAGCTCGGCCGCCATCGACTCGCTCGTGTTGGGCATCGACGGACATATCAAATGAAAAACCGTCGGAGAACGCCGTCGCGGGGACCGAACATGATAATAAACAGCCGTTGCATCGCGTAGCGCTCAATGTTGCTCGAAATCGCATGGACCAGAAAGGCCCTCACTCTCGGGCCGAACCTGAGGGATGAGGTGGACAGGAGGATCAGGCGCCTCCATCCGTACTTCCCCGAGATGAAGCGGAAGATGACCATCGGGCTCACGAGGTCGTATGACGGCCTGGCGTTCCAGTCCGACGAGGGCTCGGTCAAGTTGATGCTCGATGTCCGCAAGGCCCGGAACGGGGACTACAAGTCCCCGACTTACTGGACCATCGCGCACGAGCTGATGCATCTGGCGCAGTTCAACAGCAAGGACACGCCGAGCGGTGAGAGGGCATGCGACCTGTACGCCCTCGCGCGCCTGCCGCCGAAGTACATCGACGACTCCCCGAGCTACCTCGTGGTCCCGAGGGACATCAGGAGCGCATGGAACCTGGAGCACGCATCCCTCGCCCACAGTCTGGCCAAGCGCGCCATACGCAAGCGCGCATCCGGCGAGAGGAACTACATCGTATGGTGGGAGAGGGAGTTCGAGAAAGCCGTGGAATGACCTCTCGCGACCCGCTCATGCGAGGTGAAGACGCACGGAGCTGCCTCCCAGTCGTGTGGAGTCAAAAGTGCGTAATGGGGTTTGAGGCAGGCCTTCGCCCGCCAGTCCTCGTAGACCGTGTCTGCAGGCCTACTCGAACTCCTTCTTGGATATCGCGACCAGGATGATCCCTATCAGCGAGGGGATGAACCATCCTATCAGTCCGAATATGCCGCCCAACAGGACCAACCCGAAGTGCTTCCTCATGATCCCAAAGATGCCTCCGAGGATCGCGATAAGGGCGAATACGACCAATATCGCTCCGCAAGCAGTCAAGATGTCCTCGAGCATCTCAAAGCCCTCGAAATCGACGGGAACCATAGAGTCCAGGAAGCCTCCGGCCCCGACAAGGGCGAGGCCACCTCCCAAAGTGATGATACCGCCTATGAGTATCAGCACACCGCCGATCACTGGCATTATCGTCTTCTCTTTGGCCGGCTGACTCGCCTGGGCGCGGTAATCCTTGCCGCAGTGCTGGCACACGTTCGCATCCATGGCTATTGTTCGGCCGCACGACACACATACTCTGTTGCTACCTTCAGCTGACGCCATCAAATGGCCTCCCAACCGGACCTTCGCGCTTCCTGGTCCGCATCCCTTCGGTCCGGCCCCTGTAAATTGATTCCAAGGTTTATATCTTTTTTGCACAATCAAATATGGGGCGCCGACCACGCCCACGGCCGACACTTACCTGGTGTCAGGGGACAGGCGTGACACGCGTCTCGACGACTTCAGTGGCGGGACTGCGAAGCCGCCTTCACTATCGCCGACAGCTCCCTGTCGATGTCCGGTTCGAGCGGCGGGGGCACATGCTCGTCGATGATCCTCTTCGCGACATCGCTCGCCCTCTCGCTGAGCGGCTTGATCCCCTCCTTCCCCGCCCTCTCAGCCGTGCGCTTGTCGAACAGTGGCGAGAGCCTTAGCTCCCCCTCCTTCAGATATCGCATCGTGTGCCTCTGCGAGAGGAAGCCCCCCATCGGGCCGACGGCGTCTATGACGTCCAACGCCATCCTCTGAGCGTCCACGGTTATGCCTCCCACACATCTGAACGCGTTCGCAAGTATCTCGTCGTCTATGACCGCCATTTCGAGGCTCGCCGATGTGTCCCACGCGCCGCCCATCCCCGATATCGAGTCCGCCCCGGACATGACGGCGAACATGGCCGCCATCATCCTTTCCACACCCACCTGGACGTCCCAGACCGGCGCGTCCGTGCATGCTCCCTCTATGTCCGCGGCCATGTTGTACCTGTGGGCCATCTGCACGGAGGCGGCCGAGACCAGCGACATCTCCGGGACGGCCCAGATGTTCCTCCCGGTCCGCGGGTCCATTAGGCTGAGCCTGCCAGAGTAGAGCGTCGGCAGCCTTTCATCCTCCGTCTGAAGGAGCATGAGACCGGCCAGAAGCTCCGCGTTCTGCTGCACCAAGCCTCCCGCGAGGGTGACAGGGGACGTGCCCCCGCACATGGGACACGGGACGATGTCGACGGGGATCCCGTGTTCGGCTGAACGGACCATGACGTCGCATACGCTGGCATCGTATGTCAGCGGGCTGCTCGGCGACACGTATATCGCGAAGTGCTTCCGCTTCCTCAGCTCCTCTGGACCACCCACTATGCAGGCCCACATCTCGGCGAGGGTGTCCGTCGTCCTCTTGTCCAACGCGTATCCCGTCACGCACTTGCCCGTGTTCCTGATCATCGCCTCGGTCGTCTTGACTATCATCATCTCGGAAGGCACGTCGGTCGCCATCACCTGACAGCTCACCATGTGGCAGTTGTCGAGGGCGTCCAGGAGACGCGTCATCCGCTCGACGTCCTCCAGCGTCGACGGCCGAGTTGTGCCGGTCACGAGGTCGAGGATGTCTGGGTTCCCGCCGCCACTGCCGGCGAACACGTGCTCCCCGTCCCAGACGATGTCGTTATCCGGGTCGCGGGCGTGGAACTCGTGTCGACCGGGAATCTTCGCGATCGCGTCCTCCACCATGCCGCGTGGGAACTGGACGATTCGATTGGAGCCCGCCTTCAGCGTGGCGCCGCGGCGCAGGAGGCGCCTGACCGCGTCGTCGCTATCGAACCGGACGCCTGTCCGCTCAAGGAGGGCGAGTGTCGAATCGTGTATCGCCTCCACCTCGTCGTTCAGCAACACTTCGAGCTTGTACCTGCGCTTGACGCCCTTCATCCGTGACTACCTCCGCTGGACCGACCGGTCACTGGAAGGCGTCCTTTGGCTAAGACGTTTTCTCAGAGCCACGCCTGTACGATTGGAGCCTGGGCGGAAGATAGTATATCGACAGCGCGATTGCGACCTCCACGAGCAGGAGCGGCCCCGCCACCAGGAGACTGGCTTGCGCGACGCTCTTCGCCTCGAACTCCACGGAGGCCGGGACGTAGCCGTCGTTCACTAGGACGATGTATCTGACCCACATGAAGCCGGACATCCCAGAGCCACCACCGCCCATGCCGCTCAGTGAGACGTATCTTCTGTAGTCATACGGCTCGCCAGACACGAACTTGTCGTAGTCGCTGGCGCCGAGATCCAAGAGGTACATCGAGCCGCTACCGTCCGTGGTGTACGAGAACTCGAACTTGCCATAGCCGTATACGGGGAATCGCATGGCATGATACGAATCCGGCTCGACGGTGATCGTCTGCTCTTCGATGTGGACGGACAATCCGAGCGCAGAGGCCAGAGGCACTATGATCGCGAAGGCTATTGCGAGAACGAACAGCGTGGCTATCCTCATTCTGAAGAGTCTATCGGATGCCGCGGTCTTGGCGTGTCCTCGCAGTGCCGATTCCTTCGGCGCGAAGGAGAGACCACATCTCTGACAATACAGAGCCTCTCCGGGGTTCTCCGACCCACAATTCTGGCACCTCGCCATCGTCCACTCCTCCGTGCCACGGATGGCGCTTCGAACTCAAATACTCTGCCCAGGAATACCTGCTCCCGTGCTCAGCCGTCGTCGCCGGAGCGTACCTGACAGGAGAAGAGGAGCGGGCGCGAAGGGATTCGAACCCTTGACCGCTTGCTTAGGAGGCAAGTGCCATATCCAGCTAGGCCACGCGCCCTCGAGACGTATCCGCCGGCTTCGACGCTCGGACGAAGTCCTGGAACGTTTAATGCGAGAGGCTCGTAAAGATGTTTGTGCAGGTCCTACCGCCGGAGAGGACGGTGATGGACCCTATCTCTCGTCGTCGGACAGCTCTTCGGGAGCGCGCTCCTCGGATGCCACCTCGGGCTCAGCTTCCTTCGGCCCCCCATCGGACGCGGGCTTCGACTCCGTCTCAGGCTCCTCCTTGGGCTCGTCCTCCTTGGCCTTCGGCTTGGCGTACTCCTCCACGAACGAGACCTTCTCCGCGTCAAGGACCTCCCTCATGTCCGTGACGACCCGATACTTCGCGAGCAGCCACTTCTGATCGTACTTGCAGACATCTGGCAGCGTTATGCGGAAATCATCGCCGTGGTGGTGTATGTCGAAGCCCTCATGAGTACCATATGACATCTTCAGCAAGAGCTCCACGATCTCCTTCGGTTTCGATGGTTTGCCGACGATCTTGTACTTGTATTTGAGCGTCCGCCCCGCGAGGCGGTTGTTGAAGTCTATCCTGACACGGCCGGCGGTCATGGCCACTATCGTCGCGCGGCGGTTCCTCACGGTGACCTCCATGCCGACCTCGGGTTCTATGTCCTGCTTGAGGAACTCCCGCATCGGGTGCAACTCGACGAGCTTCGGGTCCCGCGGCCCCGCGGCTTTGTCCGGCGGGATGACCACCTCGTACTCCTTGCCGATCTCGGCCTTCAACATGTGCTCGTAGAGCCCCGGGAAGAGCCGCTCCTTGCCGAGTATGAGTGGCTGAGGACCGTAGGTCATCTTCTCGTCGAACGTGTCGTTCTCCTTGGCCACCGTCTCGTCCGTGGTGTCGAAGAGCTCGTCTGACTCCTCTATCCAGCCGCTGAACTCGGCCATCACGAGGTCGCCCTCCCCCACCTTGTCGCTCTGCGCTTCTTCCTTCCCCTCATGGTGCTTCTTAGCACCTTCCTTGTCGGTCATGTGAAATCACCGTCGTTAGCGCAATCCTGCGGATACGCAGCCTCGATTTAAAGGTTATGGGTCGCACCGGCGCGCGGGAAGCCCCGTACGATCGAACTGGCCAGTGTCGGCGATGGCGACGGTGGCCACCGCACCGCCCGGGGGACCGCAACTGTGATAAGGGACTACGCTCAATCAATGGCCGAAAAGCGAATGCCAAGCGACAACAGTGGGTGGTCCGCCGTCCGGGTCGCTCCGAGGAGGATTCGGGAGACGGTCAGGTCGCCAGGCACGGGACCGGCCCTAAGGCGCTACATGGTCAACACTATCTTCGACGCCACCTTCGTCATCCTGGGCGTGGTGATAGGCCTGGCGTTCTCCCCGGACCCGGATTTCAGGCTCCTGATAGGCACGATGCTGACGAGCAGCGTGGCCCTCGCCATATCCACCGGCGTGAGCGTCTACGAGGGGGAGTCCATGGAGCAGGAGAGGAAGGTGGAGCGGCTGGAGCAGGCTATGCTGACCAAGCTGGATGACACGGATGTCGAGAGGAGCTCGGGGGCGAGCAAGAGGATTATCGCCGCCGCGAACTTCGCGACGCCGCTGATGGTGTGCGGCATCGTGATAACGCCGTTCCTCGTCCTCGGGGAGGAGAACATCCACTTCGCTGGCTATGTCGCCGTGGCGCTCGCGCTGAGTATGCTGTTCTTGACGGGGACGATGCTGGGCAGGAGCGGGAAGCGGTTCGCTTGGCTGCGAGGGCTGAGGATGGCGTTGATAGGCCTGGCGGCGTTCGTGATATGCTTCATGATCGAAGCGCTGATATGAGCGTCCGGGTCTGTCAAAAGCTATAAGTGCGCGCTACAAATACTCAGCAGCTCGCATACGCGCCACCGTAGCTCAGCTGGGAGAGCAGCTGACTTGTAATCAGCAGGTCGGGAGTTCAAATCTCCCCGGTGGCTCACAACGATCAGGCTCGGCCACCGGGTGAGTGGTTGGGGGGGTTTCGGTCAGAGGAGCAGCAAAGGCTTGCTCGGCCGGAGCGGGTATTTCTTGCATTTGTAGCAGTACCACTCGTTGTATTGCTTGATGTACTTGAGCTCCGACTTGCACGCCGGACAGGTCTTCACCGCGCCCTTGGGGGCGTATTCCTTGCACGCGTCGCAGTAATGCCTCTGGTACTTCTCTATGTATCTCACGGCTCCGTCGCACTTCGGACATTTCGGATCGGCCTTCGGAGCTTCGGCGGCCGCCTTGGGCTTGGATTTGTGGAGTGGGTACTTCCTGCACGCGTGACAGTACCATTCAGTGTACTTTTCGATGTACTTCATCTCGCCTGAGCATTCCGGGCAGACCTTGACGGACTCGGACTTCCCGGCGGCCACGGAGTCGGGCTTGGCCTCGGGCTTGGGCGTCGCCGTCTTCCTCACAGGGGCGTACTTCTTGCAGCTGTAACAGTAGTCCCTCTGGTACTTCTCGATCCACTTCAACGGCTGGCCGCAGTTCGGGCACATCTTGACCTCGGTCGGGGCCTTGGCCTCCTTGGCAGGCGAAGACTCCCCCTCCACGGCCTCTTGGACCGTAGGTTCGGAGGTGGCCTCCGCTTCGATAGCCTCTTCCTCGGCCTCGGGATCGTCCACATATGAGTTGCACTCGTAGCAGTACCACTTCTCCATGTGTTCCAGGAAATTCGGCTCTTCGCCGCACTTCGGACACTTCGATGCTTCCATCCTCATCAGCTCCGGTCATTCCAGCAGGCATCAGCCAACGGGAGACGACCCTCCCATTTCTTCCTGCCCTTCTTGTGAAAATTAGTCGCCCCGAGCGTATATGAACATGTCATCCTGAGAATCAAGGTTGATAATCTTTGTGATCCCAGATGGCAGCGTGGTTGCCAGCATGTCTGAAGCGTACATGCAGCGGCTGCCCTAAATACGCCGGCGCCGCGATGCTTCTGACGCCCTGCATGCAGGGCAGGACGGTGATATGTGACATGGGCGATCGAGGGGCTATCGCCTCGGATCCGCGAGGAGGGGTGGAAGGGCTTCCGCTCCAGCTGCTCATAATGGTTGTGATAGCCGGCCTTGGACTGACGATCCTCATGGGATGGATGAGCTCGATATCGGGTCCCAGGTCGATAGGGGAGATACACGTCACGCCGGGGGAGATCCTGGTCTTCGACTCTGATGGTGACGGCCTGTACCTAAGGGAGGGGCTGGCCATGACCGTGATCGTCACCGATCAGAGCGGTGACCGGCTGGAGGGCGCGACCGTGTTGTTGGAGGGGGGTAACATAAGGACGAGCGGGGGCGACCCTGTCAGGGGTGTGACGGACGGCAGGGGCTGCGTCGTGTTCACGGACCTCGTCATAGAGCATTTCGGGCCCACGCTCACGACTATAACCGTAACAGTGGCCAAGGGGGACTACGGCATGGACTCCAGCTTCGAGATACCAGTGATACCGAGCTGATGGATGGTGACACTGGCGTCTGACCCCGCGGGGCTGGAATCGCTGCCTCTCAGGCTGATGATCGTTGCGATAGTGGCCGGCCTCTCGATCGCGCCTGCTGCAGAGGCTTTGAACGCGTTGGAGAGTCGCAGCTTCCTTCAGAGGTGCGACTTCGAACTCGAAGAGCTTGTCAGAGCCTCACAGGCCGTGCTCCTGGAGGGTTCCGGTTCGAGGAGGACGGTCGATGTCGACCTCGCCTCGGATGGCGCATTGCGCGTCGACGCCGTCATGATAGGCGGCGAATGGGGCAGCCCGTACATGACTAGTGTAGTGCTCGAGCTGTCATCAGGAAGGAGCCTGATACGGTCCGCCAACGAGCCTGCCGTCTGGCTTGCCTCGTCCCAACTCGGCAGGCTCGAAGTGCGCTCCGACAGGTTCGATGTGGCCTTGGCTTGGGAGCTTGGCGATTCCGGGCCGGTCGTCGTGTGCGAGGTGATGCCCTGGACTTCGTGATCTCCAAGGTCGCCATGTCCGTCTGCGCCCTCATGGTCGCCACTGCTCTCGGGCCAGCCATCATCGGCGGTATGATGTCAGCGGGCGATGGGGAGCTGGATGACATGATGACGCGACTCTGTGACGCCGTGTCCACCGTCACGCTCACGGGCGCGGATACGGGCTTCGATTTCCCGATAACAGCAACGTCGGCGGGCGACCGCATCTGGCTCGAGGTCAGGACGCATAGTCTGGTACTGCGGTCCACGGAGGACGTGGTGGTCGCCCACCCTATCACAGCGCTTCACCTGTGGCAATGGAACGGCTCGGCGATGAGGTCGTCCGCCATCTACCAGCTCGACCAGGCGCATTGCTGCGTCGTCGCGACCTCCGGCGACAACCTGAGCGTATCCACGAAATGGGTCTCTGTGGACTCCTCACCGACTCTGATGGCGTTCGCCTCGGTATCCTGACAGAGTCGGTGTCAGAGCGAAGATGCGATGGCCTCCACGGCGGACGCGAGCGCCTGCACTTCCTCGGCGGTGTTGTACACATAGAGCGAGGCGCGCACGCAGCCGTCGAGCCCCCGCGACTCGAAGAGCGAGTGGCAACAGTGCTTCCCGGCCCGGAGCATTATTCCCCGTGAATGGTCGAGTATGACCGCGACGTCGTGAGGAAGGAACCCGTCCATGTTGAAGCCGAGTATGCCGCCGCGCAAGTTCGGGTCGCTCGGTTGCAGGACGCTGACGCCCGGGATCGACCTCAGCGCCCTTGTCAGCCGCCGGTTCAGCGAGGCCTCGTGCTCGGATATCGCGTCCATGCCGACCGTCGTCAGATATTCCAGGGCAGCTCCCGTGCCGACAATGCCGGCGTAGTTCTGCAACCCGGCCTCGAAGCGCTCAGGCGGCGGTAGCAGGTCGAACGAGTCGCTCCCGACACGCCCGACGCCGTGGCCGCCGAACATCCGCGGCTGGAGGGCTTCGGACAGCTCCTTCTTCGCGTACATGATCCCGACGCCGGAAGGGCCGAGCATCTTGTGCGCGCACGCGACGAGGTAATCGACGTCCAGGGCAGCGACGTCGATCGTTCTGCTGGGGGCGGTCTGCGCCGCGTCCAAGAGCACCTTGGCGCCATAGGAGTGCGCGATGGCCACGACCTCCCTGGCCGGAAGCGTGTATCCCGTGACATTCGAAGTCATGCACATGGCCACGAGCTCGACCTTCGAGCTCATCGTCTGCTCGAATGATTCCAGGTCGAAGGTCCCGTCAGGCAGCGACGGCACGACCTTGCGTCGTATTCCACACGACTCCACAGCTTGGAGAAGGGGCACGTGCACCGAGTTGTGCTCGTAATCCGTGGTCACGACCTCGGCGCCCTTCGTCAAGCCAGAGCCGAGGATGACGGTGTTGAGGCCCTCGGTCGCGTTCTTGAGGAAAGCTATCTCAGACGGGTCCCGCGCGCCGAAGAACTCCGCGGCCACTGACCTGACGCCGTCGCACCTTATCGCAAGCTCGGTCGCGAGCTTGTGGGCGCTTCTTCCCGCACAGGCTGGGAACGACTCATAGTACTCGTTCATCGCCAGTATGACGCTCCTGGGCCTGAGCGTCTGGCACGCGCTGTCCATGTATATTGGCGGTCCTGCGTCACCCGCAGCCTCCAAGAGCGGGAAATCCTTCCTCAGCCGTCGTACGTCCATCGGGGTGCCGCCATAACCCTCAGGCCTATTTCTCACTTTTCGACGGGGCAGCGCACTGGGGTTTCGCTTCTCGTGTCTGGAGGTCGCCTCCGAAAAGCTTTAAAGCGCCACGCAGGAATCACCCTGAACCGCCATGTCGACCACTTCCAGGAAGAGGATATACTTCGACCACAGCGCGACGGCGCCGATGCTGCCCGAGGTGATCGAAGCCATGTCCCCTTACTTCTCGGAGAGATGCGGGAACGCCTCCAGCATCCACTCTTACGGCAGAGAGGCGAGGAGGGCCTTGGAGGAAGGCAGGGAACGACTGGCACGCCTGATCAACGCCGATCCGTCGGAGATCGTGTTCACTTCAGGAGGCACGGAGTCGGACAACCTCGCGGTGAAGGGTGCCGCCCTGCACGGCCACAGAAGGGGAGGGCACATCGTGACTAGCCGGATCGAGCACCCGGCCGTGCTAGAACCCTGCGCCTATCTGAAGAGCCTCGGTTTCGATGTCACGGAGGTGCCCGTGTCGAAAGACGCGCTGATAGACCCCGAGACCGTGAGGGACGTAATAAGGGACGACACTTTCCTGATAAGCATAATGATGGCCAACAGCGAGGTGGGGACGATCCAACCGATAGGCGAGATCGGCAGGATCGCGGAGGAAGCCGATGTCCTATTCCACACCGACGCCGTACAGGCCGCGGGGAAGATACCAATAGACGTGAAGGGGCTTGGCGTGGACATGCTTTCGATATCGTCCCACAAGCTGCACGGACCAAAGGGCGTGGGTGCGCTCTACGTGAGGGATGGCACGGACATCGAGCCCATACTCCACGGCGGAGGACATGAACGGGGCCTGAGATCGTCGACCGAGAACGTCCCCGGGATCGTCGGTTTCGGCAAGGCCGCCGAGATAGCTGGAGAGGACATGGACGCGGTATCCGAGCACATGTGCGGGCTGAGGGACAGGATCGTGAAGGAGGTGCTCGCGACGGTCCCGAATTCATATCTGAACGGCCATCCCGAGAAGAGGCTGGCGGGGAACGCGCATTTCAGGTTCGACTTCATAGAGGGGGAGGGGCTGATACTCGGGCTCGACACGCTTGGCATCGCCACATCCACCGGGTCGGCGTGCTCCACTGGCTCTCTGGAGCCGTCGCATGTGCTACTGGCGATGGGGCTCAAGCACGAACAGGCCCGCGGAAGCCTGCGGGTGACCTTGGGACGGGAAAACAATCATGAGGAGGCAGGCTATTTCATAGAGGTGTTGCCTGGGGTCGTGTCCAAGCTCAGGGACATATCTCCGTTCAAGGGCGACAGACCTCTTGGGATCGAGGAGGGTGAGGCTTGTGTACAGCGATAAGGTGATGGACCACTTCACCAACCCGAGGAACGTCGGGGAGATCGAGGACGCCGACGGCATCGGGAAGGTCGGCAACCCACAGTGCGGGGACGTCATGTGGCTTTACATCAAGGTGGACAACGACATCATCACGGACATCAAGTTCAAGACATTTGGCTGCGGAGCGGCGATCGCCACGAGCTCGATGATCACGGAGATCGCGAAGGGCAAGACGCTGGAGGAGGCGAAGAAGATATCGCGCGGTGATGTCGCCGAATCCTTGGACGGCCTTCCCCCTGCCAAGATGCATTGCTCCAACCTGGCTGCGGACGCGCTTAGGGAAGCCATCAAAGACTACGAGGCGAAGCGCAAGGGATAGGGCCGGGTCGGCCCTGCGTGTGGTCTGAGCCGAGAAAGGTTATTGTAGGCGCTGGGCCAATCAAGCTCGGAGGCAGATGACCGAGCTGGCAGTCGACATTGCTGGGTTGCGGCTTAGGAACCCGACGATATTGGCCTCCGGTATTCTGAACGAGACTGGCAAGAGCATGCTTGAAGTGGCCAGAGCGGGAGCAGGCGCAGTGGTCACGAAGTCGATAGGCGCGGAGGAGAGGGACGGCCATGGCAACCCGTGCGTCGTGGAGGTCGAGTGTGGTCTCCTGAACGCGATGGGGTTGCCGAACCCCGGCGTCGATGCTTACGCGCCGGAGCTGGTCGTGGCATGCAAGGGCGGCGTGCCGGTGATCGCGAGTGTCATCGGTACGAACGCGGGTGAGATAGCTCGGGTCTGCAGCGCGATGGCGACGGCCGGCGCGGACGCGATCGAGCTGAACCTGAGCTGCCCACACGCGGAGGGGTATGGAGCGGAAATCGGCTCGACCCCTGAGAGGGTCGCGGAGATATGCTCCGCAGCCAAGGACAGCGTGTCGTTACCCGTCTTCGCCAAGCTCACGCCGAACACCGCCTCGATAGCTTCGCTAGCGAAGGCGGCCGAGGAAGGAGGCGCAGACGGCGTCGTCGCGATAAACACGCTCAAGGGGATGACGATATGCCCGGAACTCGCGAGGCCCGTGCTGTCTAACCGCATCGGGGGGCTCTCTGGCCCGGCGATAAGGACGGTGGGTGTCAGAGCGGTGTACGAGATATCGGACGCGGTGGAGATCCCGGTGATAGGCGTCGGTGGCGTATCGACGGCGAGGGACGCGCTGGAATACATAATGGCGGGTGCCAAGGCCGTACAGATAGGCACGGCGATCAGGACGCGAGGCGTCGCCGTGTTCGCTGAGGTTTGCCGCGGATTGGACACTTTCATGAGGGAGAACGGCTACGATTCGGTGGCGGCAATGGTGGGGATCGCGCATGACGACCGGGCCTGAGATATTCCGGATAGTCGAGCATGTCGAAGAGAACGCTGCCTGCAGGACGGTACGGCTCGACGGCAGGATCGACGCGCAGCCAGGACAATTCGTCATGATTTGGGTCCCAGGCGAGGACGAGCTGCCGATGTCCGTATCCTACACTGGCGACAGGTTCGGCGTGACTTACAAGATTGTGGGCAATGGCACGAAGCGCCTTTCGTCGTTCGAGGTCGGGGACAAGGTCGGAGTGCGCGGACCCTACGGCAGAGGCTTCGGTGCCAAGTGCGAGCGCCCGCTCGTCGTGGCCGGGGGAACGGGCATGGCCTGTCTCGCACCCCTCGTCGAGGCTCGCGCGGCCGGGGGAAGCTCTGTCGAGGTCGTCGTCGGCGCGAGGACCGCCTCCGAGCTGCTGATGGCCTCAAGAGCTGAGAGGACGGGAGCCAAGGTACACATCGTCACCGACGATGGTAGCGCGGGAGCCAAGGGCCTTGCGACGGAGGCCGCGGAGCGGCTCATCGGCGATGGCCGATTCGACCATGTCTTTGCATGCGGGCCAGAGAAGATGCTGACGAAGGTGGTCGACATCGCAAGGAAAGGCGGCGTACCCCTCGAGGCGTCGATAGAAAGGTACATGAAGTGCGGGATAGGCATCTGCGACTCGTGCGCGATCGATGGAAGACATGTGTGCAAGGATGGACCCGTGTTCTCTGGCGACGAGCTGGCGTCCTTCGCCGACCTGGGCAGGACGAAGTTGAGCCGGTCTGGCGGTCGCGTACCGGTCGAGTGACGAGAAGACTGCATACACGGAGCCAGAGACGCCTAGTCCCGCGCGTCCTCCTCGCGCGGTCTCTCGCAATCCGATTGCGAGAGGACCGCCTCGACTATGTCCCAGAACTGCTCGTCGGACACTCTTCCCTGTCGCTCCCCGAGTCGTTTTATCTCCCGCACGATGTCACATATCCGCTCCTGCGACGGCATCACGCCACGCTCCTGGAGACGGCTCCTGACTATCGCCGTGCCCGAATGCTTCCCGAGCACGAGCCGACGGCGATTGCCGACTACCTCGGGTGGGACGCACTCGTAGGTCAATGGGCAGTTGATGACCGCGGCGACGTGTATGCCTGACTCGTGAGAAAAGGCGTTGGAGCCTATCCAAGGCTGGCTTGGCGGCATGGCCACGCCCGCGCAGGCGAACACCAACCGCCCAAGCTCCGTGAGGCCTTCGGTCGATACGCCAATGTCCTTGCCGTAGAGGGTCTTGAGGGCCATGACCAACTGTTCCAACGGCACGTTGCCTGCCCTCTCTCCGACGCCGCCGAC
This sequence comes from Thermoplasmata archaeon, assembly GCA_041554135.1. Classification (GTDB taxonomy): domain Archaea; phylum Thermoplasmatota; class Thermoplasmata; order UBA10834; family UBA10834; genus UBA10834. The sequence continues at coordinate 76,314 of JBFFML010000002.1, read as the reverse complement.
GGTCGTGGCTATTGCCCCGGCTCCGGAGGCCAATGCGGTCAGCGCATTAGGCAGCGCGAGGCCAAAGTCATTGTGCAGGTGAGCTGAAATCGGGAGCTTCGTATGCGCACGAACCTCTGATACGATACGAGCAATCGCCCACGGCGACGCACAGCCTAGGGTGTCAGTTATCCCGATCCTTGATGCTCCGGCGTCTTCGCATCTCCTATATATCTCGAGCATCAGAGCCATGTCGGATCTCGTGCTGTCCTCTGTGCTCATACTGACGCTGAGTCCATGCGATTGGGCGTACTCGGTTGCGTGGACGGCACGTTCGATGACGGCCTCGGGGGACGTCTTCAGCTTGTACCGCATGTGCAGCTCACTCGTCGCTATGAACAACAAGACCATGTCGACATCGCAAGCCAAAGCGGCATCGATGTCGTCGTCCAGAGTTCTCGCCAAACACAGTATGTCCGCATCGAGACCCAGCCGGGATATCGCCTTGACCGAGTCGAGCTCGCCCGGCGACACAGCCGGGAATCCCGCCTCGATCTGATGGACGCCGACTTCGTCGAGCTTGGAGGCGATAGCCACCTTCTGCTCCTGGCTGAAATGAACCCCAGGCATCTGCTCCCCGTCTCTAAGCGTGCTGTCGTAGACGACGATCCTATCGGGGAGCGACGGCTTCTCGCCCTCGTTGTATTGGCACAAACCCTGCGAATTCACGGGCTGTGCTATCAATCGCTGGATATATAGCTTGTTCTCGACACCTGAGAAAGGTCTGGCGACCGTCGGACAGCGGATAGGGCCAGCGCGGGTCCTGAAAACAATAAATATGGAGTTGTTGATTGATGCGTGCACATGCCGGGGTGACAGAGAGGCCATGTGGCGGACTGCAGATCCGCAAACAGGAGTTCAAATCTCCTTCCCGGCCCCAGACTTCGCATTCGATTGAAAGGTTTATAGACGATGGCCCCATTCATCACCGCAGCGGGCATCACAAAATCACTTTGGGTCGCCTGTGAACAACTTTCAACCGGGTGTGCCATATGAAAACGCCATGCGAACTAGTGGTCGGGAAGATCCTACCCTCTCTGAGGGCCTCCGTCGTCAAGGATCTTTCGAGACGACACGGCCTGAAACAGTCTGAGATTGCGAAGAGGATGGGAATAACGCAAGCTTCCGTGAGCCAGTACCTGAGCTCTGCACGGGCTGGAAACGGGGAGATGCTGGAGAAGTTCCCCAAGATACTGACGTACGCAGAGGAGATATCCGAACGGATCATGGCAGGAGAGGACAGGCAGCAATGGTACAGCGTCCTCTGTGCCGCGTGCAAAGACATCCGGGAAGGGGACGAATTCTGCAGGTTGCACGAAGTGGCGTCGCACGTGCAAGGGTGCAACATCTGCGGCAAGTGATGCGTGGGACACAAGGCGCATCTCAGCACCTGTCCCGGTCGCCGTCCGGCCAACTAAGATATATAACGACTAGCCGATGCACTGCACGGGTCTGCCGATGAGGTCTAGTGCGATAGCCAACAGCGTCCTCGAAGCTATCGGCCGCACGCCGATCGTCCGATTGAACAGGGTCGTCCCTGAGGACGCGGCCAACGTCCATGCCAAAGTCGAGTCGTTCAACCCGATGGGATCGGTAAAAGACAGGATAGCCAAGGGGATGTTGGAGGACGCCGAGAGACGCGGCCTGATAGGCGAGGGCACGACAATCGTGGAGCCGACATCGGGCAACACGGGCATCGGCCTTGCCATGGTGTGCGCCGTGAAGGGTTACAGGCTGATTCTCACCATGCCAGACACCATGACGGTTGAGCGAAGGAAGCTTCTTGCGGCATTCGGCGCAGAGGTCGTCCTCACCCCAGGCGAGGGAGGGATGAAGAGGGCAATCGATAAGGCCGAGGAGCTGGCGAAGTCTACGAAGGACGCCGTGATGCTCAGGCAGTTCGCCAACCCCGCAAACCCGGAGACGCACGCACGGACGACGGCGATGGAAATATGCGATGTCTTCGAATCGCTTGACGCCTTCGTCGCCGGTGTCGGCACAGGTGGGACGATAATGGGCGTGGGTCGTGTACTCAAGGAGAAGTACCCGAGCGTAAGGGTGGTCGCTGTGGAGCCGGCCGACTCGCCGGTACTGTCAGGAGGGGCACCCGGAAAGCACGAAATACACGGCATCGGCGCTGGGTTCGTCCCCGAGGTGCTGGATACCTCTGTAATCGACACGATCGTGAAGGTGAGCCTGGGAGACGCAAAGCGGATGACTCGCGAGCTGGCCAAGATGGAAGGGTTGCTGGTCGGCATCTCCTCTGGCGCGGCCGCCCATGCCGCGGTGGAAACTGCGAGCGAAATTGGGCCAGGCAAATCCGTGCTCGTCATACTGCCAGACACTGGGGAAAGGTATTTGAGCACTGACCTTTTTGGGGAGTAATCCCATGCCCAAGCCAGTGAGCGACGACGTCCAGACGGTCATCGAACGAGACCCCGCTGTGAAGAGCAGGACTGAGGCCGCGCTGTTCAGCCCGGGGCTTCACGCGCTCAGGTTCCACAGGCTAGCCCATCGCCTTTACGAGAAGCGACGCTTCAAGACGGCAAGGGCCGTGAACTATATGGCGCGCGTGCTGACGGGCGCGGACATCCACCCGGGCGCGAACATCGGCGGCAACTTCTTCATAGACCATGCGACAGGCGTGGTGATTGGCGAGACTTCGGAGATAGGCGACAACGTGTCGATCTATCAGGGCGTGACACTCGGCGGAGTCAGCGCCGAGAAGAAGAAGAGGCATCCAACTATAGGCAACAACGTCGTGATAGGGGCTGGCGCGACGATCCTCGGACCCATCACGATCGGCGACAACGTCCGCGTAGGCGCTGGCTCTGTCGTCGTCAAATCCGTACCCCCCAACTCAACAGTCGTCGGGATCCCCGCAAAGATCGTCAAGAGGGTCGGGACGACCAGCATCGACCTCCACCATGAAGAGCTCCCCGATCCCGTCGTGAACGCGTTCGTGGACCTCTGCCACAGCCTCTCGGAGATGGAGTATAGGCTCGAGATGATTGAGCGAAAAATGGGCATCGACGCTCCGAAGAGGATTTCGCCAAAGGGCGATGGCGACAAGAGTCCCGACGAGGGCGCTTGTCCAGCCGAAAGCAATCCTTAATAGCTATCCCAGGCATAAGAGGCGCGATTTGCGATGCCATTGGTTCTGTACAACACCTTGACCCGCAGGAAAGAGCCTTTGGAGCCCGTGGAACAGGGGAAGGTGGGCATCTACGTGTGCGGGGTCACGGCCTACGACAAGAGCCATCTCGGCCATGCGAGATCCGCCATCAACTTCGACCTCATAGTGAGGTACATCAGGAGTAAGGGCTACGAGGTCAAGCATGTCACGAACTTCACCGACGTCGACGACAAGCTGATCGCCAGGGCCAACGAGCTGGGCGTCGACCCTCTTGAGCTGTCAAAGAGCGTCATAGAGGACTACTTCCGCAACATGGACGCGCTCAAGGTGGCCAGGGCAGACGTCTACCCGAAGGCTAGCGAGACGATAGACGACATAATCGAGATGGTCAAGGGACTGGTCGACAAAGGTTTCGCATACGAGTCGAACGGCTCCGTGTACTTCAGCGTGCGCAAAGCGAGAGAGTACGGCAAGCTGTCGCGCCAGACACTGGACCAGACCGTGGCCGGCGCGAGGATCGACCCCAGTGAGGACAAGCGAGACCCGTCGGACTTCGCCCTGTGGAAGGCGGCGAAGCCGGGGGAGGTGTCGTGGGACTGCCCTTGGGGGAAGGGTCGGCCTGGCTGGCACATCGAATGCTCCGCGATGTGCCTGAAGCACTTGGGCAAGACCATAGACATACACGGCGGTGGCACGGACCTCATATTTCCCCATCACGAGAACGAGATACTGCAATCCGAGGCGTACAACGGAGCGCCATTTGCGAAGTACTGGATGCACAACGGCATGCTCACGATCGAGGACGAGAAGATGTCGAAGTCCCAGAAGAACTTCTTCCTGATAGAGGAAGTTCTGAAGAGGCATTCTCCGGAGACCGTGAGGTTCTACGTGCTGAACGCTAGCTACAGACAACCGCTCGATTACTCTGAGGGGGCATTGGAGGCGTCCGCGAAGGCGCTGGAGAAGCTCCAGAACTCGTATGACGAGATGCGCTCACACATGGACAAGGCGAAAGGCGATGACGATGCCGAAGACCTTTGCCGAGACACCCTGAAGACATTCGAGGAGCGGATGGACGACGATTTCAGCTCTCGCGAGGCGATAGCCGCGATCTACGACCTCGCGCGTGAAGCCAACCGACGCAAGGGGGAGGGGCGGCTCAGCGCCAAAGGGACCAAGAACATCGTGGAGGTCTTCTCGCGATTCAATGCCCTTTTCGAGGTGCTGACCGAGGAGCGCTCCGCAAAGGAGGGATCGTCAGAGCTTGCCCCGGCTCTCGTCGAGATGCTCTTGAAGGTACGAGACGAGGCACGGAGCCGCAAGGATTTCGAGCAGGCGGACCGTATAAGGGACGGGCTCGCGGCGGTCGGCATCGATGTGCAAGACACCAAAGATGGTGCTGTATGGAAGCGAAGGTAGGAGCGGAGACCGCGAGGCGAAAGGCGGAGCTGCTCGCGGGTGGCCCTGTCGTCCTCCCGAAGCCGTTCAGGCTTCCGTTCCGTCCGAGCAGGTCCACGGCCGGCCCAGGCGCTGGCATCACAGAGGTCGTATTCTCCTTCGAGGGCACACGGGCGAAGAAGGAAGTGTCTCGCGACGCGGGCGAATTCGAACTCGTGGAGACGGCCCAGGGGTTGGACCTGAGACGAGGAGGCGAACCGTTCATAGACTCCGTCGAGTTGCTGCGAACACTATGTCACGCACCGTCTCAGGCATTCATAAACGTAGACAACCGATGTGTATATGACTGCGCATTCTGCAGCCTCAACAAATTGGAGCGAGACTTCTCGAAGCATCTCACGGACGACAAGATAATGGACATGATAAGGGAAGCGTCAAGGGACGGCGCGTTCGAGGGAGTGGCATTGACGAGCGGCGTCTCGGAATCCCCTGCCGACACTGTGGATAGGATTGTCGGCCTTGTGCGACGAATACGTTCGGAGCTGCCCGATTCGCCTATCGGTGTCGAGCCCTACGTCACGAGGACGGACCACATAGACGCGATGAAGGAGGCGGGCGCGGACGAGATCAAGATCAACATCGAGTCTTTCGACCAGGACATCTTCGAGAAGGTCTGCCCCGGTAGGGACTACAACGGCATTCTCCAGAGCATCGGCCACGCCTGCGAGGTCTTCGGTCGGAACCGCGTGTCCTCGAACATCATCTTCGGGTTGGGGGAGTCCGACGAGACCGTGCTCCGAGGCTCAAAGGTGCTCGCGGACATGGGAGCCGTCGCCACCCTGAGGGCCCTCCGTGTCAACAGGCTCAACCTGCCAGAGCTGACCGCCAGGCTGGGGACACTCGAGCCTGTTACCGCACAACGGATGATACGCCTGGCGACAACTCACAAGGATATCCTGACCGAGCACGGGCTTACGACGCTTTCGTTCCGTACCATGTGCAACGCATGCCTCGCGTGTGACATCGTACCGTTCTGGGATGTCTGACGAGGGTGTCACTTGTGCGAGAATACGCAACGGATGCTCGGGGACGTCTCCTCGACTCGCACGAAGCCGAACCGCTCCAGCTGGACGACCGCCCCCTTCTCCGATGTCAGGCTGCGCTCCGCGAGGCCCCTCCTCACGGCGCCGTCGGGCATTAGGACCTCGGCCTTGACAGAATCCTGCGGAACCCAGTGGACGATCGGCACGCCCTCCTTGAGGACCGCTAGGTCGTTCCCGTCGAAGCGGAGGGTATCGCCGGAGACCTCTACGTTGCAGAGGTCTTTAAGGCGCAGCCTGCGCCGATCCTCCGACAAGTCGGACCTGCTCAGGTAGATGACCGAGTCGGACGGTACCTTAAGAGCTCTCCTCCCGCGCTCCTCGTGTCCGGGGTGCAGCGGCGCCCTTGCCTCGAGGTCGGGGAAATCGACCAGCCGGAACTCAACAGGTTCGTCCACGAAGAAGTACCTCGAGGAAGTGTCGTCGACGATGTCCCTGTTGAACGAGTGGAGCGTCTTCCACGAGAACTCTATGTCGACCTCCTTGATACCGGTCTCGACCCAGTACCGTCTTATGGCTCCTGGCTCTATGCCCCTCCTTCTGAGCGCCGCGAGAGTGCCGAGCTGAGGGTCGTCCCACCCGCTGTACCTCCCCTCAGCTATCCCAGCCGCCATCTTGGATGTCGACAATTGAGCGTCCTCGATCGACACGCGCCCGTAATGGATGTACCGGGGCTTCTGCCAGCCCATGTAATCGAAGATGTACTCCTGCCTGTACGTGTTGTTGAGGTGGTCCTTCCCCCGCAGGATGTGAGTGAGAGCTAGCTCGTGGTCATCGACGGCGACGGAGAGGTTCATCAACGGGTACACGCGGAACCTCGTCCCGGTCCGAGCGTGGGGCGTCTCATCGATTCGCAGGGCGACGAAATCCCGCAGGGCAGGGTTGGGATGCCCGAGGTCGGTCTTGACCACCAACGACGCCTCTTCAGGGCCGAACGTCCCGTCGAACATCCCGTCGTACCTCGCGAGCTGATCCTCCAGCGCGTCGCCCCTGTGCGGACAGGGCGCTTTCCTGGCCTTGAGCGCGCGCCAATCGTCCGGCCTGCACGTGCATACGTAGGCGTGGCCCGCCTCCAGCAGCTTACGGGCGACTCCGTAGTAGGTCTCGAAACGGTCGCTCTGGATCACGGTCTCGTGGATCTTCACACCGAGCCACTCCAGATCCTTCGGTATCGAGTCGTAACCCGAGGGGTCTATCCGAGCCGGGTCCGTGTCCTCGAACCTGTTGACACACGCTCCGCCGTATCTCTTCACATACTCGTCGTTCAGGATCGCCATCCTGCTATGGCCAAGATGCAGAGGGCCTGACGGATTCGGCGCGATCCTCATCCTGACGCCGCCGGAGGCGTCTCTCAGTTCGGGCAGCTCGGTCGACTTCGCTTTGTGCTCCTTCACGAGGAGCTCGGGGGCGATCGCCTCCAACGCCTTCTTCTGCTCCTCCGGGCTGAGGGAGTTCACTTCCGTGACGATCTTCTTCGCGATTGCGGCGACCGCCTTCGCGTCGGAGCGCAGGTCGGAGTTCTCGGCCATGACCTTGCCCAGTACGGCACCGACGGTCGCCTTTCCGTCATAGAACGCCGCGTTCTGGAGGGCGTACTTACGAACTACAGCCTCCGTGTCCACTGTCACTCGATGGATGGGTATATATAAAAAGGTTTGAGAGAGCCACCACGCCCGTCTGAGGACGGGCGGCGGATGAGCGGACGAACCAGGTTGCTCAGACGAAACTTTAGATATGCCGTTTCGGTTATCCAGAGGTCGGTGATCTTCTGTCAATCAGATCGTTGTTGGATGGCTTCGAGGAGACCGTCGTCGTCAAGGGGAAGGTCTCGCGGGATCTCGAGGTCACCAGGTATCTGACAAAGGCCGGAGACAGACCGGTGTTGTTCGAAGACCTTGACGGCCATAGGGCTGTCGGCAATCTGTGGGCCGACAGGAAGCGCATCCTGCAGGCCCTAAAGTGCACACCTGAGGAGCTCTCGGCAAGGATGTTGGAGGCCATGAGCTCGCCGACCCCTCCTCAGGAGATAGACAGCGCCCCCTTCGAGGAGAACGTCATGACCGACTTCGACCTCCGAGAATCGGCCGTTCCGAAGTTCTACAGCGGCGATGGAGGACGATACATCACCGCTGGCGTCGTCATCACGGAGTTCGAGGGCGTGAGGAACATGTCCTTTCACCGGCTAATGCTCACAGGCGACAAGACCCTGACGATGCGCGTGGTCCCGAGGCATCTGCACGCACTCCACAGGCGAGCGCGTGAGAAGGGCGAGGAGCTGAAGATCGCCGTCGCCATCGGCCTATGCCCTTCGATCCTGCTCCCTGCCGCGATGACTGTGGAGCTCGGCACCGACGAGCTATCCATAGCGAACACCCTCAGACAGCTGTGCCTGGGCGAACCGGTTGCGGTCAGGAGGATAGAGAATGGGCTGCTTGTGCCGGCCTTCGCTGAGCACATCCTCCAAGGACGGATAACCGACAAGCTGGCCGAGGAGGGCCCCTTCGTCGACATCACGGGGACACAGGATCCGACGAGGATGCAGCCGGTGGTCGAGATAGACCGTGTGTACTTCAGGGACGACGCGATCCTGCACATCATACTCCCAGGGTCCCTCGAGCATTATCTCATGATGGGGCTTCCGAGGGAGCCGGTGATAAGGAAGGCTGTAAGCGTGGCGGTGCCCGAAGTGCACGGCGTCCGGTTGACGGAGGGCGGTTGTTGTTGGCTACACGGAGTCGTCTCAATAACGAAACAGAAGGAGGGCGACGCGGTCAACGCTATCATGGCGGCAATGGGGGCGCACACGTCGATGAAGCTGGTCGTCGTCGTTGACGATGACATCGACATATATGACGACAGGGCCGTTGAGTGGGCGGTCGCGACTCGGTTCCAGGGGGACAAGGACCTGTTGGTCGTGCCCGGAGCGCGCGGGAGCAGCCTCGACCCCAGCGCGGACGAGACGACGGCGAAGGTAGGTATCGACGCCACCAGACCCATCGGCGCACCCGGCTTCGACAGAGTGGTGGCTCAGTGACGACGAATCGCGCCAGATGTTGACATGTTAGGCGAAAACTCTTAAATATGGCCCCTTCCTCACAAGTACCAGAGGCAGTTACCATGGTAACGATAACGCCGAAGGCAAACGAGACCATCAAGTCCATTGTAGCCGAGGAGAAGAAGGACGACCCGATCAGGATCGTGTTCGCGGGATACTCATGTTCTGGACCCGCGTATATGATGGCTTTTGACAAGAAGAAGGAGAGCGATGTCGAATTCAAGGATGACGGCATCACACTGATCTACGACAAGGCCCTTGAGGAGACGCTGAAAGACGCCACTATAGAGTCCGTCGACACCCCCCAAGGCCCCGGAGTCGTCGTGAGGGTCAAGTCGGACGCCCCGTCGTGCGGCGGCACATGTGCTGGATGCCACTAGATTCAGGGCTCTTCCCGGAAGTGTTACATAAGCGATAGCTGCTCTCAACGGTCTGTGTTCCTTGAGCACGAGTTGATCAAGCCTCGCAGCATAGAATTCAGAGAGTATCAGGCCAATATCGCGCGCGCTGCCCTGGGCGAATCCACCCTCGTGGTCTTACCCACGGGCATGGGCAAGACGGTGATCGCCCTTTTCGTTATCGCCGAGATCCTCAAGGGAAAGCGCGGGCGCGTGCTGTTCCTGGCCCCGACGAAACCGCTCGTCGAGCAGCATGCGAAGTTCTTGAAGGCGCATCTGATAGGCTTCGACCCGGTCGTCTTCACAGGTGAGATGCCCCCGGACAAGAGGGAGGACTTGTGGACGAGCGGGAGGCTCATAGTATCGACCCCGCAGGTGGCCGCCAACGACATAGAGGCGAAGATGATTGACCTGTCAGAGGTCGACCTAATCGTCTTCGACGAGGCGCACAGGGCCGCGGGCGACTACGCCTACGTCGCCATCGGCAAGGAGTTCTCGAGCCGCGGAGGCCTCTCCTTGGGCATGACCGCCTCACCCGGCTCGGACGTCTCGAAGATAGCCGAGGTGTGCGAGAACCTCGGAATAACCTGGGTCGAGATCCGCTCTGAGATCGATGAGGATGTGGTGGACTACACCCAGGACGTCAAGACGGAGTTCGTCAGCGTAGAGATGCAGGATGGGATGGCCGGCGTCGTCGCCTTGCTGAAGCAGATACTGAACGAGCAGGTCACAAAGCTCAGGGCCGCGGGGTACCTCGACCCCAAGAAGCCCGTCACGACAAGGGACCTGCTAGGCGCTGGCGCGACGATAAGAGCGCAGCTGGACTCTGGCAAGAAGTCCTTCGGCCTGTTCTCGATCGCGAGTGCCCAGGCTTTGGCGATGAAGGTCAATCACGGCATAGAGCTGGCGGAGACACAGGGCAGAGGCGCCCTTGAGAGCTACCTCGACAAGCAGGAGAAACTGGCAGAGGAGAACAAGCGCTCTAAGGCCGTCAGGACCCTCGTTAAAGACTCGCGGTACGAGCAGGCGAGGAGGGCGTTGTACGCGATGTCGGACGAGCATCCGAAGCTCAAATCGCTCATCTCGATACTCGCGTCGCAGTTCAACTCCAAACCGGAATCGCGCGTCATAGTGTTCACCCACTACAGAGACACATGCGACTTCATAACGAACAAGCTCGCCGAGATGGATGGCGTCAGACCCGTGAGGTTCGTCGGCCAGGCGAGCAAGGGAGAGGACATAGGCCTCAAACAGAAGGAGCAGCGGGAAGTCATAGATAAGTTCCAGAGCGGAGAGCACAACGTGCTGGTGGCGACATCGATCGCGGAGGAGGGTCTGGACATACCCACTACCGACCTCGTGGTGTTCTACGAGCCCGTCCCGTCGGAGATACGAACGATCCAGAGGAGAGGCAGGACGGGCAGGACGCAGGCAGGCAAGGTCATAATACTCATGGCCAGGGACACGAAGGACGAGGCCTACTTTTGGTCGTCCCGCAAGAAGGAGCTCCAGATGCGACGGGAGCTCGACAACCTCAGGAAGAAACTCAGGGCGAGGAGGGGGACGGCCCATGGGCGTGAGGGCGAGCCCAAGAGCCGTGGGACCCTCGGAAGGGCCGAGATCGCCGACATGATGTCTCCTGGGGACCTCAGCGACAAAGAGCAACTATCCCAGAAGACGGCGGAGGCACCGGGCCAGAAATCGCTCTCCGAGTACGGCAAACCAGCGGGGGGAGACGCCGCGGGACCGACCCTGACCGTCTCGCGGAGGATACGCGGCACGGCCCTCGAGGAGAGGCTGCTGGGCTCTGGGTTCGCCCTCAAGGCCGACGACACCGAGTCCGCGGACATCGTGCTGTCGGACAGGGTCGCGCTCGCCGTGCGGACGGTCGGCGAGTTCATAGACGGCATATCGGACGGCAGCATGCTCTCGAGCCTGTCCATGATGAGGCAGGAGTATCCGCATCCCGTCCTAATAGTCCAAGGGCCCGCCGAGGGCAAGGGCGTCGAAGAAGGCAACGCAGCCGTGTATGACGCCTTGGGCGCGTTGCTCGCCGACTACAAGATGCCCGTCCTGTCCACGGCGGACGCCGGGGAGACGGCGGCTGCGATCTCTTCACTCATCAGACAGGAGCTCGAACGCTCAGGTAAGGGGAAGGGAGGACAGACGAGGCTCGACGACGACAATCGACAACTGTTCCTGATCCAAGGGCTTCCCAACGTGTCTGCCACACTGGCACAGAGGCTCCTCGACAGGCTCGGCAGCGTGAAGGCCATCGCGGACGCGACACCCGAGCAGCTGATGGAGGTGGACGGCGTGGGAAGGGTTATTGCAGAGGGCATTCATACTGTCATGAAGAGGAGGTTCCGGGAGGAGGACGCGTCGGATGACTGAGAAGAGATGTCCCATGTGCGACGGCGAGTGCATATTGAAGGCGATGGCCACGGAGAGCGGCGACGTCTCCGAGGTCGATGTCTGCTCGCTCTGTGGCATGAAGTACCCTAGAGGGAAGGGCGAAGGCCGGGACGAGGGGCGAGAGTAGACCCGTCTGGCCCATGGCAGCCATTAAGTAGCCCGTTGCAGGAAGCTTTATGAACCAATTGTCCATACGAGAGCGTCGAGTACAATGGAGTTCAGGCTGCTGGAGAAGAAGAAGGACCTCATCAAGATAGAGATAGACGACGCCGATGAGACGCTCATATACCCACTCATACACGAGCTGCTGCGGGACAAGAACGTCAAGGACGCACGGTATTCCACCGGTCACCCTCAGCTGGACAAACCCGTGCTGACGATCGCCGTCAAGGACGGCAAGCCGCAGGCCGCGTTGAAGAAGGCCGCTAAGTCGCTGTCGAACCAGTACCTCGAGGCGAAGCAGCTCATAGAGAAGCAACTCGGATAGGATCGGGCCGAAACAACTATTTCTTACACCAGAGCTCTTCTGATGTCATCATGAACGAGGCGGAGCTGGGACTCGAGCTGTATTACTGCGCCGACCTGCCAGGGATAGGCGGGAAGCTGCGCAGGACCCCTGAGGACTTCGTGGTGGACGAGGTCTCCATCAGACCTCCCGAGAACCCCTCGGGGGCCGTGGTGATAGCGCGTGTCTGGCACAGGAATTGGGAGGCGAACAGGCTCGTCAGGAGGCTGAGCAGCAACCTCCGAGTGGGTAGATCAGCCATAGGCTTCGCCGGTACGAAGGACGGCAGGTCAGTGGCCACCCAGCTTATGTCCTTCAAGGCGCCCATCGACGACGTGAGAGAGCTGGGGATCCCTGACGTGAAGATCCTGGACGCATATGCCGCGGACCGCGTGATCTCGATAGGCGACCTCATAGGGAACCGTTTCGCCGTGACCGTGTGGGACACGGACCCGGGGGTCGACGCCGCGGCTGTCTGCGAATCCGTCACTGAGAGGCTCGGGGAGATAGGGGGGTTCCCCAACTTCTTCGGGGTACAGAGGTTCGGTTCCGTGAGGCCCATCACCCATCTGATCGGAAGGGACCTGATCAGAGGGGATTTCGAAGGCGCGGTCATGAGATACGTCGCGAACCCGATGGGGGACGGCTCCGAAGGGGATCAGGCCAGACAGGCCCTCCAGGAGAGCCGCGACTTCGAGCAGGCCATGGGAGACCTCCCCTCCAAGTTCACCTTCGAACGCACCATGGTGTCACACTTGACCGCGAGACCGGGAGACTACGTCGGCGCGCTGAGGCAGCTGCCCAGGAATCTCCTGATGATGTTCGTACACGCGTACCAGTCGTACATATTCAACAGGATACTCAGCGAGAGGCTCAGGAGGGGGTTGCCGATCCACGAGCCGATCGAAGGGGACATAGTGCTGCCTCGCGACAAGAACGGCGTCCCAGACCAGGACAGGCCGATCGAGGTGACAGGAGAGAACCTGGAGAAGGCCCGCCGGCACGCCGGGGAGGGGAAAGCCTTCGTCAGCGGGGTCCTCTACGGCACTGACTCTGGCTTCGCGGGCGGAGAGATGGGCGAGATAGAGAGGGAGATAGTTGAGCGCGAGGAGGTCGACCCCATGGACTTTCAGATAGTCGGCCTGAGAGAGGCGTCCTCCAAGGGGACGAGGAGGGAGCTTCTGGCGTTGACGAAGGGTCTGAAAGTCGATGTGCGGGACGACAGCGCCGTGTTCGAGTTCACGCTCAACAAGGGATGTTACGCCACTTGCCTTCTACGAGAGTACATGAAGGCGGACATGTCGAAGTACTGAACGCTTCGCCATGCGGGAAAACGTTGGTCTAGCAGTATGACCATACGTTGCCCGTTGACAGGAGACAAGAAGAGGAAGCGCTCGGTGCTGACCTGCCCCGAGTGCGGTTCGGCCGACATGTACTACGAAGCCGCCCTGATCACTGGATACAAGTATCACTGCAAGAGGTGCGGCTACATAGGTGCCTTCGTCGTGGAGAAGGACATGGATGACGATACGCCCGTGTGACGTCTCGGCGTGACTGAAGGCTCAGGCGAACATCGGCCCGGATTCCATAGCCCGCTGGTCACCGTCGTCGAGCACCTTAGATATGGCCCTCTCGAGATCGGTCATGGTCACGACATCTCGGTTCTCGCGAATTGCGAACATGCCAGCCTCGGTGCATATCGCCTTGATGTCAGCGCCCGTGGCCGAGTCGGACTTGCCCGCGAGCTCATCGATGTTGACCGACTCGTCGAGGTTCATACGCTTCGTGTGTATGCCGAATATGTCGACTCTCGCGTCGAAGCTGGGTATCGGTATCTCGATGATCCTGTCGAACCTTCCTGGCCTCAGGAGCGCCTCGTCCAGTATGTCCGGCCTGTTCGTCGCGCCGACGATCTTCACGTCGCCGAGCGGGTTGAAGCCGTCGAGCTCGGCTAGGATCTGCATGAGTGTGCGCTGGACCTCTCTGTCGCCCGATGTCGCGAGCTCCAACCTCTTCGCGCCCACGCTGTCGAGCTCGTCTATGAAGACGATGGACGGGGCCTTCTGACGAGCGAGGTCGAAGAGCTCCCTGACGAGCCTTGCCCCTTCGCCGATGTACTTCTGGACCAATTCGGACCCCACGAACCTGATGAAGGTGGCGTTCGTCTGCTGGGCCACCGCCTTGGCGAGCAGCGTCTTGCCCGTCCCGGGTGGTCCGACCAGGAGGACTCCCTTAGGGGGGTCTATCCCAACACGCTTGTAGAGCTCGGGCCTGAGCAGCGGGTCCTCCACCGCCTCCCGTATCTCGACGATCTGTTCCTGAAGGCCGCCTATATCGTCATAGGACGTCTCGGGCTTCTCGATTATCTCGGCGCCGACCACGATCGGATCGAGAGAGGGCGGCAAAACGCCCATCACCGCGAGTGTCTGCTTGTTCAGAGCCACGCGGGCGCCCGCCTCGAGCAACTCCGGAGACACGTAATCCGAGGTGCTGACAACGAAGTCAGGGCCCGTGGAACTCTTGACCACCACGCGCCCGTCCGCGAGCACATCCTTGATCTGACCTATTATCAGGGGAGGAGCCTTCAATCGCTCTAGCTCCGCCTTGAGCCTCTTCAGCTCCTTCTGCAGGCGGATCAACTCTCCCTCTATGAACCTCTTCTCGCCCTCGACCCGTCTTGCCTCTTCCACGAGCTCAAGGTTGCGCTCTTCAAGGACAGACAGCCTTCTTTGAATCTCCTCATAAAGCTCCGAGGATTGCTCAGATTCCAATTCGGTGCACCCCGTTTTAGTGTGGATTCCCATTTGTCCAGGTCTGTGTTGTAATAAGGTTAAATACTCTATTTATCCTTTGCTGACTCTGTTCAGAAGTGTGATTTTATGGTCTGCGAGTTGTGCGGCAAGGACGTCACCTTCTGCAAGAAGGTGGTTATCGAGGGCGTGCTTCTTGAGGTTTGCACCGAATGCGCAAAATTCGGCAACGAGGCCAAGAAACGGCCCGACACCGATTCGGGACCTCCTCCCATCATCGGACAGAGGCTCGAACAGCGGGAGAGAAGACACACGCCCAGGGATGTGTATGCGGACGGCGAGAAGGAGGAGCTCGTCGACGACTACCCCGCGAGGATCAGAAACGCGAGGGCCAAGAGCGGGATGACGCAGAAGGAGCTGGCGATGAAGCTCAACGAGAAGCAGACCATCATCAGCAAGATCGAGTCGGGGAGCATGAGACCGGACGAGAAGCTCATAAAGAAGCTTCAGAAGGCGCTCGGCATCGTGCTCAAGGAGAAGGTGAGCGAGGAGGCGGAGGAGCGATTGACCCCGCGGTCCACCGGCTCAGGGTCTCTGACGCTAGCGGACCTCATCAGGACGAAGAAGGATTGACGCGCGCGTGTGCGCGACTCAGCCTCTCTGGGAATCCCGGTTGAGGACCTCGTTGGTCGCCCGCTCCAGGTAGGAGCCGCCGACATCCAATCCGTAGTCGTACGCCACGAGCAGCACTGCGGGCTCTATGTCTATCCCCATTCTCTCCTGCTTCTTGTTGACTTTGGACACGATCTCCCTCTTGGGGACGGAACGGGACCTCGATATCGTGTCCACCATCTCCGAGAACAGATCGCCCTTTCGTCTCACCGAAGCGTTCTTGAGCAGTTTGGTGTCCGGCCTGTAATCGATTGGGACATCGATCTTCCCGTAGTCGAAGGTCGGGAGCAAGTTGCCGTCGACCCTCTTCAACAGCCCACCGGCAAGGCCGACGTCGAGCAGCTTCTGAGCGTCCTTGGGAGAGAACCACCTCAGGTCCATGGAAGCTGAGAACACGAACTCCTTCTCGGTCAGAACCTCCTTGCCCTTCCTCTTATACAAAACCGCGATGCTCCTCTCTATCTCACTCATGGTCCTCCCGGCTCCCGACATCCTCGGATATCATGTAATCGATTTCCAGCGAATCCAGCCGCTCCTTCTCGGACACGGGCGCCATGACTCCCAACGTGAAGTCCTCCCTCTGCCGTACCCGTGAGGCCTCCTCTGCGAGCGTCGCGGGCACGACTATGTCCTCGATGCCGATCTGGACGACCTCCGCTATGAGGTCTGAGATGGCCCTGCCCGAAATGTCGGGGTCAAAACTCAAGATCCCATCCCGGAAGTCTACTTTGAAGGTAATGTTCTCTGACAACTTAAATGCTCCTCTGAGCTCCGAAAAGTCGACGAGAGTGCTAGTCCCTACGACTGCTTTCTCGGCTCCCGTGATGAGCATGTCAATGACGTTCTGCGAATACCTCACGCCGCCCTCGTAGAGTGCGGGCAGCTCGTCGCAGATCCTCTGCGCGATGTCGAGCTGCGGTTTGTTCTTCAGGATCCCGTCGACGTCGACGACGTATATGCTGTCATAGGCCTTCGACAGCTCGGCGACGACGTCCGTCATCCTCCGCTTAAGCTGAGAGTTCTTGAACGGAACCCTGCTCTCAATCGTAACTAAGGGAACTGTCTTCATTGCCGCGGCTGGCGAAGGCGGTTTCGGATATAAAACTGTGCAGCAGACACGGGCTCGCGGGCGGGCTGGCTAACCGTGCGTTTCCCCGCGGGTTTTCCATGACGACCGCGTTAGACAACGCTTATATAGAAGTTCTAACATATACGAGCTTGACGCCTGGGGAAGGACCGTTCTGAACCCAGGAAATGAGAGTAGCAGGATTGGAGGTATGACATGATTGGCCAGACACCGGTTCTTATACTGAAAGAAGGAACCAAGAGGGAGAGAGGAAAGGGCGCCCAGTTCAACAACATAACTGCGGCCAGGGCGATCGCGGACGCTGTCCGCAGCACGCTCGGGCCGAGGGGCATGGACAAGATGCTCGTCGACAGCATGGGCGATGTTGTGATAACGAACGATGGCGTCACGATCCTGAAGGAGATAGACGTCGAACACCCTGCCGCGAAGATGCTCGTCGAGGTCGCGAAGACCCAGGACGACGAGTGTGGCGACGGGACGACCACGGCAGTTATACTCGCTGGGGAGCTGCTCAAGAAGGCGGAAGCGCTGATCGAGCAGAACGTTCACCCGACGGTGATCTCTGGCGGATTCAGGATGGCCGCGCAGAAGGCACGGGAGACCCTGGAGAAGTTGGCGATAGACGTGTCCCCGGACAAGAAGGACGTGCTGTTGGACATCGCAAAGACAGCGATGATATCCAAGAGCGTGTCTGCTTCGAGGGGCTTGCTTGCCAAGGTGGCCGTCGACGCCGTGAGCGCCGTCGCCGAGAAGAAGGACGATGGCAAGTGGCATGTCGACGACGACAACATCCAGGTCGTAAAGAAGCAGGGAGGCTCCATGGACGACACCGCGATGATTGCGGGCATTATCGTCGACAAGGAGGCTGTCCACGCCGCGATGCCAAAGCGCGTGGAGAAGGCGAAGATTGCCCTGATAGACTCGGCCATGGAGGTCAAGAAGACCGAGATCGATGCGAAGATAGAGATCACCGATCCGAGTCAGCTTCACGCGTTCCTCGAGGAAGAGGAGAACATGTTGAAGAAGATGGTCGAGATCGTGACCAAATCCGGCGCGAACGTGCTGTTCTGTCAGAAGGGCATAGACGACCTCGCGCAGCACTACCTCTCGAAGAAGGGGGTCTACGCTGTGCGCAGGGTGAAGAAGAGCGACATGGAGAAGCTCTCCAAGGCGACCGGGGCGAACCTGGTCACCAAGCTCGACGACCTAACTGCGAAGGACCTCGGCATGGCGAACCTCGTCGAGGAGAAGAAGATCGCGGACGACAGGATGACCTTCGTGACAGGCTGCAAGAACCCCAAGGCCGTCTCCATACTCATCAGAGGGGGCACCGAGCACGTCATAGACGAGATTGACCGGTCGCTGAACGACGCGATCAGCGTCGTGTCGGTCGCCGTGGAGGACGGGAAGCTCGTCACCGGCGGCGGCTCGACCGCAACGGAGCTCGCGCTCAAACTCAGGGACTACGCCGCCTCCGTAGGAGGGAGGGAGCAGATCGCCATCGACGCCTTCGCAAGCGCCCTCGAGGTCGTGCCGACAGCCCTGGCTGAGAACGCTGGCCTCGATCCGATCGACGTCCTCATAGAGCTGAGGCAGGCGCACAAGTCAGGCAAGACGAGTGCCGGGATCAATGTCTTCACCGGCAAGGTGACGGACATGAGGAAGGAGAAGGTGCTGGAGCCACTCCGCGTCGGCAAGCAGGGCATAAGCTCCGCCACGGACGCTGCGGTCATGATCCTGCGCATCGATGACGTCATCGCCTCAAGAGGCAACGGCGGGAAGGGCGGACCCAGCGCACCCGACATGGACGAGGGCGGTTTTGACTAGACCCCCGCTCCAAACCCCTTAATCAATTTCCAGAATCATGCACTCGGAACCGAGCGCTGTGACAGGCGCTCGCACTGGAGGCGGTCGCTGATGCCAGAAAAAGCAGAGGACTCCATCCCCACGGACGACGAGCGGCAATCCAAGGAGGGCGAGAAGACCGACGTGGCGGAAGACCCTCTGCTGGTCAGCGAGAGGAAGATCGATGAGCTCACCGACACCTTGAAGAGGACTCAGGCGGAGTTCGAGAACTACAAGAAGCGCGTCGAACGCGACGCGGCGAACAGGAAGCTGCTTGCGAGCGAGAGCCTGATCGCGGACATGTTGTCCGTGCTCGACACGCTCGACAACGCGGTCGCAAGCTCCGACGACGTGGCCAAGGGCAGTAGACCGCTGGAAGGGCTCGAGGGCATACGCAGGCAGTTCGTGCAAGCCCTGAAGAGGGCTGGAGTGGCCGAGATACGGACGGACGGACAGTTCGACCCATTCCTCCACGAGGCCATGATGAGGGAGGAGAACGACGGGGTCGACGAAGGGACCGTGGTCGAGGTCTTCCAGAAAGGCTACATGCTCGGCCCGAAGGTCATTCGAAGTGCCAAGGTGAAGGTGGCGGCCCCTGCACAGAGGGAGACCAGCAACGATGACGATCATGAAGTTGCCAACAAAGAGGACACGGATGATGAATAGAGAGGAGAGGTGAGGTTGCATATGGCAGAATCTAAGGAGAAGATCATAGGCATAGATCTTGGGACGAGTAACTCAGCTGCGGCTGTGATAGAAGGCGGAAGGGCGACGATCATCCCGAGCGCCGAGGGCACCAGCCTCGGAGGGAAGGCGTTCCCGTCCTACGTCGCTGTCACCAAGGATGGCGCGATGTTGGTCGGTGAGCCTGCGAGGAGGCAGGCAGTGTCGAATCCCGAGAACACCGTCTATGGGATCAAGAGGAAGATGGGCACCGACCACAAGGTGAAGATGAGGGACAAGGAGTACACGCCACAGCAGATATCCGCGTTCATACTGCAGAAGATAAAGAGGGACGCGGAGTCCTACCTGGGTGTGCCTGTCAGCAAGGCCGTCATAACAGTCCCGGCATATTTCAACGACAACCAGAGACAGGCCACGAAGGACGCCGGGACGATAGCCGGTCTGGAGGTCGTGAGGATAATCAACGAGCCGACGGCTGCCGCACTGGCATACGGTTTGGACAAGTCCGAGAAGGACCAGAAGATAATGGTCTTCGACCTGGGCGGTGGGACCCTCGATGTGACGATAATGGATTTCGGCGACGGTGTCTTCGAGGTCGTCTCCACGAGCGGGGACACACAGCTTGGCGGCACTGACATGGACAACACCTTGGTCGAATACATAATGAAGGAGTTCAACGCCGAGCACGGGATGGACCTCTCGAAGGACAAGATGGCAGCGCAGCGGATCAGAGAGGCGGCGGAGAAGGCGAAGATCGAGCTGTCGACCACCATGGAGACCGAGATCAACCTTCCGTACCTGACCGCGGATGCGTCGGGACCCCGCCATCTGGCCATGAAGCTGACGAGGGCGAAGTTGGAGGACCTCGTGAGGCCCACCATCGAAAGGTGCAAAGGCCCGATGAAGCAGGCGCTCGAAGACGCCAAGCTCAGCCCGGAGCAGGTGGACAAGGTAATCCTCGTTGGCGGACCGACGAGGATGCCGATTGTCCAGCGGTTCGTGGAGGAGGTCATAGGCAAGAAGATCGAGCGAGGCGTCGATCCGATGGAATGCGTCGCCATGGGCGCCGCGATCCAGGGAGGCGTCATAGAGGGGACCGTCAAGGACATCCTGTTGCTCGATGTCACGCCCTTGTCGCTGGGAGTCGAGACCCTCGGAGGCGTGTTCCACAAGCTGATCGAGAGAAACACGACGATCCCGACCCGTAAGAGCGAGGTGTTCTCCACCGCCGCGGACGGCCAGACAAGCGTGGAAGTCCATGTGCTCCAGGGCGAGAGGCCGATGGCAGTCGACAACGTCAGCCTCGGAAGGTTCCACCTGATAGGCATCCCGCCGGCGCCGAGGGGTGTGCCCCAGATAGAGGTGACTTTCGACATCGACGCGAATGGGATAATCGACGTCAAGGCCAAAGACCTGGGAACGGGGAAGGAGCAGAAGATCACGATAACGGCGACGACGAAGCTCGACCAGACCGCCATAGACAAGATGATCAAGGACGCCGAGACGTTCGCTGACGAGGATCGGAAGCGGAAGGAGTCCGTGGATGTGAAGAACCGGGCGGAGGCCAAGGTCTATGAGGTCGGCCATATCATAGAGGAGATGGGCGACAAGATACCCCAGGACCTGAAGGACAGCCTGGGCAGACTCGCGGAGGAGCTGAAGGCTGCTCTGGCCGCAGACGATGTCGCGGCAATCAAGCAGAAGATGGAGGAGCTCGACAAAGCCCTCCTGGAAGTCGGCAAGAAGGTCTACGAGGCCAGCGCCGCCAGTCAGGCGCAGCAGCAGACGCCGCCGCCCACGGACGGCGGTGGCGAGGGAGCGCCCTCAGGCGATGACAAGGGCTATGTCGACGCCGAATACAAGATCGTGGACGACGAGGACCAGGAGAAGTAGCCCCGCGCACACCAAAACCTCTTTCATCACCTTTCAGTCTTTCATGGTCAGGGTTGCGCCTTCGAGCCGTCACCTGAAACCGAGGTCTTGAGATGCCTTCAAAACGTGATTACTACGACGTCCTTGGCATAGGCAGGGACGCCTCTGCCGAAGACATCAGAAAGGCCTACAGGAAGCTCGCGATGAAGTATCATCCCGACAAGAACAAGGACGAGCCGAAGGCGGCGGAGGAGAAGTTCAAGGAGATATCGGAGGCCTACGAGGTGCTGGTCGATCCCGACAAGCGGACCAAGTACGACAACTATGGCCACGCAGGTGTCGAGAGCACGTTCAGAGGAGGCGGTTTCGACTGGTCGGACTTCACGCATTTCGAGGACATAAGCGACATCTTCGGCGGGTTCTCTGGCTTCGGAGGGAGCATCTTCGACCAGTTCTTCGGTGGGGGGCATAGGGCCGGCCCACAGGAAGGCCATTCCCTGAGATACGACATCGAGATAACTCTTAAGGAGGCCGCGGAAGGCGTCGATAAGGACCTGAAGATACCTCGTTCGGTGCAGTGCGAGGCGTGCCACGGACAAGGCGCGCTCAAGAAGGACATCGAGAGCTGCCCAACATGCCAAGGCTCGGGTCAGGTCAGGAGAGGACAGACGCGAGGGTACACCAGCTTCGTATCGATATCGAACTGCCCCGATTGCCGCGGCTCGGGTAAGAAGATACTCAAGCCTTGCACCGCGTGCAAGGGAGCGGGATACACCAACCAGACGAGCAAGATCAACATCTCCATCCCCAAAGGAGCGGATGAGGGCATGCGGCTGCGCGTCAGGGGAGGCGGTGAGGCGAGCGTGAACGGCGGCCCGCCCGGAGACCTGTACATAGTAGTCCACATAGCCCCTCACGAGGTCTTCGACCGCCAGGGAAGGAACCTATACGTCGAGGTGCCGATATCCTTCGGCGAAGCCGCCCTTGGGGCTGAAGTCCAGGTGCCGACGCTGAATGGAACCGCATTGGTCAAGATACCCCCTGGGACTCAGACAGGGACGGTCTTCAGGTTGAAAGGTAAGGGCATGCCCGACCTGCACGGATACGGCAACGGAGACGAGTTCGTGAATGTGAAGCTGGTGACGCCCACCAAGCTGACGGCGGACCAGAAGGAGCTGATGAGACGATTCACCGAATCCGTTGGGCAGTATGGAACGACTGACCGCAAGAAATCGCGGTTCGGCGGCTTCCGCAAGAAGGGATAGCCAAAAAGTCTTTATCCCTCCGAACAGAGATTGAGGTCGAATGAGGCTGGTCGGCATACTGACGGAAGACCCTCGCGCTTATTACGACCTGCTGACGGCGCTGAGGGAAGGAGGAATCGCCCACCGATCGCTCGATTTCTCAGAGCCCATACCGGCAAACATCTCCGTGATCATGACTACGGAGCGAGAGCGGCACAGAGTCCCTTTTGACAGAGTGGTGTGGGACGCGGATCCCGACCGAGCCATCGCAAAGGCGAAGAGTATGCTGGCAGGGGATGACGGCGTCAAAGAGCTCACAATCGGCATAGACCCAGGCCAGACGACCGGGATCGCGGTCTTGGCGGAGGGGGCCGTTATCGCGCAGATCATAGTCCCGCGCCCCGAAGACGTGAGAGGGGCCGTGTATGACATCATAGAGCGTTACGAGCCATCCACCGTCCTGATAAGGGTCGGCAACGGGGACAGGACGAATCGTAACAGGATCTTCAACATACTGTGGGACATGGGATACATCAGCGAGATAGTGGATGAGAGGAACACAACTCGGAGAGCGAGGGCCCGTCACGAAGACGCTGCGGTGGAAATCGCTCTGAAACCGGGCTACGCCCCCAGAAAGAAGCAGAGGATATCTCCGGGACCAGGTGAGATACGCAACATCCAGAGGCTCAGTCGCATCAGTAGCGACGGCGAGATAACGGTGTCAAAGGAACTCGCCGGCAGAGTTGCGACCGGAAACATATCGATGGACGAGGCGATCAGGATACAGAAGGAATCATGGGAACGGACTCAGAAGAGATGATCCTCAGTCGTCCTGGCGGCTCCACCAACGCCGCACTCCATGGTCTCTATCCCAAGGGCGTGGATCCGGTCCCTAACGGCGCTGACATGCTCCGGAAGCGTGTTAACGTAGACAGTTGCCCCCGTGTCAATCGAGAAATACGCTGGAATACCCTCTTCTCGGATGCGTTTGACCTCCAGGATGACCTTGACCGTCTCGGGGCGCCACAAGATGAGCTCCTCGACCCCCGTCATCGTTATGCCGTGTAGTATCAACGAGTCTTTCTCGGCCAGCCTGCCGATCTCCCCGACGTCCCTGCGCTTTATGGCGCTCTTCATCTGTGCTATCGCGCCGTGGATGTAGGCCAGTCTCGAATGAAAGAATGGGGACTGGACGACATCCCTGTGAGCGTCGTCGGTGAACTTGTGAGCCGGGATGAGGGCGACCACGATGCCCATCTGGAACTCCTCGGAGGCGATCTGGGAGGAGTAAGAGTCTTCGTCCTCATGACCTGTCTTCCACAGGGAGAACGCCCCTGTGACCGAACGCGCTGCCGAGCCGGCGCCTCTCCTCGCGATCACAGACATCTCCTCATGCGTGAGTCTCAGACCAGCGGCTGCGCAGGCTGATACAGCCAACGCGGCGAAGCCGGACGCTGAAGCCCCCAGACCCACGTTGGACGGGAAGTTGTTCTTGGACTCCATCCTGAAGCGTCGGTCGAGGTCCGCTCTGGTCCTCACGACGTCGACCACGGCCAAAATACGCTCCATCTCCCTCGCCGATGCCTTGACTCCGTCTATGGACGCCGAATCTGTGTCGTAGTCTCCGAACTCAATGGTCGTGTGGGTCACGGTCGGAGCGGTCGCTACCGATATGGAGTCATGGAACGGTATTCTCAGGGCCTCATCCCTGAGGCCGTGATACTTGATCAGGCCTTGAATCGGATGCGCCTTCGCGGAAGCTCTCATGCAGCGTCACCTCATACATCCAGTAGAATTACTACCTTCTTGTTCTCATCGTCGATCTTCAGCTCGTGATATGTAATTCCCTTCACAACGGCTTTCTTCGAGTGCCTCTCAGGGTCAAACTCCTCTCCTCTCGCATTCGCCTTGAGCGACAGACCGTCTATATCGATGTCGAAGTCGCTGAACACGAGGTTCTCAGCGTCATGCAGATACAGAAGCTCCTGAAGGAAGTCGACAAGCAGGCGCTCGCGGCTGTCAGCAGTAACTGTGATCTTGACCTCGCCTACAGCTTCGATAGCACCGACGTCGGTGATCTGGTCGAACATGGCATATGCGGCGCTTGCGAACCTATCAGAGAGAGATTCGCCATACGCTTCGATGAGCGCATCTGCAGTGTGTTCCAAGAGACGATATCGCATTGGTTATGGAGGACGATAGCCAGTATATCAAGGCTATCCTTTGAGGCCGAGGCGGAAATATTCGCACACTCCCGAGATGACGCATCCGTCACAGAGAGGCTTGCGGGCTCTGCATCGCTTCCTGCCGTGCTCGATCAGATTAATGTGCATGTTGTAGTACTCGTCGAGCGGCACCAATTGCTCCAGTTCCCTCTGCGCGTTTTCCCTGGACGAGGTGTGGCTCGTGAGGCCCAAGCGCCTGCAGACTCTGAATACATGCGTGTCAACAGGAAACGCCGGCCTGCCGAGCGAGAACAGGAGGACTATGGCGGCGGTCTTCGGGCCGACGCCTTCGATGCTGGTGAGCCACTTCTCGGCATCCTTCCCATCCATGCTGTCAAGGAAGTCCAGGCTGAGGGCGCCCCGCTCATTCATTAGTAATCGCAGGACGTTCTTGATACGGCGGGCCTTTATCTCCGCCAAACCGCCGGAACGAATAGTCTGCGCAACCTCACATTGAGGTGCTGCGAGTATGTCGGGCCAAGCAGGGTACCTCCTCTTGAGCGCCTCGAAGGCACGTCCGGAGTTGACATCGCTGGTGTTCTGTGACAGTATCGTCTCGATAAGTGTGTCGAGCGGGTTTTCGGCATCTGTTCGGACCTTACGCCCGTATTCGGAAGTCAGCTTCGAGTCGATCAACCTCGCCCGTTTCTTCATGGCAGCCAATTCGGCACGTTCAGACATGAGAGCACCGGTCAGGCACGCGGGCCCTCGCGATTGTAGCGATGGTCCCTGGTAATCGTGGCCCGGACGGCTCGGCATAGCGCATACCAGGTAAAAATAGTGCCGGGAATCCTATCCATCTGACAGGGGCCGCAACGCCGAACCCCCTTGGCCCACGAGAAGAGTATATATCGTGCCTTGCCATCATTTGTGCGTGGACATCTGTGTGATTGGCTGTGGCGCAATAGGAACGACCATAGCCCGAGAAGCGGAGAACATCCCTGACATCGGTGCGGTCTACCTCACGGATCGATCCCAAGAGTGTGCCGCCAAACTCGAGGAGAGATTCTCGAAAGTGCAATACATACCAGACATAGTCCCCATTCTCGGAAACATCAGACTGATCGTGGAAGCCGCGAGCCAAGAAGCGGCTCGATACTATCTTCCCATCGCTCTGTCCGCCGGAGTCGACGTCCTGCTCATGAGCGTCGGCGTACTCGGAGATGAGGAATTCCAGAGTGACGTCTTTCGATTGGCGAAGCGAAAGAATGCCAAGATATTCGTTCCCAGCGGCGCCATCGGCGGCGTTGACGCGCTCTCCGCTGCTAAAGTAGAGGATATCGAAGATGTGACTCTGACGACCACGAAACCCCCTTCCGCCTTTGGAGATAGCCCTTACCTCCAATCCAAGAAGATCGTCCCTTCCGACATCCGCGTCAGGACGACGCTCTTCGAAGGATCGGCAAGGGAAGCGGTCAAGCATTTCCCGCAGAACATCAATGTCGCGGCGACGATCTCCCTGGCTGGAATCGGATTCGACAGAACGAGAGTCCGGATTGTGTGCGACCCTCAGGTGAAAACGAACGAGCACCATCTCCAGGCCAGGGGCAGGTTCGGCGACATTGATGTCGTGACCAGGAACGTGCCTTCTCCGAGAAACCCGAAGACCAGTTACCTGGCGGCTCTTTCCGCGATATCCGCCATAAGGAAGATCACGGGCAATTCATGGATAGGCGCTTAGCCAGCACCATTTCTTTATACGTCTGCAGGCATACTCTGCCAGTGGTACTGTGGCTACAAGGGAGAAGTGGATATTCTCATCCCTTAAGAAGGAAGTGGATGCGATAGCCCTGATCAATTCTGTTGACCCAAATCTGGACACCAGCTTCTTCTACGCGACAGGCATCCCCAACGGACTGTTCGAAGGGTGCCTGGCCTTGGTCGAACCCAAACGAGTGGAGGTCCTCGCATCCGAGCTGGAAGCACTCAGCGCCATGGAAGCGGGCGTCAAGACATCTGTCTTCGAGAACAGCGATGATCGCATGAGACTCATGAAGCGGAAGCTGTCGAGATATGCCAAGATAGGCTTCAATTCCAAAGAGGTCACGCACTCCGCACTCAAGCTGCTCAAGAAGGCTGGTGCTGGTGCGAAATTCGTCGACATATCCGATGACCTGCACGACGCCAGGATGATCAAGCAGCCGGATGAGCTGTCAAGGATTCGAAGGGCGTGTTCAATCGCTTCGAAGACATGCGCTTCGATCCCCGATGTCGTGAAGGAGGGGATGACGGAAACGGAGGCGTCGGCGGAGCTCAGTTACAGCATGATGAGATTAGGGGCGACCAGCCCAGGGTTCGACTCAACTGTGGCCTTTGGCGGTAAGAGCGCTGAACCTCACTACTCGCCCTCCCCTAAGAGGCGCCTGAAAGCGGGCAACTTCGCACTGTTCGACTTCGGCGCGAAATACCAGAGATATGTATCCGACATGACCAGGACTTTCGTGTGTAAGTCGCCCAGCAAGCGGCAGAAGGAGATGCATTCCACAGTCTTGGAGGCTCAGGAAGCCGCCATTGACGAGATAGCCGACGGTGTGCATGGCTCCCACGTGGACGAGGCCGCGCGCAAGGTAATCGACTCGACGAAGTTCAAAGGGCTGTTCATCCACAGCACTGGACACGGCCTCGGTATGTCCGTCCATGACCCAGGATCGATATCCTCGGCGAGAGACATGGTATTAAAGGAAGGCATGGTGTTGACCGTGGAGCCCGGTGTCTACATCCCGAAGTACGGAGGTGTGAGAATCGAGGACGACATCCTTGTGACGCGGAAAGGTTGCCGCGTCCTTACCTCCTGCTCCAAAGAGTTGCGCGTGCTCTAGACTATGGATGGCAGACCGATATCGAACAGACGGTTCGACACCTCCTCTATGACCAATATCAGACCGACGCCTATCAACGATATCACCATAGAAGCCAGCCAATCGTCGTGGACTGCTAGCTCCTCGACCATCACGAATCTCACGACGACTACCAGGAACACGAAGGACAGCAGCAACATGAAATCCGACAGGCCTTGTTCCCTGCCAAGGTCACTGACGACCGGGACGATGAAGACGAAGACGAGCGACACTATGAGGATTCGGAGGATGTAGGGAGGCGCCGCCGCCCAATCCTGAGACACTATTGCCGCGCTTAAGTAGAAGACCAACATCACGACCAGGACGGCTATGCACAGAAGCACGAACCACATTACATCCATGGTATAACCCAATGCACTCTATCGGATATATTCCTGTTCCACGTCGCGCTTCGATCTCGGGATAGCTACGATCTCCCTTATCTCCATCTTGAATAGGTCGTTCGCGTGGGCCGGCCTTAAGACACACGCGGTGTCGGCACCTTCGCTCGTCCCGCCGATCACGAGGATTTCCTGATCGCCACACGGTATTGCGCCGCTGTCCGCCGCCATCAACGCAATCTCGACGCAGACTTTCATCCCGTGGCCGAAGAGCGCGCGAAGCACTTCCGACACGGCCTCTGCCCTGGAACATCCGCCGAGCCTCCTCGTGAACGACCGCTCCACTCCAGACAACACGTGTGAGGCGCGTACGACTCTGACGCCTGAGTCCGTTATGGATTTCTCAACTCCGGCGTCCATGTCGATGACGCCCTCACCCGCGAACCCTGAGTGGGAAGTGACCACCACTATGTCGACGTCTAGGTCAGCCAATTTCGAATGCGCCTTCTTTGCCGTGTCACCTGAGTTGCTCGCTATCACGACGTGCTTCAGACTGAGGGCCTGCGCACGTCTTCGCACTACCTCGAGCAGAGCGTCCGTGTTCTGTCCACCGGGTCTATCGAAGTAGGTTATCTCGCTTGATGTCATTCGGTCATCCTCCCATAAAATATGCTGATTACAGATAAAAATATTGTTGTGGCATAGAGCACGACGACATCACAAATGCTATATTGGCCCGATGGCCGTTAGCATATCCGTGGCAGTCTTCTACAACGAGGAGTTCTTGGCTCATGAACAGACTCCGTTCCATCCAGAGTGTTCTGACCGGCTCAGGGGAATTGTTGACAAATTGAAGGGACATGGGTTATGGAAGGACATCGTCCGCTCGAAGGTCGCCGACGACAGCCATCTTCGACTTGTTCATGACGAGGAATACATAGAGTTCATTCGCACGTGTGGAGAATGTAACCTCACAGCAGAAACCATCCTTCACCCCGAGACCTACGACATAGCGGCGCTTTCGGCCGAGTGCGCAATCGACGCCGTGAGGTTCTCAAAGGACGAAGGTAGACCGTCGTTCGCTCTGACTCGTCCGCCTGGCCATCACTCAGGGCCAGACTATGGCATGGGCTTCTGCTATTTCAACAACATCTCCATCGCCGCTGCTTATCTGCTCGGCAGTGGCGACTCGAAGATAGCCATTGTCGACCCGGACGTTCATCACGGCAACGGGACCGAGCATATCTTCGGAAACCGTGCGGACGTGCTCTACATATCAACGCATCAGAGCGGGATCTTTCCTGGCACCGGAAACGTGGACTTCGTGGGCCGGGAGGAAGGAGAGGGCTACACGCTCAATATGCCCCTCACCTCTGGATGTGGAGATTCCACATTCGACCTGGCGTACTCGAGAGTCGTGTTGCCAGTGGTCAGAGAATACAAACCGGACGCCATACTCGTGAGCTTCGGTACGGACGGGCATTACATGGATCCACTAGCTTCGCTGAGTCTTTCGTCAGATGGCCATGTACGGATCGCAAGAGAGCTCATCCGGCTGTCTGAGATTTGCGGAGGTAGGGTCACATTCATGCTTGAGGGCGGATACGACATTCCGTCGCTCTCGGAGATCGTGGCCGCGACCGTGGGCCTGTTCCAAGACGTCGAGGTTCCCCTCGAATTCACAGATGTGGTTGACAACAGTTGCCTCGGACGTGGCATCGTTGAACGCTGTGCGAGGAACGCTTCAGAGTATTGGAGCCTATAGACTCGGCTTCCTCCGCCTTGCGGCGATCTGCTTCTCATGCTCCTTCTTTATGCCCTTCTCCATCATCTCCAGGGCGGTGTCCAGCGCCCTGTACAGCTGCCAATCGCTCGCTTTCGAGTAGTGCATCCCCTTGTCCGTCGTTAACCGCGCTCCGAGGCTGTACTTGCTCTTCAGACCGTCCTGATGATATGCGCTCACGTGAACGGACAACACCTTGGGGGGCTGTATCTTGTCTATCCTTTTCATCGATTTGCCTATCATCTCGTACATCGCCTCATAGATCTCGGGGTCCTCAGCGTCCAGTCCTGTGATCTGGACGTAAACCCCCTCCTGCGGTCTGTGGCTGATGATATGCTCCATTACATCCGTCTGGGAGACGACCCCCACGAGCTTCCCCTCATCGGAGACGAACACAGTCGAGAGATTCTTTGAGAGCATCACGGATATCGCCTTGTCGAGCGGATCGTTCGGCGAGACGAAGACGGGGTTTCTGTTCATCACGCTTCCGACTCTCACATCGGCAGGCTCCCTGTCGCCGCGAACCTCGTTCGGCGGCTTGGACCCACGGGGGGTCCAAACGACGTCCATGACCTCGGTCATGCCAATCGCTCCGATGAGACGGCTCTCCTCCTCGACGACTGGGAGCGTCTTCTCGTTAAGCCCCTTCATGAGTATCTGAGCCTTCCTCACGGACTCTTCCTCGGTCACCGACAAGGGCGTCGTGGACATTATCGAGCCGGCCGACCGCCTCCTGAGCTCGTCCGTATCGGCCATCACGCGAATCACGTCGGTCCTTGAGAGGAACCCGACCATCTTGTCGTTCCTCACGACCGGAGCGCCTCGTACCCCTGCCGACATGAGCTCCTCGGCAGCGCCTATGACGGTCATGTCCTCCTCCAGCCTAGGACATGGGATCATTATGTGCTCCACTTTCGCCGACAAAGGGACGTTCCTCCGAGAGAGGAGTGAGTAGTAGCTCACAAGCCCCAAGGGCTTGTCGCCGTCCAATACCGGAATTTCCCTCACGCGGCCTTTCTTCATTCCTGAAATGACATCGGATACCGTCTCGCCCTTGGTGACCGTCATCCGCGGCTTGCTCATTATGTCTCTGACCAGCAGTCCGCCAATCTCTGTAGCTTTCAAGATAAACACACCTCGCGCAATCGGAAGTGAGAGCAAAACCCTGTGTCTCTCATGCGTATCTGCAGCTATCATGGTACGGCATCTAAATACTTTGCGTGGTGGGGGTCACATGGTGATTTCGTCAATGATTTATATGCAGGTCTCAATCTGGTACTCTGTCAGACTTTAAGATACCGACTCGAGCCCGGGGGGCAGGGGGCTGGGATGACGAACATCAGAACCGCTGATTCCGAGGGAGGGGATGTCCTCGACGATGAAGACGGAGGAGGTTCTTCGTCGCCCTCGGGATTGGGCTTCCTCACTCTTGACGACTTCGATGTCAGAGGAGCGAAGGTGCTTCTAAGGGTAGACATCAACTCCCCCGTCAACGAGGAGAGCCTCAGAATCGAAGACGGATCCAAAATCGCATCCGCAGTGCCCACGATAAGAGAGCTGATGGATCGGAACGCCCGCCTCGTCGTGATGGCACATCAGGGCCGGCCTGGGGATTACGATTTCATCACCCTGAATGAGCACGCTGACTACCTCACGGAATTCGTGGGCAGGAAGGTCAGATACGTGAACGACATCTTCGGAAACCGGGCGCTGAGCGCGATTGAGTCACTGGGTCAGGGCGAATGCGTACTACTCCAGAACGTGCGCAACTACTCGAGCGAGCAGCTCAAGCTGTCGCCGAAGGAGCACGCGCAGTCCGAAATGGTGAAGACGCTATCTCCGGAATTCGACCTGTTCGTGAACGACGCCTTCGCCTCCTCCCACAGATCGCACGCCTCGCTGGTAGGTTTCTCGAGCGCACTCCCTTCGGCAGGTGGGAGGCTGATGGAGCGGGAGGTGAAAGCCCTATCGGGGCTTCTTGAGAACCCGACAAGGCCGGCGACGTTCATATTCGGAGGTGCCAAGTTCGTTGACGCCATCCCCGTCGTGAGGAGGTTGATAGAGTCACAATCGGCCGACAACGTTCTCCTAGCTGGACTCGTGGGGTACACGTGCCGGATGATCCTCGGAGACCGCGTCGGCTCCGGGACAGAACGCCTGGCGAGCAGGGGGGTCACGGAGGAGGTCAGAGAGGCCACGAAGGAGCTGATGAGCGTCGGTGGGGACAGGATCAAGCTACCGGTCGATGGGGCGGTGGACGACGCGAACGTGCGGAGAGACCACCCTCTTGGAGAAATGCCGGCGGACGCCACCATCCTCGACATAGGCCCGGAGACCATAGCTCGGTTCAAGGAGGTCATACTTGCCTCGAAGACCCTCTTCCTGTCCGGACCCCCGGGCGTATACGAGATCGAGGAGTTCTCCAAAGGCACTCAGGAGCTGTTCCAGGCGATAGCCGCGTCTGGAGGGTTCTCAGTGATAGGCGGAGGGCATTCCAGCGCTGCGGTCAACAAACTTGGCTTCAACGGCAAGTTCTCTTACGTCAGCACCGGCGGTGGTGCAATCGAACGGATGATGCTAGGGAAGTCCATGCCGGTGATCGAGGCCCTCAGAGCGGCCGCGTCGAAGTCTCATCCGTAAGGGAAGCTCTTCTTGCCGCCACCGCCTAGGATGGTCCCGCCCAGAGACCTCGCACGTATCAATCCCCTGAGCGGCACGCCGTCGATCTCGTTCAGGCTGCTCTTGTTGACAATGACCAGGGCGAGGATAGGGACGCCGCCTGCCTCCTTGACATCGGTTATTGAGCCCTTCATGGTAGCACCGGTGCTAAGGACATCGTCAACTATGACGATCTTCTTGCCGTTGCCCACGGACGCGTAGTTTGAGCTCAATGCCCCTCCGCTCTGGCTCTCCGCATGCGGACGGTAGACCCCCAGGTCTATGCCGAGTATCTCGGAGAGCTTGGTGGCGAACGGGATCCCATTGATGGACACTCCGAGAATGACGTCTGCTTCCTGTTCCTGCTTGGCCAGCTCCTCAAGGGTTATGTCCGCCATAAGCTCGGACATCAGTCCGACTCTATACCCGGTCACTCCGACAGACCTCCATCCGATCTTGACGTCGGACGGCGGGAGTCCTTCGGGACCGTATTCCACGAGGTAGTTAACTGTATCAACTGAAAGGTGCAATTCATCCGCGACCTCGCGGACGCTCAAGCCCTTCTTCCTCAATATCTTGGCGTTCGCTGCCAGCTCTTTCACATCTACCATCTCTTCACCAGAGCCAATGAGTACAATGTTACGATATTAACCTTTCTCCGCGGTGCCAGCCTCCAAAGACTCGATGACGGACACCAACATCGCGTTCAGAGGCGTGGGAACGCCCGCCTCCTCGCCGTGGCGGCATATCTGTCCATTGATGGCCGCGATCTCGGTCTTCCTACCTAGTTCGATGTCGCGCAACATGCTTGATCGGTTACTGGCAGTCTCGATAGCCACGGAACGCGCACGTGGGTACACTGATTTCACGGGCAGCCGGACGCCCGAACCGGCGGCGACAAGCTCGCATTCGGAGCATATCTCTGCCACCAATCTAGACAACGTCCTGCTCTTCACCAAGTCCCCGTTAGGCACCCTCAGAATGGCGGTAAGCGGGTTGATGCTGGCATTGACTATCGCTTTGGCCCATATCTCGCCGGTTATCCCACTCCTGACTGCCGTCGAGATGCCAGCAACCCTGAAGGCTGACGCGATCGACCTGGCCGATGCCGGGTCCAAGTCCGAACCCACGAGGGTCTTTCCCATACCAGCGATTCTTACGATGCCGGGCTCAATCAACGATGACCCCATCGTCGTGGTCCCTCCAAAGGCCATCTCCCCTCTCCAGGCTCTGAGCATCTCCAAGTTACCCAAACCGTTCTGCAATGTCAGAACCTTCGTGTCGTCGCGCAGCCATCCGTCACATGCATCTATGACTGACGACGTCGAGTAGGCCTTGGTGGTAATCAGGAGCAAGTCTGGAGGAACTATGCCTTCTACGCTGTCTCTAGCATCCATCTTCACCGTTCCTGTCACGGCTCCCTGCAAGTTCAGCCCGCCCGTTTTAATCGGCGACACGTTCACACTCCTACCGACGAGCGTAACTTCGTGATGCCCTGCCAGCAATGCGCCTATCGCACTACCGAGGGAACCTGCGCCGAATACACAAATCCTCATTCGACCACCATGACAGTGCGCCTCGACATCAGGGAGGCGCCGAACGACGCAATATGTTGGCCGCCCTGTGGGCCAATTGCAGAGGCTCTGGAATCCTCGATCTTAAGAACCGTCTGACGATGCATAACGACTGGGAGCGCGAGATGCCATGCCCAGGGGAGACATACACGGGCTTTCGGCTACCCTCCGATACGGCATACCCAACGACCTCGCCGTGCAGGACCACTTTGGATACGGCCGAATCCTCGCCACCCGAGAGCGTCCCGCAGAGCAACTTCTTGGCGACACCTACCGTAGGGATACCGAATATCACGCCGGCATGGCTCGCAATCCCGAATCCCTCAGGGTGGAGTATACCGTTGCCGTCATACATCAGAACGGTCCCGTCATCGAGCTGCCTCGCGAGGGGCGAGATGACCGGCAACTCCCTGAATGAGAGATAAGAGGGTATGTATGGAAAACGCACTTCCGACGTGCAGACATGCTCCCCGACGACCTCTCCGGTCTCATAGTCCAAGACAATGACGGAAGCGAAGGCTTTGTCGCCATCGTATGACACATCAGCTGCGGCTACCTTTGAGAACCTGACGTCGGATTTGGGTACTCTCAGCGACTCCTTCAGCGTCGTCTGTCGAGCTCTTAGCCGTTTCAGAGACATCGGCGATTCGAAATCATCGAAGACGAGTGTTCTGAAGTCCGATATCTCGCCACTTGACACAGAGGTGCCTTCGCCTTCGAGTAGAGCCGTCTTCCGGGCTATGGCCTCAGACTCTTTCACGCCAGCGACCCTGCCGTCTGATCGGACGACCCTGTGCCAAGGGACGGCTTCGACCTCTCTGCTCGAACTCATGACCAGCCACACGAACTTCGATGCACGAATATCGCCTAAGGCCTCGGCCACCTTACCATAAGTCGTCACCCTCCCTGCTGGGACCTGACGGACCACATCCTTAACCTCCAACCAGAGGTTGGGAAGATCTTTCAAGGATTCGTGCATCATCACCAAACACAGGTTGCTGGAAATATTAAAAGTGTCCTGAGACAAGTACGATAGGTGATGAAAGATGGAGCGCTACGGCGCTACTTCAAGATCCGAGAGGGAGGGGAGAGGGCACGGTATCTTGAATCAAGGGAGACAATGGTCGGTGCCACGATGGATTCCAGCGACGAATATCTCTTATCGGCCCAATCCGAGGCGTTTCTACGCGGGTCCGCGCCAACTGGCAAGATGACGCTCTTGGACTTGAAGATCGAACTCGCTAGACGGATTCTGACCGACTGCGTCCTATGCGAGAGGAGATGCGGAGCGAACCGGCTCGCCGGAGAGAGAGGCCATTGCGGAGTGCTGGAACCTCGGATATCGAGCGAGTTCGTCCATATGGGAGAAGAGCCCGAACTCGTCCCGTCCTACACAGTATTCTTCGCGGGGTGCACGTTCGACTGCGTCTACTGTCAGAACTACGATATATCGACCAACCCGGAATCAGGAATATGGATCCCGTCACGGAAACTGGCAGAGATGATAGAATCGATGGCGGGATTCTCCGCGCCTTCCGTGCGGCAGATGCGTGGCACAAGTAGGATCGCGAACGTCAACTGGGTCGGGGGAGATCCTACATCGAACATCCATTTCATACTGCAGACGATGATGGAATGTCATGCGAACATTCCACAGGTATGGAATTCGAACATGTACCTCTCGGAGACTGCCATGGGCCTTCTGAAAGGAGTGGTGGACGTGTATCTGACGGATTTCAAATACGGCAATGACGGATGTGCGAAGCGCCTCTCGAACGTGGGTGACTACACGAGTGTCATCCGCAGAAACCACTTGCTCGCTTGCGAGGATGCGGAGATGATCATCCGACACCTTGTCCTCCCCAACCACATCGAATGCTGCACTCGTCCAATCCTCACATGGATAGCGGACAACCTGAGTGACGTGAAGGTGAACGTCATGGGGCAGTTTCGGCCGTGCTTCCACGCGGCACAGCACGACGACCTCACCCGTGCCCTCAGACCGGACGAGTACGAGTCCGCGCTGAGCATCGCCAAAGAGCTCAGACTAGACCTCACAGGATGACTGACATCTGTCTGGGTTGCGCTCGTTCTCGAACTGTTTAAGTAAGGCAACAGAGATTGTTGGATGTGGACTCATCAGAAGCTATGGTCGCGCTACGACTATCAGCGGCGATCGCGATTCTCGGATATGCCTCCATACTGGATCTGAGGACGAGAAGAGCGCCCAACTTCCTATGGATCATTCTCTCCGCCGTCGGAGTCATGATGATAGTGGTCGGCATACTCGTCGACCATGCGCCAAACGAGTACCTCCTGGTCCTCATACCGATCCTTGTTATACTCTCCGATGTCTTCTGGTATGCCGAAGGGTCTTCAGCGCTCGCCAGAAGCGCCCCGTTCATCAAGTACGCGATAGCCGTCGTCGCCATTGGAGCGCTCGCTGCCGCTTGGGCAGACGACGGATACTTTCAGAACCTCCTCGCCGTTCCGATAATGATGATGCTGATAGTGCTCATGTACATACTGGATGTCATAAGGGGCGGCGCGGACGCAAAGGCGCTTATGGCGCTTTCCATAGTCTTCCCCGTCTATCCAGTCATTGCCGGATTCCCCCTCATAGGTGCTCATGGCGACATGCTGCAGACCATCGTCCCGTTCACGTTCTCCGTACTCGTTAACGCTGCAATTCTGGTGGTCTTCGCCCCGCTCGTGTTCCTCGCTGTGAATCTGTACAGGAGAGACTTGCGATTCCCCCAGATGCTCTTAGGCGTCAGAATGGAGGGAAGCGAGGCGACTGGCAAGCACGTCTGGCTCATGGAGCGGATCGAAGAGGGCAAGCACGTCCTTTACACGAGGCCCAAAATGGAGGAGGACCTCCCGAAGGAGATTACGCTGCTGGGTAGCTATGGCCACTCCAGGATATGGGTGACCCCGAAGATACCATTCATTGTCCCGATATCCATCAGTGTGATTCTAACGACTTTCATCGGCAATCCTTTCTTCCTGCTCTTCGGCCTCTGAGCACATACTCATCAGCACACACACGTCGCAAAGCGGTTTCGTCCTGCAAGTCTTCTTGCAGTGGACGACTATCATGGCGTGTGCGTTGGCTAGTCTGTCGACGTCATGACTCAACGCCCTCTCAAAGGCCGCTTTGACGGAGTCATAGCCCCCGCCGGTGTAGATGCCTGTGCGACGAAGAAGTCTATGAGTGTAGGCGTCCACGACAAAGCTCGGCATCCGAAGAGCGTACAACATGATCGAGTCTGCCGTCTCTGGCCCCACTCCTCTCAGGGCCATGAGCCTGTCACGGACATCGCCAACCGATTCGCACGACATCCCGAGTATATTCCCCGACCACTGCTGTTCCACATAAGTCGCCAGTTCCTTCAAGTATCCGGCCTTCTGTCGGAAAAAGCCAGATGGACGTATCAGCGCTTCGAGCCTGGAGACGTCAATCTTCACGAGACCGGAGGGAGATAATGCCCCTTCTGCGCGGAGGGCGTCAATAGCCATCTCAACGTTGTTCCATGACGTGTTCTGAGTCAGTATCGCGCCTACAGCAATCTCGAAGGGCGTCTCCGCCGGCCACCATCGGAGGTCGCCATATTCCCTCAAAAAGGCGTTGTGGAGAAGACTTATCGAACGGCGCATAGCCCACTCCCTCGACAGGATCGCATCACGTGACGATGTTCATCGACCCACCACAGTTCGCGCAATGGTTCCCTTTGAGCGCTGTCTTTTCGACATGGAAGCCTTCCCGCTTGATCACGAGCGCTCCACACTTAGGACAGTGAGTGCTCTCCCTGTCCCCTGCATGGACATTGCCTATGTAGACGAACTCTAGGCCTGCGGCGACTGCAGAGTCGAATGCGAGGCCCATTGTCGTGATAGGAGTTCTCTCGGCATCTCGCAACCTGTAATCTGGATGGAATGCGGAGAAATGGACTGGCGTCTCGCGGCCAATGCTGTTCGCGACCCAATATGAGAAGTCCTTGATCTCCTCCTGTGAGTCGTTGTATCCGGGTATAACGAGGTACGTCAATTCCACATGGATGCCGAGATCGGTCGCTATCTCACAGGCCTTCAGCACAGGGGCGAGCCGCCCCCCGCACACCTTCTTGTAGAAATCCTCTCTGAAGGCTTTCACGTCCACGTTCATGGCGTCGATTGTCCCTCTGAGTTCCCTCAGAGGTTCTTCCGATATGAAGCCATTCGTCACGTAGCTGGTCTTGATACCCGCGTCGTGGGCCGCCTTTGAAGCCACGGTCGTGAACTCATGCCATATTATGGGCTCGTTGTATGTCCATGAGACGGATCTTGCGCCTGATTCCCTCGCCCTCAGAACGACATCCTTCGAGGATATCGGCATTAGCCCTCCATCATCGACGGATGCCCTCGATATTGAGTAGTTCTGACAGTGCCTGCAAGTGAGGTTGCAGCCGAATGAACCGAACGACAGGGATGTCGTGCCGGGCATGAAATGGAATAACGGCTTCTTCTCGATTGGGTCAGGATGTATTGACGACGCCAGGCCGTATATCAGAGAGTAGAGCTTGCCAGACCTGTTCTCCCTGACCCCGCATATGCCTCGCTTCCCGTCAGATATCAGGCAAGCGTGAGGGCAGAGCAGGCATCTGACCTTCTCACCCTCGGTCTCGTAGAACTTCGCCTCATGACTGTCGCGATCGGAAATGCTCATATCCGAGGTTCTCCAGCTTCTCTCTCTTGTCATTGTCGATGAGTATGTTCTCTTCCCCGCTGGTCACCTTGCCTATGACCGTGAAAGGAGTGCCTACCTCTGTGGCCAGGCCCCTCAGCTCGTTCTCCGCCTCACGGTTAATCGTGAACAGCAACTCGAAATCGTCTCCGAAATTCAGGACGAGCGATTTCTGCCTCTCTACATCGTGAAAGGCCATCTCGACCTCCTTCGCCTTCGGCAAGCGCGAGTAGTCTATCTCATAAGTCATACCCGAATTCCGAGAAAGCTCGAATATGGAGGATGAAAGGCCGTCTGAGATGTCCATGCCGGATGTGACGAAACCCGAGGCGCCCAGTGCCGCTGCTTCCTTAAGCCGCGGATTGGGCCTCTTGAGAGCATCCTCGCCGTTGGTCAGGCCGAGGTTGCGTTTCATGGAGTAATAACCTGCCCCCGCAAGGCCGAGCTCGCCTGACACGACCACGAGATCTCCGGGCTTGGCGCCCTTTCTCAGGATGATACGATCTTTGGCCACCTCACCTACAGCTGTGCCACACAGCGTAAGCGATTCGTGCTCTTTGGTATCGCCCCCGACGATGGAAGTCCCGAAGCGTTTGGCGCACTCGTTCATTCCATCGACGATCGACTCGAGGTAGTCCACGGGATGGCCGCGCGTAATGCCTATGGCCGTGACGACGCCGATGGGAGTTCCACCCATGGCAGCGATGTCGCTGAGGTTCACGGCGACGAGGGACCAGCCGATGTCGAAGGGCCCCATGCCCTTCGGTATGTGCGTCTTGGTCGCCATCATGTCTGTTGTCACAAGCAGATACCTGTCGCCGATGTCGATGGCGGCGCAGTCGTCGCCAATGCCGACCTCTGCATCGGAGTGTACCATTTGGTCAATAAGCCTGATCGCCTCTCGCTCACCCAAGGTGCCTAGGGTTTTCACATACAGAACAGGCCCCTATGTCGTAATTAAGTCTTTTCGGGCAACATTTGTGGTGGAGGTCGCGACCGTGACACGCCTTAACGTACTAATAGACGAAGCATTATCTCTGCCTGGTAGCCCAATATGCGCATAGAGATTCCATACGGCGAAGGACGGGAGACCGTGGAGATTCCTGACCAGAACGTCGGAGAGATCGTCCACCCGAACGAGAGCCCTCACACTGATGAATTCGAGGTCCTGACCGATGCGTTGGCGAATCCTCTTGGACCCACGGGGTTGTCAGAATTCCTGGAAGGCGCGAGCAGCGTCCTGGTCATTGTAAACGACGCCACGAGGCCCACACCCACGGCGAGAGTGCTCGAGGCGATACGCCCGAGCTTGGAAAACATGGACGTCAGATATATCGTCGCGACCGGCATGCACCGAGCCCCTACCGAAGAGGAATACAGGTTCATATTCGGCGACATCTACGACAGCATATCGTCTGCCGTCTGTGCCCACGACTCCAAAAAGAGCGAGATGCTGCACCTTGGAACGACCAGCAGGGGCGTGGAAGTCAGAATGAACGCCATGGTCATGGGCGCCGACCGAATAATCGTCATTGGAAGCGTGGAGCCACACTACTTCGCGGGATACACCGGCGGGAGGAAGGCGTTTATCCCCGGGGTCTCGGCGTATGAGACCATCGAGCAGAACCACAAGCTGGCACTGAAGATTGAGGCGCAGGCTCTGAATCTCGAAGGAAATCCAGTTCATGATGACATGATGGAAGCGATGGAATTCATCGCGGACAGGAAGGTATTCTCGATAATGACCGTCCTGGACAAAGACCATAAGACCTGCGCCGCTTTCGCTGGCGGAATGGCTGCGACCTTCGAAGCCGCGGTCGAGAGGGCGAACAAGGTATTCGTCGTCCAACTAAAAGACACGGCCGAAATCGTCGTCGCCGTGACTTCGTTCCCGCATGACATCGACCTGTATCAATCACAGAAAGCCCTTGACAACGCCAAGTACGCCGTGAAGAAGGGGGGCATACTGATACTCGTTAGCGCTTGCAGAACGGGGGTCGGACCCGACACATTCCTGAAACTGCTGGGGAGCTCCCCGACATCGAGAGACGCGCTCGACAAGATTGCCGAAGGGTACAAACTCGGTTACCACAAAGCTGCCAAGATGGCTGAAATCGGCCTTGACAAGACGATGTATGCCGTGACTCAGCTCGATCCAGAGACGGCCAAGAAGGCCCATCTGGTCCCGATGCCGAATGTACAGCGAGCACTCGACTCAGCCATCGAGGCGATGGGCGGACAGGCCAAGGTGACCTTTATTATGGACGCTGTGATTACAGTCCCGAAAATCCAGACGGACTGACTCGCTGGCACTTGAATCCATACCATGATCCAAGGGGATGCGCAATGAAGGCCGACAGAACCAAGAAACTGGAGAAGGAGATGCTGACATGCACGTTCTGCGGCTTCTGCAAGAGTGTCTGTCCATACTTCGAGGATGACCAATGGGACCCGTCAGTCGCCAGAGGCAAGGTCATACTCGCCTATGGGTTGGCGAGAGGGGAAATTGAACCTGACGATTCCGTTGTCAAGAGGATCTACCAGTGCACGACATGCAAGGACTGCGAGAGAAGATGTCCTTCGGACATAAAAGTGATAGAGATCGTCAAGGCCGTCAGAAGGGATCTCGTCGAGGCGGGACACATGCTGCCCGCGCACACCAAGATCGTGGACAACATAGAACGGACAGGGAACCCATATGGCGAGACGAAGACGACGGATTTCGACGTTCCCGTCAAGGAGGCGGAGATAGGCTATTTCATCGGATGCACTTCGAGGTACCGCACAACGGAGGTCGCCACTCACACCATATCTATCCTGAACAAGCTCGGTGTAGATTTCACCCTCGTCGACGAGGTGTGCTGCGGAAGTACCCTCCACAGGATAGGTCAGGGTAAGAAGGAGATTCTCGAGCTGATGAGGGCGAATCTGGATGCCGTTAAGCGGCTCGGGATCAAACGACTGCTCTTCACTTGCGCGGGATGTCTGCACATGTTCAAGGAGGAGTACGTTAAGCACTTCGAATATGACTTCGAGGTGGAGCATGTAGTCCAGTACCTTGCCAGACAGAACCTCAAGCTGAGACCGCTCCGTAAGAGAGTGACATACCACGACCCTTGCCACATCGGCAGACACATGAAGATCTACGAAGAGCCGCGTTCGTTGCTGAAAAGCATTCCCGAGGCGGAATTCGTGGAGATGAAGGAGAACAGGGACCAGGCTAGATGCTGTGGAGGAGGCGGCGGAGTGAGAGCCGCGGACCCGAAGGCTTCTCAGAGAATCGCCTCGCGGAGGATTTTGTCTGCTTCCGAGGTCGCGGATATCCTGGTCACCTCGTGTCCGTTCTGTGCCGGTACCCTGAGATTCGGGAATGAGCTTGTGAAGGTTGACATAGAAGTGAAGGACATTACGGAATTGATCGACGATTTGCTCATCACGTGATATGTAAGGTCGTGAGATGTCTTGAGCGAGAAGGCTTCCACAGTCAGAATCGGCGCCAGGGACATCGTATTCGGGCCGCCGATCGTCATGGGTGCGATCAACGTCACGCCCGACTCATTCTCCGGAGATGGATTGCATCTGAACGTGGAGGAGGCGTTCCGGAGGGGCGTCGACATGATTGCATCGGGGGCGACGCTCTTGGACATCGGCGGGGAATCCACCAGGCCTGGTGCCGAGATCGTGTCCGTGGGGGAGGAACTCAGGCGAACCGTGGAGGTCGTCCGCAGACTAGCAGAGTCGTACCCGGGTCAGATATCCATCGACACGACGAAGCCAGAAGTGGCGGAGGCCGCGCTCGAAGCGGGTGCGTCCATCGTGAACGATGTGTCAGGCCTTCGGGACGAACGCATGAGGGAGATCATCGCCAGGCACGGAGCGTCTGTTGTGATCATGCACATGCAGGGAGATCCTCGCACCATGCAAGCGTCTCCTCGATACGCGGACGTCGTGGTGGACATCATCGGATACCTCGGTGACAGAGTGGCGGAAGCGGAGAGAGACGGTGTCGATTCCCGCAGGATAATGATCGATCCCGGCATAGGCTTCGGCAAGACTGTAGACCACAACATCGAGATCATCGCCAGGCTGGCGGAATTCGGGTCTCTCGGGAAGCCCATAGTCATAGGGGTGTCAAGGAAGTCCTTCATCGGCGCTCTCAGCGGGACCGGGAATACAAGTGAAAGGCTCGGTGGCTCTCTGGCCGCAGCCGCGATCGCCGCTATGAATTCTGCGAATATAGTGAGGGCGCATGACGTCAGTGAGACCGTTCAAGCGTTGAGGATCGCCTGGGAGATCCGCGCGAAGACTGAGAGGTGAACCCGCGCTCAGTCGGCAATGGCTACGCCTCCAATCGAACGACTGGCGGTCGCTCACCACGAGTCGCGAAAACGCCCAAGTGGGCCCGCTGCGATTTGAACGCAGGTTACCAGCACCCCAAGCTGGAAGGATTCCAAGCTACCCCACGGGCCCGGTTGGAGAGATGAGTGACGGTGCACTCAATAGGGCGCGATCTCGTCGATCAGATCAGCGTGCGTCAGTATCATCCTTCTGCAGCAGTACCTGTCGACATGAAGCGCATCCAATACCTCCTTGGGAGACTCGCCCATCTGTGTCCTTCTCACGAACTCCTCGAAAGCGCTTCCTATCACCTTGCCGCAGGTGAAGCATCGAACTGGAATTATCACGATTCTCACCTGTATGACTTCTGACGCTTCTTCCTTGCGCCTCTCCCGAGAGGCTTCTTCGGGAGCTTCCTCCTCGGATCCGACACGAGAAGCGACCTGTCGTACTTGGTGTACATCTCGTGGAGTTTCTCATCGCCTAGGAACTGTACCAAGCCCTTCGCTATGGCGGTTCTCGACGCGGCTGCCTGTCCCATATATCCCCCGCCTTGGACGTTGATATCGATGTCGACCTTAGACGCCTTATCCCCGGCCAGCGTCAGGGGCTCCATTATCTTGACCCTGGCCAGGTAGGGCTCATAGATCTCGATTGGGACGCTGTTCACGCGCACGAGGCCGCGTCCCTTCCTAACGGTCGCGCGGGCAACCGCGCTCTTGCGTTTGCCGCTCACAACGACAACCTTCATACAATCACACCCTCCCTG
This sequence comes from Thermoplasmata archaeon, assembly GCA_041554135.1. Lineage (GTDB taxonomy): Archaea > Thermoplasmatota > Thermoplasmata > UBA10834 > UBA10834 > UBA10834. The sequence goes on along the minus strand of JBFFML010000002.1, from coordinate 32,866 downwards.
ACCCGAGCTCCCTCGAGATATCCCCGAGATACACGGACCTGGCTATCGACTTCTTGGATGATTCGGGGCTCTCCGTGCTTATGTCCTTCAGCTCCAACGGGACTCCGACATACACCTTCAATCGCTTGTATGCTTCCTTTCCGGACGGCTTTCTGTAGTCGAGCATGCCCCTGACCGACCGCCTCAGTATCATGTCAGGAGATCTCGGATACTTCGGACCGCTGAAGTTCTTCCCTCTGGCCCTCCTGCGTCTGTAGTGTTCGAGGACCTGGGACTTGCTCCCGGATACCCTCGCCATCTCGGCGTTCACTATGGTTATCTCCTCACCGTTCAACAGGCGTTTGGCAACGTGTGTGCAGAGCCTGCCCAGGATCTGCTCCTGTGCGTCGATGACTGCCATTAGGTCACCCCATGATCCTGACCTTGGAGCCCTTCGGATGTTCCTCAACGAGCTCCTCGATCGACACGCTCTTGCCGCCCGCACGCTCGACCTTCTGTTTCGCCTGACCAGAAGACCTGAATGCCGCAACAGTAACCTTCTTCTTCAATTCGCCAGCTCCCAGCAGCTTGCCCGGGACCACGATGACGTCGTCATCGTTGGCACATCTGTCAAGCTTACCCACATTGACCTCGGCCCAGTTGCATGCCGGGCCTTCGAGCCTCAATGCGATGTCTCGCCAGACAGGTGCCTCGTTGGACCTACCAGCATCCTTCAAATGCTGGATCAGGGTCAAGAGGTGGGGATTCGTCTTTCTCTTGTTTTTTCCCATTTCTGACTCCTCCGACATCGGAGAGCAGGCGACTTAATGTGCGTTCCGTTTATAAAGCTTTGGATATACCCAGCCGCCAGGCCAGCACTCCGTTTGCACGCTTCCGTGGAGAGTCGTCAAACGACTCGAATTGAACGCTCTCAGGCCTACTCAGGACCGCCCGACGAGTCAACAGAAGATATATACGGCATAAGCGATACACGAAAACCCAGTCAGCCAGAGGAGTCGCGGGGAAAAATGATACGTTTTGGACCAGCAGGCATACCTCTGTCGTGCAAAGGCAGGACCCTCAGAGATGGAATCGAGGATGTTCACAACCTAGGCCTGACAGCCATGGAAGCCCAGCTCGTGAGGGCGAACGTCAATGAGAGGGGCGCCGAGCCGGAGGAGTTCGGCCGCACTCCCAGAGAACTGCAAACGGATCTCGTGATCGAGATCATTCGCAAGAAGGGATTGAAAGAGGAGACCATTTCGAATCTCGACGAGCCGATCAAGAACGGCGACACGCTTGTGGTGCTGTCAAGCGGCATATCGAGAAGCTACTCGGAACTGCAGCAGTTGAGAGTCATGGCGGACGAGCTGGACGTCCAGCTAGCGATACACACGCCATACTACATGGACATCATAGGCGATGGGGAGCTGTGCTTCAAGAGCATGGACTCCATCAGATGGGCCGGCCTGATGGCCAACGAGCTTGGCGCCAAGGTGGTCGTCACACACATAGGGCTCTACGGCGAGATCACGGATAGAACCGCCTTCAAGAAGGCCAAGGAGAGGCTTCAGGAACTGGCCAAGTGGTACAGGAAGCATAACCTCAAGGCGGCAATCGGGTTGGAACTCAGCGGCAGGCAGGAAGTCTTTGGCTCGCTCAGCGAAGTGACCAGGCTGTGCAAGGCGTCGAAGGAACTCGTGCCGGTCGTGAACTTCGCGCACTATCACTCGAGGGAGACGGGTTCGCTCCGAGAGCCCAAGGACTTCGACAAGCTGCTGGACGCCGTCGACGAATGCTCGAGGGGTGAGCTCTACGCACACTTCTCTGGTGTGGAACACGAAGGAGGCAACGAGAAACGCTTCACCTCGATCAAGAAGGGCGACCTCCGGTTCGAGCCGTTGGCGGAAAGCCTGGTCGAGAGGAACAAGCCTATAACCGTGATATCCAGCTCCCCACTTCTGGAGCACGACGCGATGTACATGAAAGTCATACTGGAGAGAGTCTTGACCAAGAAGGTCTCGAAGGAGATGAAGGACAACTCGAAGAAGGACAAAGCGGGGTCCAAATGAGGCGAAGCACGAACTACATAATAGACAACATACGAGAGACTCTGCAAGGCGACGTGGAGGGCACCGACCAGTTCGTGGAGATGTTGATAAAGTCTCCTAGGATATTCATATACGGCGTCGGCCGCTCCGGCCTGATTGCCAAGGCTTTCGCCATCAGGCTCGTCCAGATGGGACTCGAAGTCTACTTCGTCGGAGAGACGATCACGCCCATAGTGGAGGAGGGACATCTCGTGATCATTGTCTCGCAGACAGGAAACACGATGTCGTGCATACAGACGGCGAACATCGTGCGAAGGGTCGGCGCCCGTGTAGTCAGCGTGACGGCGAACGTCCACTCGAAGCTCGCGAACGCGTCGAACCTTGTCATCCACATCAAGCCTGGCAAGGATGAGAAACGTGGGATCTTGGCCCCTCTCGGAACGCTCTTCGAGGACGCCACGCTAATCTACCTCGATGGCATAATCGCTCAGCTAATGGACAAACTTGGGCAGACTGAGGGATCGATGCGCAAACGCCACGCCATATGGGTCTGACACTCATTCTTCGTCCGCTTTGGAATCCTCAGGCTGTGACTTCCGCAGCCTCCTCCGCCAGACCCATAACGCCACAAAGATGGCGACGGCCGTTGCGAGCATGATGGATGCGATGACTGACTCCTCCCTGAGCCAATCCTTGACGCCGCCGACGAACCCGGACTCATATATTCCAGTGCTGCAGACGTGGGAGACCTCCGTCGTGCCGTTGCCGACTGGCAGGAGGGAGTGTAGCATCATGCCGTTGCCGGTCGTGAAATAGGAGGAGTTGACGAGATACGCCGAGTAGTTCTCGCAGGTTCCCAATAGAGCGTCGGAGCTCCACAGGTAGAACGCCTGGACCACCCCGTCCTCCTTGGCGAATTGCACCTTCTGCATGGGGCTCGCCGTGCCATTGAACATATGGCTGCAGTTGTCCTCAAGCAGCCGTTCGTCCACGGTCGACGTGATTTTATTCACTTCCGTGTCACCCTCGGCCGTAGACTCATACAGATGGAATACACTGGTGGATGCCCCGCCCTGCAGGAACTGCTCAAGGACAAGATTGTCCATTGTCAGATTCTTGTTGATGGATAACGTGAAATTCATGCGAAGCTGCGTCATCCCCGCGACGACATAGCCGCCCATGGAGTTTTGATACTCAATCGGGAGCTCCGCGATGAAGAACCAGAAAGTCATGTTCGCCCAGTCGGACTCTACGAGGGTCTCGTTCTCACCCACAAAGTAGGCGTTTAGGGAGGACCTCATGCCGAAGTAGGCATACTCCCCACACTCCTCGCTGAACCCCTGAACGATGTTGGTCAGGTTCCACTCCACATGGTTGGAGTCGAGGAACACGGTCAGACCAGCCTCGCCGCTATCGAATACGCCGTCACGATCGGAGTCGTTGTGCATATACATGCGCGGATAACTCACCTCGAAGGACGGGCTGAAAGGGTCGACCTCGTGCCAGAAAATCACCCTGGGCCACTCCGTCGTGACCCTGACGCTGAAGTTGCCTGAGAGGATGGTCACCTTCTTGTCGTCGACACTGACGAAAAGCATGTAGTCTTCGGAGTCCGCCTCCACAAATACCGGCAGGCAGGCGATGACCAACGACAGGCAGACCGCTGCCACGAAGACACTCTTCGAGGCGACCGTTTCCAAGCTATCCCTCTGACATTCCATAAGGAGCTGGCCACGGAATAAGCTTTCTGGGACCACGGCGCTCAGTCATCATATGCCGCCGGAGACGCCGAGAGAGTCGGCCGACTTGAGCCTCCTGACCCTGAGTCCTCCGGGCGATGTCAGCGCGAACGGGACTTCGACGCATACGCCATCCCTCGTCTTGAAGGCCCTCACTTCCCTCCCGACAGGGTCCATTACGACCGCGCAATGGAAGGGCTGATCGAACATGGATCTCTGTGTGCGCAGATCGGTTCCCGACATGAAACAAGTGTGACCGGGATGTGAATGATACCAACCTACTACGACATAGTCGAAACCCACGCCGTCGAGGCTGGAGAAGAGGCCTGGCAACGCTTCGGGGTCGAACTTCACCTTCGCCGGCGAGTTCTTGAGAGCGGTGGTTCCCACATCCCGGATGATCGAATACTCATTACCGTTCCATGAACAGACGTCGCCAAGCAGCAGGCCCATGACCTCGAGCCTCCCAGGCGCGGCGTCGAGTGACTGTCGCCGGATCTTGCCCTCCGCTGTCGAAGACATGAATATCTCAAGTCCGGAACCCTCAGCCAACGCCTCATCATAGAGTGTCGTCGTGTCACTCGCGAACCACGGATGAGGGCGTATATCGTGCGGCGGAGGCCTTCTGAACGGGTCCCTTCGGACTTCTCCGACGATCCTCGGCTTAACCATCCGCCTCACCTATTATCCTGATGCGTCGACCGTTCGCGCCGGGGCTGTCCGGAGGGTCATATCCATATCGGTTGAAGTGCGCCGCTGCACGCGTACACGTGTCGCTGCCGAACGGATTGCCGGCGTTCGGGTTGGCGAGAAGCCACTCTATCCCCTTGATGAAAGTGAGCAATGTGGAGTTGAAGTCCCAGTTCTCAAGGAGTTTGGTGCAGACGTATCCCCCGTCCTCTGGCGGCATGATGTTTGGGTGGAATATCGGCGTCCTCCACTTGACGATCGGTTTCTCCACAGGATACTGTTCGGTGATCAAGAGGATCATTCGATGGACGAACCTGTGAACCACTCTGCCGTTGACCAGCGAAGGGCCGGGGACACGCATCAGTGTGATGTTTACCAGTATCGGAAAGGCGCTCAGCGAAGTGTCGGAAACCGATATGTGGTGTCTCAGCTCACGCTGACAGGCCTCTATCTCGTTTCTCAGACGTATCCTCAATATGTCGATAGGTAGCGGCGGAAAGGACATGGCCTCTATCCGCCTTCGGGATCTGGCACGAGCTCAAGAACATCGTCTTCTCGGATGCCGGCGTCGGTGAGCGAAGTGCTTCCCCTCAAGACCTTCTTCCCCTTCCGGACGACATACGCCCCCATGTCCTTCTTCCAGAAGGCGGCAGCACTCTCTATCACCTCATCCACGGTGTTGTCGTTCTCGAGTTCCATCTCCACGGATGCGCCTGTCTCGGCGTTCTTCACTTTGATGCGGAAGGGCAACGAACCACCCAGTGCGACACCGTCACAGAGACCTTAAGGGTTTCGAATACCTGTAGCTGGCCGTTCGGCGTGGACCGCGCAGAGCGGGTCGCGCTCCACCTCCAGCTCTTCTGAGCGGTTGATCTTGCCATCATAGTAGAACACATTCGAAAGCAGGAGGTCGTCCTTGCCCGATGCGTGCTTGATCGCCTCCCGAACCATCACCGCGCCTATTACGCTCGTCGTCGTTATCTCCGCAGGGACCCTCGGCTCATGGAACGTCACATCGGACCCTGTGCAGCTGAACCTCAGGTTCGCCACCTTGGCATGTGACCTGTTCATACCGCATGCTAGGCATGCACCGTCCGGCGGCCTGACCACCATGACCTTGCCGATCAGGCCATCCATACCGCCGTCCACGTACAGTGTGCCAGCGGCGTATGACGCGGCGTTGACGTACGATCTTGCTGCGATGTTGTCGAGGCAGCCAAGGACGATGTCCGCCTTGCTGAACTCCTCCACGGGGATCTCCTCCACACGATCGGCCACCCATCTCGCGCTCACGTCCTCGCGGAGACGGTTCATGCCTTCGGCCAATATCTGGGCCTTGCACGATCTCGTCGCGACATCCGCCGAGCTGAAGAACACACACCTACTGAGGTTGGACCCGACGACGTGATCCATGTCCACAATCGTGATGTCTCGGAACCCTGAGAGGACGAGATCCTTCCCCACCTCGTTCCCAAGAGCTCCCGCGCCTATCACGAGGACCCTTGCCTCGCCGATGCAGTCCATGTCCAGCCACTCGATGCGGCGAGACCTGTCGAACCTATCGCCGTCCACGTCCCCGGGCTTGATCACTTCCCCCATCGAAAAGGAGACGGGGCAGGTGGCATAAAAACGTGACCTAGTCCCAGACTAGCTTGCCCCTGACCATGACATCCCCCTCGTCTTTCCCGTTCCGGCCAATCAATGATATGGTCGGAGATTTCACGAGTCCGTCAAGGTGTATCAGGGAATCGGCGTCGCCGTCGTAGTTGCTCCCGACGGCGAAATGGCACGTGCCGTAGACCTTCTCATCCTCGAGCATGTTCGCGACTATCCTGGCCTTCCTGTTGAGCCCCACACCGAGTTCGCCGATTGAGCGCGCGTTCCTGTAGTAACCCTCCGCCTCAGACGGCTTCAGCTCCCCCTTGGAGGCCATCCGTCTGGCGTTCTGTTGGCCGTATCGGACCGACTTCCTCAACATCTCGGCTTCAACGCCCCCGGATATCCTCTTCACGAAACCGCCCTCAACCGTTGCGACAATGGGTTCCTTGATCACGACCTCGCCATCGTTCAGGGCGATCGAGCCGTCGAACGCGATCCTGCCATTGGTCGAGCCAAGGGCGGGGGACACGTAGACCTCACCCGAGGGGATGTTGCCCGCGCCGCCTGGTCTCCTGAAATCGCCGTCATCCGATTTGGGCGCACGTCCCTTCACGCCGACCGTGACGTCGGTGCCCGAAGGCGCTGTCACTCTTATCGCCTCGGCCGTCATCATCGAGCGTACGAGCTTGCGACAATCCCGCCTAAGGACGGAATAATCTATCGGCACGGTCCTGGCGAACATGTCGGGGGTTATGCCCGGCGACCAGAAAGCCCTCGCTTTGTCCTCGTTGCACAACATATCGAACAGGCTGTCGTAGCGGCGCTTGCCAGAATAGCCGTGCTTCAGGCCGTGCCGGTCCATCCCAAGCCTGTCCTTGCTAATGGACAGCACCACATCGGGTTCCGCGGAGAGCGCCTTTATCACCTCTTCCTCTGTGAAATCGAACTGGCCCTTCTCCTTCTGGAAGGCCAGCACAGGAGAGGCACGGGCTCGTAATGACGCGTCGAACAATGCCATCGCGATATCGCGCGTCCCCTTGTTCGAGTTCGATATGATCAACACGCGCTCGTCACGCCTTACCGCGAGGACTTCCTTGACAGCGGCGTCCGCAGCCTTCACAAGCGAACGCTGATAGCCTCCGCCGTTCAGAAAGCCGATGGATTCCGACATGCAAGGTACAAGACGTATATGGCCCTTAAAAGTTGAGGGGGAGTCACCTGTCCAAGTAGTCGACGGCGACGCTTCGCCCCAGGACGCCCTCGTCGTACTTGGCGAGCAGCGCCTTGATCTCCTTCTTGACGTCGCCCTCAAGCTCAAGGCACCTGTGCTCCTTGAGCAGCCTCTTCGCCTCCCTCACAGCAGCCAAGTGCATCGGCTCCTCCTTCCTACCAGGCTCTGCGGGTAGCATGGCGATCTTAGGGAAGAGGTTCTCGCTCCTGAAGTGCTTGATCGTGTGAGGATCCTTCATGAAGTACCCGCCGGGGCCCACGCGCGCGATCGCGTCATAGGCCATCGTGGCCTCGTTCACATCTATACCGCGCCAGGCTCTCAGCACGTTCCGCCACAGCTCGCAGTCCATCACTACCTGTTCCAGGGACTCGCACCCCGAGCGCTCAATGCCGCCTATCCCCACGATCTGGTCGGCGCCCGCCATCGCGGGGACCAACGCGCTTATGGCCTTCTGATAGCCGACCTCGAACCCCGGGACGCACCCGGACGCCGCGATGCCGCCGACCTGGGACGGCAGGCCGTACCTCCTGGCCATCTGGCATCCAGCGGCGTTTATCAGGGATCCTTCCGTCGAGCCCGAGAGGAACACGCCGGTCCTCATGTCCATCGGACCCGATTCGGAACTGTAGAGTATCGGAGCTCCTGGCGCGGAGATCTCGGATATGACGGCTCCCGCGAGGTTCTCCGCGTTAACGAGCGTGACCGTCCCGGCGAGGGATACAGGCGAGACGGAACCGGATATCGCCATCGACAGGTGCACGACGGGCAGACCGGCCCTTGCGAACTCCACGACAGCGTCGACATCGCCCGCCTCGTATCTGAGCGGGGTCATCGGTGTGTGCGTTATGGATATGACTGGTCTACGGGCCAGCTCCTTCTCCGACCCGACGATGGCTGCAGCGACATCGATCTCCAGCTTGGCCTCCGTGACACTGCCTGCTCCGTGCTGGACATGCTTGCCGGTGTGGAACATCGCGGCCACGTACTCGTGGCAGCTCGACACATCGGGAGGGATGTCCGTAGCGATCACCTCTGGCCAGTAGAGATCCACTTCAGGCATGGCGTCGCAAACGATCGTGAGGTCGATCAGGTCGCGCATCGTCGAGCTTCGCTTTCTCTGCCCGTCCATGTCCCACATGTAAGGGGGCTGACCGTCGTTCACCGCCTGCGGCTTCGATGCTGGAAGGCTAAGATCGTACCTCTTGTCCCTGGCGCACATCATCAACTCCTTCGGCGCTTTCGACAGGGACTCCTCCACCAGGCTTTCGGGCAACTTCGCGATCTGGCCCTTGTCGTCGACCGTCGCTCCATGCTCTTTGAGCATGGCCATGACCGTCTTGCTCGTGACCTTGATTCCTATCTCTTCGAGTATACGGATCGATGACTCGTGCACCTGGTCTTCCTGCTCGCTCGTCAACGGGGAAAAAACGGCTTTGGCCAAGTTGCCCTCCCTCGGGCTCCCTCAATCCCATGCACGTATAAAACCGCTCTCATCTTCGGCCGCCCGTCACAGATAAACCCTTCGTCCGGCACGGCTCATGCGTCGGCCTAGGCGTGCTTCGCCATCGCCTTCTCCTCGAGGCGCCTCGCCCTCCTGTAGCCTGCCTCCTTGCTCCTCCTCTCGTCATCCGTCGTCTCGAGGGCTAGCTCCGGAACCGCGTGCGGTCTGCCCGACGGATCGAGAGCCACGAGCGTCACGTATGACGAGCCGGTGTGACGGACACCGCCCGCCCTCGGGTCCTCGGCCTCGACCCTCACGCCGACCTCCATCGAGGAATTCCAGACAGCGTTGACCTTGGCTTTCACGGTAACTAGGTCGCCGACATGCACGGGGGAGAGGAAGCTCATCCTATCGAGAGACGCCGTGACCACGTTCGACCTGGCGTGCTTCGTCGCGGTCACATATGCGATCTCGTCAACCATCTTCAGGATCGTCCCTCCGAAGACGTTTCCGGCTATGTTCGCGTCCTGCGGCATCATGACTCTGGCAACTGTGGCTGTCGATTCCGAAACCGTGCGCCTCTCCCTATCTGTGACCATGACCATCAGTCCTCCGTCCGCGCGTCGTGTTCGCATTCACTTTCTAGGCGTGAAGCCTCCGAATCCTTTTCCCCATCGCCCTCAGGCGGCTCTGACTCCTTCCGCCTGCGAGCGAGAGCCAATACGACTACGATCGCCAGCACTGTGAGCGATGCGATCAGGGCGCCGGCCAACAATGTGACGAGCGCGGAATACTCTCCACGCTTCTCGAAGCTGTAGTCGGTGAGCACAGCGACATAACTCGGGTCGCTCGATCCATTCTCGTATCGTTCAGACCTCACGAACCGTCCCGCATCATCCGCGTAAGACAGCGTCTCGCTCGTCGATCCTTGGGTCCGCATGACCCGAAGCACTGAGAACTCGCCCGCATCGGTCTGCTCGAGCCCTCCTGGCAGGACCGTGAAGCCCACGACCTCCGCAGCGGAGTGATTGGTGTCGAGATGGACCGTGCCGTCGAAGTACGATGAGGACACTGAGATCTCCAACGACTCGTTCCATTCGTCCCCGACGCGCGCCGTCTGGGGGTCGAAGCCGGACATGATGGGCGGGGAGTACGAGATCGACTCTTGTCGCTCGACGGACGACGCGATGACAAGCGTATCATATCCCACCGATGTGTTCTCAAGAGACGTTGTCTCGTCCTTCACGACGCCGAGCGTGCCAGCGACCTCGTAGCGATAGCCGTCGTACACACCTGCGACGGAGGTCGTGAGGCCTGCCGATGTGACGTTCCCCTGGAAACGCCCCGTCACCCTCAGGACCTGGACCTCGTACTCGGTGCTCCCGACCGTGAGCGAGTCGTATCCGACGAACGCGTAGGTGACCGAACCCGACACAGGCACGCCAGACACGGTCCCCTGGAACCCATATGTCCAGAAATCGCCTTCAGACAGGTCAACCGACCACGCCTCGGCCTGCGGGGCCAGACCCACAAGTGATGCTGCCAGCATCAGAGCGGCCGTCCTATGCCATCGCCAAAACGCCATACATGCTCCGTCCCGGGCTCCAGCCGGTAGACGACTCTCTTCTGCTTTATAAATTTGCGGCGCCTGTGGGACGGAGCGAAAGAATATAGCAGGGAATCGTTTAACCCCTGGCAGTGGCTGAATGAACGAGAACTTCGAGGTGACCCCGTACAGAGTATCCGGCGAGGTCGATTATGACGAGCTCGTCGTGAGGTTCGGTACCAAGAAGATAGACGAGGCGTTGATGGACAGGTTCGCCCGACACGGACCTTTGCACATCATGCTCCGCAGAGGCATCTTCTACTCCCACAGGGACCTCGATTGGGTGTTGGACGAGTACGAGAAAGGCGTGGGATTCAGTCTCTACACGGGCCGGGGCCCGTCCGGGCCCGTGCACATTGGCCATACGATGCCGTGGATGTTCACGAAATACCTTCAGGACACGTTCAAAGCGAAGCTTTGGTTCCAGCTGACAGACGACGAGAAGTTCATGTTCTACGACCGTCTCTCGCTGGAAGAGACGAGGAAGTGGGCATACGATAACGCCCTGGACATAATCGCCCTGGGCTTCGACCCGAAGCTGACGAACATCTTCCTCGACACCGAATACATCAAGACGATGTATCCGACGGCGATCAGGGCGGCGAAGAAGATCAACTTCTCGACCATACGAGCCGTCTTCGGGTTCGACAACTCGAACAACATAGGCAGCATATTCTTCACCAGCATTCAGACGGTCCCATGCTTCCTCGAGTCCATCGAGAGGAAGCGGAACGTCCCTTGCCTAATACCGTGCGGCATAGACCAGGACCCGCACTTCAGGGTGACGAGGGACATCGCGGAGGGACTCGGGTTCATGAAGCCGGCGTTGGTGCACGCGAAGCTGATGCCGTCACTTGCTGGCTCGGAGAAGATGTCCACCTCGACGAAGGGCGAGGACACGATATTCATGACGGACGACGAGAAGACGGCCAGGAAGAAGGTCATGAACGCCTTCACCGGCGGACGCGTCTCCGTCGAGGAACAGCGGAAGGAAGGAGGTGACCCCGAGGTCTGCGCGGTCTACCAGTACAGCCTGTACTTCTTCGAACCCGATGACGAGAAGCTTGCAGAGCTGCATGCTAGCTGCAGGTCGGGGAGCATACTGTGCGGCGAATGCAAGGCGAGGCTGTTCGACAAGGTGTGGGGGTTCCTGGAGAGACACCAGGAGGCCCGCGAGAGGGCCAAGGACAGGATAGAGGACTTCCTGGTCAGAGATTGAGCGGCCGAACCCTAAATAGTCCGTCCATGCATTCTAGATGGCGACGGGAGTTGCGGACTTGTTGCTCAGACCCATCGCGACCGTGAGGAACGGCATCGCTGGCGACGTGGACGATTGGGGCAAGATCGAATCGAAGCTGATCTTCGAGAGGGAATGGGTGGACGGGCTCTACAGGCTTACCCGATTCGACCACATACTCGTCATCTTCGGGTTCCACAGGAAACGCGGGGTGAAGCTGAAGGTGCATCCGAGGCACGACCCGTCCAAGCCGCTGGTGGGCGTGTTCGCGACGAGGTCGCCGAGGAGGCCCAACAGGCTGGGCTTGACGAGGGTGGAGCTTGTCGGCGTCAGAGGCAACGTCGTCACGGTCCGGGGGCTCGACGCCTACGACGGCAGTCCTGTCTTCGACATCAAGCCGCCGCGTGACGAGATCGACTACTGAACACGCGGCATCCGCGGGAAAAGTAGATAAGCCGTACGTCCAATGAGGCGAGGAGATGCCTGACAACGAAGTCGTCGACCAGCTGAGCTACCTCGAGAAGAAGGTGCTCCAGGCCCTGCGAGGCCTGCGCAGCGCGAGCCCCGAGGAGCTGCTCGCCGAGTCGGGGCTGGGGAAGCTCGTCGAGGTGATGAACGCCTCGTCATGGCTTCAGGCCAAAGGGCTGGTCAAGATAGACGAGAGGGTGACGAAGCGATACTCCCTCAAGGACCGCGACGCGGCTCGCAGGACGCTCCCGGAGAAGACCGCCTTGAAGGCGATCGTCTCGGAGTTCGGCGGCCGCGCCACGATGGCCCAGCTAAGCGAGGCGGCGGTCCTCAGCCGACCCGAGCTGCAGATAGCGCTCGGGTGGATCAGGAAGAAGGGCTGGGGTGAGCTGTCCAAGGACGAGTCGGGCACGGTCGTGGTGGCGACGGAGAAGGGGAGGGCTGCCCTGGAAGGCAAGGGCGAGGACGAGCTGCTCATCGAGAAGCTGTCCCGGCAGGACGACATCTCTGAGGGCGAGGCGGACGGCGAGGCCATTAGGCAGCTGAGGCAGCGGAAGGACCTCCTGAACGAAAGGCTCGTACCGGAGAGGACCATCTCGCTCACGGAGGATGGCTCGCGGGTCGCGTCCCTCGAGCTGGACCTGAAGGAGGAGATAGGGCAGCTGACACCGGAGATCGTCAGCTCTGGCAGATGGCGCGAGGTCAACATCCGCAAGTACGACGTGAGGGCGTTCGCACCCACGACATACGGCGGCAGGAAACATCCCATAACCCTGCTGATCGACAAGATCCGCAACGTCTTCCTGACGATGGGCTTCACGGAGATCACAGGCGACTACTTCGAGAACGCGTTCTGGAACATGGACGTCCTGTTCGTCGCCCAGGATCACCCCGCGAGGGACCTGCACGACACGTTCTACATCTCCGACCCGGAGAAGGCCGACCTCTCAGGTGACTCGGAGCTGGTGGAGATAGTCCGACAGGTGCACGAGAACGGATGGAAGACGGGGTCCAGAGGATGGGGCCACCGCTGGAGCCTCGAGGAGGCCAGGAGGACCCTGCTCAGGACGCACACCACCGTGAACACCATCAGGCGCATCTCGGAGAACCCCGAGCCGCCGTTCAAAGTCTTCTCGATAGGGAGGGTCTTCAGGAACGAGGCGATGGATTCGACGCATCTGCCGGAGTTCATGCAGATAGAGGGGATCGTCTGCGAGGAGGGGGCCAACTTCGACATGCTGTGCGCTCTGCTGAAGGAGTTCTACTCGCGCATGGGCATACCCAAGATCCGCATAAGACCGTCGTACTATCCATACACCGAACCCTCGGCGGACGTCGAGGTGTTCTTCAACGGGCAGTGGATGGAGCTCGGTGGTTCGGGCATATTCAGGCCAGAGGTGACCGAGCCGCTAGGCGTGCGCGAGCCGGTCCTCGCATGGGGTTTCGGCCTCGAGAGGCTAGCGATGCCCGTGTGGGGGCTGAAGGACATCAGGGACATCTACATATCCGACATAGACTGGCTCAAGAAGATGCCGCAGGTGTAGTCGCGACACGACGACCGCAACACATGGGTTCTATCGTCTCTCGGCGGCAGTATCCCCGACGTATTCGGTCACGCCATCCGGCACGTATCGGCGCGGGAACGGCCACATCGGGTCCGTTCCCGACGGGGGCGTCCCCGGCGACGCGTCCACGCCCTCAAGGGCCTTCGCGCTCTCTGCCAGGTTCTCCTCGCTCGCCCGCGTGTTGCCCAACGACCTCTCCGCCATGGCCAGGTTGGCGTAGGCGACGGACATCCCGAGGCTGTCGCCGAGCTCGGTGAAGACCTCCAAGGCCTCGTAGCAGTGCTCCCTGCCCTCGCCCGGCCTGTCTGATTTGGTCAACGCCTCGGAGAGTGCGTTGTGCGCGTGCGCCCTCACACGTGGCTGGCCGGTCTCACCGGACAGCCGGACGGCGTTCATGAGCTGCTCGATGGCGTCGTCGCGCATATCGAGGCCGAGATACGCGACCCCCAGGCTCAGGTAGGCGCCCGCGAGGTCGACGGACGGGAGGCCCGTGGCACACTTCGAGAAGTGCTCTATGGCCTCCCCGTGCCGTCCCATCTCCAAGAGCACGGCCCCGAGCGCCAGCTGCGCCTTCCTGACGCCTTCCTGGTCCATCGCGGTCAAGGCGTCCTTCGCGCTGCGCTCCAACAGCTCCTCCGCCTCAGAGAGGTCGCCCTTCCTGCACTGAACGGCACCGAGCCCCCGCAGGGCCCTGGCCCTCACGGAGGCGTCCGACGCGAGGGCCACCGCGTCCTCGAACAGGGCGCGGGCCTCGTCAAGGTGGCCCTGCCCCCCGCGGATCATGCCCATCTCCGTTAGGGCTTCAGACCTGACGCTGGAATCGTCATCGCCCGAAAGGCCCTCGAGGAGCTCCCACGCGGCCTGCGACTTCTCCAGTATGTCGGCGAGCCTCGCCCTCGCCAGGACGACCCCTGGCCTGTACTTCGGCTTGGACGCCTCGAAGCCCTGGAGCGCCTGCCACAGACGGGCCGCGTCCCCCCTGGCTATGATGTCCTCATGAACGCGCCCTATGAGCATCTCGGCCTCCAATCGACGGTCCGCCTTCAGCAGATGCACGAGCCGCTCCAGCGGCTCGCCCGACCTCAGGTAGTGGTCGGCCGCCATGCTGTGCCACTTGGACCGCTCGTCCGCGTTCATGTGGTTGTAGACGAAATCGCGGAGCGACGCGTGTATCTCGAACCTGTCAGGGGCCGTCTCGCGCAGCATCGAGCCCTTCCTGACGCCTCGCAGGCCGCGCGGTATAGCGTCCGCCGGGAACGGCTTCTGGAACACCGAGGCGAACTGCAGGAGCGCCCTCTGCTCCTCGGGGAGCGCGGCGTAGAACTTCTCCTCCAAGAACCGGGATAATTGCGACCGGGCACGCGTCTGCGTCGACTCCGTGACCATCTCCAACGACAGCGGGTGACCGTTGACCATCGAGACGAGCGACGCGCCCACGCCCGGGTCTATGCCCCTTGCCCTCAGTAGCTCGATGCCCGACGACGAGTCGAGCCCCCCGAGCTCGAGCTCCGCGACCTCCTCCCTGGCCACGATCTCGGACTTCTCGTAGAACGCGGCGTCACCCTCGACAGTCACGATCACCTTCCCGGCGCCGCTGCTGTGTCTGAGCATCAAGAGGAACTCCTGCACGGCCTCGGAGGCGTCGGCGTCATCGAACGCGAATATGTAGCCGTTCTCCGCGAGCATCTCGCGCAGGAGGAAGCTGACCTCGCCGAGCTCGAACCTCCCAGAGGCGAGGTACGCCTCCAGCCGCCGGTTGCCGTTGTCGGCGAAGAACTGCGCCAACGACCCGGCCATGTTCCTCGGGACGTCCCATGGCTTGACCGGGTACCAGAAGATCCGCTGGTCGGCCACCTCCGAAAGCAGCCTGACCACCAAGGTCGTCTTCCCGATGCCGGGTATGCCCTTCACGACCAAGAGCTTGCGAGAGGGCGCGGCGAGGGCGTCCCTCAACTCCGCGAGCTCCCTCTCCCTCCCGAAGAAGTACCTCGTCGCTGGCATGGGGGACGACCTGCGCTTGCCCCTGTCCGTCGCGGGCGCCGCATCGACAGGAACGCTCGAGGCGTCGACCATCGCGTCGATGCCGTTGTCCGCCACGTACTGGTGGATGGCCGAGGCCCTGCCCTTCCCCTCGTGCGTGAGGAGATAGACCTTCCGCCTCGTCTTGCCCCTCCTCACATGCGAGAGCCGCTCGTCCACGAGGCCCGCGAGCTTCAACTTCTTCAGCTCTATCGCCGCGTGAGCCCGGGAGATCTTGCAGCAGCGGGAGATGCCGTCCTGGGTCAGATGGAACGGCACCTCGTACTTGTCGTCGTACTTCACGTAGGCGTGGAGATGGAATAGTATCCGCTCGGAGACTGTGAGTGAACCACCCATGCAGCCGAACGAACGAGGAATTCCATATATAAAAACAACTGTCACATGCAGCGGCCAGTGGCTCAACGTTTCTTGGCGAGCCGCTCCTTGCGCGACCGGACGACCACGACGGTCTCACGGACGTAGACCTGCACCATCGTTATCGCCACGATGCCAAGGACGCCTGATATGGCGAAGGGCACCAAGGTGCCGTCCAGGGCGAACGGCAGTCCCATGTCCCTGCCGTAGAAGTAATCGAATATCAGCCCGCCCAGGGGAGCGCCGACGGCGGCGCCCACGGCGGACATCGATTCCAGGACGCCGATCAGCTTGCCGCGCATGTTCTCGGGGACGATGTCCGCCTGCAACGCCCTCAACGCGGGGCTGGCGACCTGGAAGGCCATGCTGCGGGCGCCGAGCAGGGCCACGATGACCACCAGAGACCACGCGGTGGGGATAAGCAGCGTCGCGATGAAGGCGATGAGCCCGCCCGTGACGAAGACCTTCTTCCTGCCCAGCCTGTCGGAGAGCCTGCCGGAGGGGAACGCCACCAGCGCCCCCAGGCCCATCGCGATTCCTATCAGGATGGATATCCACTCGGCCCCCAGCTCGAACCTGTACATCAGGAAGAGCGCCATCAGGGGCCCGATGCTGGAGAACGAGAACCCCTCCATGGCTGCGTTGACGTACAGCACCCTTATGTCACGCAGCTTGGCCGGCTCGAGCCCTTCGGGCTTGAGCATGCTCCTGATGCCCAGGGCGCGCTTGACGGGGTCCGGCGTCCTGGCGTCCGTGACGTAGAGCCACACCAACAGCGTGGCGACGGCCGCCAGAAGGGCGGTGAAGTAGAACGGGAACCTGTAGCTGTCCATCTCGGAGAACCCAAGCGTGCTCTGAGCCAACATGACCAGCCCTCCCCCTGCGAACGGGCCGATCACGAACCCGAGGTTCGAGGACATCACGATCTTGCCCATGGCGGAGCCCCGCTCGCCTTGCGGCGTGGAGTCGATGATCAACGCCTCGCTCACGGGCCAGACCATCGCGCTCGCGACGCCCTGGAACCCCCTCACGATGACCAGGCCGATCCATGTCTCCGGGATAGTGAACCATATGGCGAACACGACGTAGAGCAGACTCCCGACCAGTATCAGTCTCTTCCTCCCTATCCGGTCCGAGAGGTTCCCGAAGGTGGGCGAGAACACCGCCCTCGTGAGCACGAACGCCGCGAATATGATGCCGATCTCGAAGGCGCTCGCGCCCAGGTTCTCAGCGTACACCGGGAAGAGCGGGAATATCAGGCCGAACCCCAGGCTGATGATGAAGTCCAAGGCAGCGAGGTAGTTGACATTCATCCTCGCTTCGCTTTCACTCAGGAGACTCGAAGCCAAACGTCACACGCTCCGCGAACGGTCGCCCACGGCTCAGCCCAGCATATCCACTCCGGCGCGCAGGTTCCTCAGTATGAATGGTGCCAAGGATTTGCCAGTTACCCTCAAACCACAATCCGGGTGCGCATAGGCGATGGAGTCCCTGCCGACCCTGTCGGATATCGACTCCAGCAACGCCATGACGGACCTCGGGTCGCCGACCTCCTCCTCCTTCGTGGGCGTCACGGCGATGCATCCGGCCCCGAGCAGCTTGCCGTGGTCCGCGAAGCCGGCGCCCGCCAGGTGGTCAATGTTGGGCTGCTCCTGCCTGCCGGCGAACCCGAAGCTCAGCACGGACAGGTTCTCCAGTGCCAGCAGATGTGGGAGGACGCCGAACCGCCCGATGTGACCGCACACGTGGGCGCTGGTGCGCTCCCGGGGGAGGCCGTCGGCAACGCGATCCAGGAGATCCACGCGCGCCTTGAGGTCGCCGTACCCCTGCGACAGGAACGGTTCGTCGATCTGGACATGCGCGCCCAGGTCGGCCAAGGACCTCGCGATGGGCGCCAGCGCCGTCGCGATGTCCTCGTACAGGGAGAAGTCGTTGAGGTTGCTGTAGTGCGGCCCGACGCCGCGGCTCCCGCACGTCATGCCCAACGTCGTCGGGCCGGTGATGGCGACCTTGACGGCCATGTCAGGGTGCTTCGAGCGTATGTACGCGAGGTCCTTGACCTTCGAGAACTCCCTCGGGTCGCACCCGAGCTCGACCTTCCCGTCTATCACCGGCACGCCATTGACGACCGATAGGCCGGAGAGCGACTCCGCGAAGTACGAGACCATGTCTGTCCTCTGCTCGCCGTCGGTGACCAGGTCCATGCCGAGGTTCCTCTGGAAGGCTATCGCCTCGTCGATGGACTCGTGCAGGTCCTCTCTGAACCGGTACAGGCTGCCGATGGTCGTCGTCTCTATCGTGGTCATCTTGGCAGCTGACAACAATGTTGCCGATTAAGCCTTTTCGGTGGGAGGCTCGCGCCGATGAGAAAAAGGGTTATATCACCAAACCCGTCGCGAGCACGCATGCGTCTCATAGTCACCTCCTCCGCGGACAACGCCTCGATGAACATCCGCCAGCGGCTGATCGAGCGACGCGACTGGGACGAGTCGGGCAGCTTCTCCGGCCACCCGGTCCTCGTGGCCGACGAGTACCTCATGGTGAGGGTCGACAGGATACACCTGGACGAGGACGGGATCGACGGCAGGGTCGCCGCCGACACCGGGAGGAAGGTCGATGTCACGATATTCGCCTCCCGCCACAAGGCGGCGTCGGGAATACCTACTCTCACGGTCCACCCGATGGGCAACTACTCGGGAGCCGAGTTCGGGGGAGTGCCTGGCAGACTGTCCCCTTCGTCGCCGCAGCTGATGACCGATGCTCTGAGGACACTGGCGGGCAACTCCGAGGGGCTCGGCTTCAACGTGTCCTTCGAGACGACGCATCACGGGCCGCTCACGGACGGACCAGCGTTCTACATCGAGATTGGAAGCGACGAGGGGTTCTGGGACCGTGAGGACGCAGCCGCCGCCATCGCGGACACGATCCTGTCCGTGAAGGAGACGGGCTATCCCACGATTGTATGCGTCGGCGGAGGGCATTACGCTCCGAGGTTCTCGGATGTGGCCCTTTCGAAGGAGGTCGCGATCGGCCACATGGCGGCGAACTACGCCCTCGACGCGCTCGACGAGGACATGATAGGGCAGATGGTGGCCGCCTCTTCGTACGCGGACCGCGTCTATTTCCACAAGAAAGGCATGCCCAAGGCGAAGTACCGCGAGCTGAGGGACAGGTTCGCGTCGTGCGGTGTCCGCGACATCAGCAGCGACGAGCTCGAACCGCTGTAGCTTCACTTCATCTGACCAGCGTGCCGTCGAACTCCTGCCCGAGGAGGGCCGCCCTCAGGTTCGGTATGTCCCTCCCGTTCAGTATCGCCAACGTGATGCCCGCGCGCTCGACCACGCGCGCCCCCGTGGGGTCGAAGACGATGTTCGGGCCCGCGCCGGAGGGGGTGCCCGCAACGAGATTGACGAGCTCCTCGCGAGACATCGAGGCTATGCGGACAGCGTCGCTGTCGGAGTTGGGGTCTGACGTGTACGCGCCGTCGACCGAGGTGGCGTTCACGAGCAGGTGGGCGCCCGCGCGTTCGGCCAGCAGCGCAGCGACGGCGTCCGTCGTTATGCCCGGGGTGACGCCGCCCATGACGACTATCGGGTGCGTGCGGGCGGCTGACAACGCCTCGTCGTAATCCTCGGGTATGACGGGACTGGCCTTGGCGCCGAGGGCCGCCGCCAACAGACGCGCGTTGAGACGCGTGACCGCGATGCCCATCTCGTCTAGGGTCTCCTCGGAGGCGCCGAACGCGCGCGCGGAGCGTATGTAATGCCGCGCGATCCTCCCCCCGCCCGTGACGACCATCAGCTTCCTCGACGACGAGACGTCGGCGAGCATGCGCGAGAGGTCGCGGATGTAGGCGATGTCGTCGCCGTCGGTTATCAGAACAGAGCCGCCCAGCGACAGGACTACTGGTTCCATCGTGGTCAACCTTTATAATGGCGAACGCTCTAACCAGTACAAAAGGCTTCGGACTGGTTCTGAGATGACCGAGCTGACAGACCTTCAGAAGTATGAGTTCCGCAGAAGCCTTGAGGAAGTAGACAAGCTCTCTGGAAGAGGCACGGAGCTCATATCGCTATACATACCGCCGACGAGACAGATATCGGACGTCGCGAGCTACCTCAGGAACGAGTACTCGCAATCATCCAACATCAAATCGGCTAGCACGCGCAAGAACGTGCAGGCGGCGATCTCCTCGATCCTCTCCCGCCTGAAGAACTTCAAGCAGCCGCCGGAGAACGGCCTGGTGTTCTTCGTCGGTCACAGGTCGGTGGGCGCGGACCAGACGAGCATGGTGCAGTTCGTCCTCGAGCCGCCCGACCCCGTGCAGACCTTCATGTACAGATGCGATTCGTCGTTCTACATAGAGCCGCTCCACGAGATGCTGGAGGTCAAGGAGAAGTACGGGCTGATAGTCATAGACAGGAGCGAGGCGACGGTGGGTATGCTGAACGGCAAGAGGATAGAGCCAATCAAGAACCTCCAGTCGATGGTTCCGAGCAAGCACGGACGAGGGGGGCAGTCGGCCAGGAGGTTCGAGAGGGTCATCGAGGTGGCCGCGCACGAATACTACAAGAAAGTGGCGGAGATAGTCAACGAGTCATTCCTCGCGGAGAAGGACCTCAAGGGCATCATCGTCGGCGGGCCTGGCCCCACGAAGGAGTTCTTCGTCAAGAGCGAGTACCTGCATCACGAGCTCCAGCAGAAGATACTGGAGTCGTTCGACACGGGCTACACGGACGAGTACGGCCTCAAGGAGCTGGTCGAGAAGGCGAGGGACACCCTGAGGAGCCTCGACCTCATGAGGGAGAAGGACTTGATACAGAGGCTGTTCGAGGAGATCAGGAAGCCCGAGGGCGGGTTGGCGGTGTACGGTGAGGAGCAGGTCCAGAGCGCCCTGATGATGGGCGCCGTGGACACGCTGATAGTGTCCGAGAGCCTGCGCAAGAAGAGGCTCAGGCTGTCGTGCCCGTCCTGCGGCCACTCGAAGGAGCTGTTCGTCGAGGAGACGCCGGACGAGGTGAGATGCGACAAGTGCCAGGAGACGATGGTCATCGAGAACGCCGTCGACCTCGTCGACGAGTTGCACAAGATGGCGGAGACGAACAGCACGAGCGTCGAGTTCATATCGGGCGAGTCCGAGGAGGGCGAGCTGCTCGTCAAGGCCTTCGGAGGTCTCGCCGGGATACTGAGATTCAGGGTGAGCTGATGGCCGGAGAGGGGGATCCGTTGGCCGCGTTCCGCGAGGAGGTCGAGGTCGCTCTGCGGGCGGCGCTCGCGAAGGCGGGCGCCCCGGACGCCGACCTCGCGCTCGAGCGGCCTCCCCAGGGCATGGGGGACCTCGCGGTCCCCTGCTTCCCACTCTCGAAGACCTTGAGGAAGGCGCCCGACGCGATAGCCGATGACATCGCCTCCGCGATCGCGCCCGGGGAGAACATCGAGAGAGCCGAGGCGAAGGGCGGATACGTGAACCTCTTCGCCAGGTTCGAACGCCTGGCCGAGAGGACGCTCGCCACCGCGCTCGACGAGGGCAGGGAATACGGCTCCGGTGTCCACGCGGGCCAGAGGGTGTTGCTCGAGCACACGAGCGTCAATCCCACGGGACCGATACACATAGGCCGGGCGCGCAACCCGATCATCGGCGACACGATAGCGAGGATCATGCGCCTCGCGGGTTACGACGTCACGACGGAGTTCTACGTTAACGACGTCGGGAGACAGGTCGCGACGATGACGTGGGGCGTAATGAACCTGGACATAGACGAGGAGCCCGAGAGGGACAAGGACGACCACAGATACGTCTTCTACTACCGCGAGGCGAACAGGAGGTGCGACGACGACCCCGCCGTCCAGGACGAGGTCGACCGGCTGCTGTACGAGCTGGAGCACGGCGACGCCGAGACGGTGCGCCTGAACAAGGAGACGAGCGAGCGCGTCCTGAAAGGCATGCTGGCGAGCCTCGAGGACATCAACATACGCATAGACCGCTTCAGCTGGGAGTCCAGGTTCGTAGAGGACGGGAGCGTGGACAGGGTCATCGGGGAGCTGAAGAAGTCGCGCTTCTGCCACGAGGCCGACGGCGCGTACTACCTCGAACTCGAATCATTCGGGATCACCGGCAGGGACACCAAATGGGTCTTCACGCGGGCGGACGGCACCTCCCTGTACACCACGAGGGACCTCGCGTACCACCTCGACAAGTTCTCGAGGTCCGATGTGGCGATCAACGTGCTTGGCGAGGACCAGAAGCTCGGCATGCAGCAGCTCGCGGCGGCGCTCAGCATAGTCGGCTCCGAGAGGGTGCCAGAGGTCATGTTCTACGCGTTCGTCTCCCTCCCCGAGGGGAGGATGTCGACCCGCAAGGGCACCGTCGTCACGCTCGACGACCTCGTCGAGGAGGCCGTCGGGAGGGCGTACGAGGAGGTGCGGAAGCGCAGGACGGACCTGAGCGAGGAGAGGATGCGCGAGATAGCAAGGGTCGTGGGGACCGGCGCGCTCAGGTACAACATCGCCAGGATACAGGCGGAGAAGCAGATCGTCTTCAAGTGGGAGGAGGCGCTCAACTTCGAGGGGAGCAGCGCGCCCTTCGTGCAGTACGCTCACGCGCGCGCGTGCTCCATACTACGGAAGAGCGATGTCGTGGTGACGCCGGAGCGGGCCGTTGAATGCGCGACGAGGCTCGCGAACGACCACGAGCGCGAGCTCCTCAAGCTCATAGCCGCGTTCCCGTCGACGATAAGGGAGTGCGCCGACAGCCGCAAGGTCCACATACTCGCGTCGTTCGCACAGGACCTGGCGTCGCAGTTCAACCAGTTCTACAGGTACGTCCCCGTCCTGAAGGCGGAAGGGGACTCGAGGGATGCGAGGCTGGCACTCGTGGAGGCCGCGCGCAGGACCCTGAAGGGCGCGCTGGAATGCCTCGGGCTCGAGGCGCCCGAGGAGATGTGATCATACCCTGAGGTTCCACTCGGGGCGCGAGTAGCGCTCTCTGACTGACGACGCGACGAGCCGCTGCTCCTCGTCCACCAGGGCGCCGACGCTGAGCGTCACCCCGAAGGCGGAGGCGACCGCCTCCTCCAACGCGGACTTGACGTCATCGACCGATAGCGGTCGGCCGAGGAGCGCGGCGAGGGTGGTCACCCTGGAGGACGGGCGCGGGCCGGCGCCTCTGAGGACCGCGTCCATCGCCCCGAGGTCGCTGTCGACGAGGACCGTGCCATGGTGCAGCACCGAACCGTGCCTCCGCAGCTGCGCGCTGCCCGAAACCTTCCTGCCGCCCACCTCCACATCGTTCATCGGCCTGTACGCCGCCTCGAGGCCGAACGAGCGCAGGGCGTCCGCCACGGCCCCGCAGACCTTCGAAAACGGCGTGCGCGCCCCAGCATGGACGGTCGCGAGTGGCGCGACGACCGCGAACACCAGCTGGCCAGGGTCCGTGTATATCGTCCCTCCCCCCGAACGCCTCCTGACGACCGCGACGCCCCTCCTCTCGCACTCATCCAGGCCGACGGCCTCGGCCGCCTTCTGGAAGTAGCCGATCGACACCGTGGGCCGCGAGCGCGCGTAGAGGTGCAGCGTATCCGGGACGGCCCCCGCCGCGTGACATGTCAGTATGGCGTCGTCCATCGCCGCGGACTCGGGAGGCGGGACCTCGCCGCTGTCGACCAGCCGCCAAACGTCGCTCATGCGGGGGAAGGATGTGAAAACAGGCGTAAAAGAGGTTTGTTGTAAGGGGTTTGAGGTTCTCGGTCCGAGGAAGGCTCCTCCGGAGGGGCGGCTCAGCTCTTCTCCTTCCGCTCCTTCTCCTTCTGTTCCTTCTCCTTCTCCTTCTTCCTCTTCTCCTTGCGCTCCCTCTTCTCCCTGTCCTTGCGCTCCTTCAGCTCGGTCTTGTCGAACCTGTCCTTGTCGCGTCTCGGGCCCTTGCGCTCGCGCCTGGACCACCTGCCCCTCAGGTACAGCAGCAACGGCACGAGTATGATCACGGCCGCTATACCGCCCCACAAGGCGATCTTCTTCCAGGGGGCTTCCTGGACGACGAGCTGCTCGTCAGCCCTCGCCGTGAAGGAGTCGGTCACGAGCTGGCCGCTGCTCGTCACGTTGAGCTTCAGCTTGTACGTGCCCTGCTTGCTGGGAGTCCACTCGAACCGCACCTGCACGGTCTCGCCGATGCCTATCTGCGCGACCGGCTGCGTGCCGTTCCAGAGCTGGCTCGTCGTGCCGATCAGCGTGTCGGAGTCCTCGCCGACTATGTAGACCGTCACCACCACGCCCGTCGCCACGGCGCTGCCCTTGTTCGTCACGTTGATTATGATGACGCCCACCTCGCCCTCGGTGAACTCCGCGGGCTCGAAGTACAGCGGGCCGTCGAACACGACGTTCGGCCTCTCGCTAGACTCGATCTTCACGGAACGCTTAATCGACGCGCTGTTGTTGGACGTGTCCGTCACGTTCAGCTCGACGGAGAACGTCCCGACCTTCTGGAACACGTGCGTCACGTTCCACATGCCTGTGCCGTTGAGCCACGACTCCTCGCCGCGGTCGTCCGCGAAGTACCACGAGAAGTACATGTCCTCCTTGTCGTCCAGGTTGTCGGTCGTGGCGTTGGCGTCGAAAACTATCGTCGCGTTCTCGATCAGGCTCGTGCCGTATGTGGCGTTCTTCACCACGAAGGTCACGGTCGGGACGGCCGAGTCGTTGACCTTGACCGTCAGCGTCGTGTTCTTCCAGTGTCCGACGACATCCGTCACGTTCAGCACGACGTCGTAGGTCCCGGACTCCGCGAACGAGTGGGTCACGTTCTTCTCGTCGTCGCTCCAGTACATCCTGTCGGACTCGTTGCCGTCGCCGAAGTCGAACTCGAAGAAGTCGATCACCCCTAGCGAGTCACCTGAGGAGACCGCGTCATCGCTGCACGAGGTCGCGTTGAACGAGATCGCCTGGCCCTGGTCTATCTCCAGCACGCCCGTCGTCTCGTTCGCCTCCAGGTCCTTTATGGTTATGACCGGCACGGGGTCCATGTCGTCCGCTATGACCTGTATCTCCGTCCAGTTCACGAACCCGACGGCGTCGACGACGGTCAGGTTGACCGTGTAGTTCGCCGCCGCGCCAGTGTAGTTGTGTTCCACGGTGTCGTTGCTCGTCGTTACGTTCTCCGAGCCGTCCCCGAAACACCAAGTGTAGAGCATCGGGTTCTTGTTCGGGTCGTACGAGTCCATGGCCGAGAACGTGACATTGCTGCCGACGCGCACTATGTAACCGGTTATGTTGCCCTCGTCGTCCTTGAGGGCGTAGACGAGGCCCTGCTCGATCTCCATGTCAGCGCCCGCCGAGGGTCCCTCGGACACCTCGAACGCCAGCGAGACAGGCTCCGGCCCGCCGATGTATATCTCGGGGTCGACCACGAACGTCTCGTAGCCGTAGACCGTCACCCGCGAGCTCTCGTCCCCGCTGCTGTTGTACACGAGCTCGTATCCCGCCGGCAGCGTGAATGCGTACGTGCGGTTGATCGCCGCGGTGTCGTATGACGCGAATAGTTCCGCAGTGTACTCGTCGGCGTCGACGTCCATGGCCTCGCCGTCACCCTCGTACACCGTGTAGGAGCACGAGTAGGAGTAGTTGACGCTGCCTGTCTCGAGTACGGACCCGGTGCCGAGGTCGAGGGAGAACGCGCTGGGCGCGCCGTCGGCCGTGTAGAAGTAGGTCTCGTTCACCACGAGCGTCTGGGCGGTGGTCAGGTACTTCGCGCCGAAGCCCTCGACCTTGTTCCGGAAAGAGGTGGCCTCCGTGATGTCGACCGCGCCGTCTGGCACCTCTGAGTTGAGATCGATCTGCATCCTCAGGCTGCCGATGTCGTTGTAGTCCAGGCCCGGGTACGCCTCGTCGTACGGCCATGTCGCGCTCTCGTTGAGGACGAAGGAGGTGTAGTCATCGCCGTAGACGATGGACACGTCGTCCCTGCCCTGAACCTGGTCCAGGAGCTCCATCGACTCGTCCTGGCTGTCGCCCGGACTCGCCCCAGTGAGGGGGAGGTCCTTTATGACCGCAGACGCGTCATCGGCGTCGACGCATAGTATGAACTCGCCTGGATACGCGTCGAAGATGAAGAACGTGCCTTCCTCACTCTTAAGCAGCCTCTTGATCCACGGTAGCGTGTCGTCCGTGCTGAGAAGGTAAGCCACGACGTTCGACGCCGGACCGTCCGAGTCCGTAACGAAGCCGGACACCCTGACGGACCTCGTCATGTTGACGACGAGCGACTCGTCCGATGTGATGGAGACAGGGTGCGTCACGCTCATCTCGTATAGGTTGGCCTTGACGACGAGCGCGAAGTTCGCAGACATCCCGGTGTCCCACATCTCCACGACGGCCCAGCCGAGGGCGTTCGTCGTAGCGGACGAGACGACCTCCCGGTTGGCCATGTCGTAGAACATGACCTCGGCACCCGTGAGCGTCAGGCCGGTCAAGGGGTTCCTCACCGTCACGTTCCAATCCCACTGCTTCGTGGGGAACTCGGTCAACGATATCGCACTGACCGTCTTGGAGGTCAGGCCGTCGAACGCCAGTCCATCACCGACGTTGATCGCGTCGTAGTGGTCCTCCGCCACGACATCGATCCTGTAGTACCCCGACGGGGCGTCGTTGACGACGTACAGCTTCATAGCCGATGAATACGCTGCGACCAGGACAGTCCCGGTGTGCACGTTTGTGAGGGTAACAGTCACGCCTGTGGAGACAGGAGACCCGTTCGAAGTGACGGGCACATAGATCGTGTTCGTTCCCAGCGTCTCCGCCTCGGCGTCTCCCATCGGGATGACCAAGGTGGAGAGTACTATGACCAGCGCAAAAACGCTGGCTGAAAGCTTGCTCATTGCATCTCTCTCCATTCGCATGTCCCCTCCCTCTCTGGGAGTCTGAACCGCGACTCCGGTCAAGAAGGGTACTCCGGCGAATAGATTGCCCCTTTATAAGCTTTAGGATGCGCTGAAGGTCACTGCCAGCATGCCAGCGTACCCCGGTATGGCCCTGTCCGTCAGGTCACTATCCTGTCGGTCTGCCCCGTCTCGATCGCGCGACGTACCTCCACGGCCAAGCGTCGGCCGGTGCTCATGTTTGTACGCCATACCGTGTTGCCGTAGGGATGCCCTACCCACATGTGCACGTTGGTGCCCCCGCCCACGCGGGGCGCGACATCGTATATATGGAACTTCAGGTCCTTGTCGACGCACGTCTGCAGGCAGAACGGGCCGATTATGCCGGTCTCGTAGTGCTCCTGCGTGGCCTTGACATACTTCTCCGCCAGGGCGAACGCCCCCTCGAGGAGCGACTCGCGCATCGTGGCGGAGTTGTGGCCGCACACGGTGTACTCGGGCGTCGCCTGCTCGCCCACGAGCGTCATCTGTTGCGGGGCGGGCAGCCTCACATGTCCGTCGAGGGACGATTCGAAGCGCCAATCGACGCCGAGCAGCTCTATGCGCTCCATCTTCGACTCGAGCGGGGAGTAGAAGAAGTCGAGGTTGAAAACAGGGCCGATGACATACTCCTCGATGCGCGCGGAGCCGAGGTCCTCCTCGGTGATGACGTCCGCGTCGATCAGCGCCCTTGACTTCCTGACATACTCCTCGTGGGACGATGCCGTGAAGAACCCGCGCTCCAGCTTCTTGACCTTGTGATGGAGCTTCACGATGACGAGGCCGTCGATCTCCCTCGGGTCCGTTATCCTCTTCGGGTACGGAAGGCCCGCCTTCTCGAGTAGCCAGTAGTAGTCCCGCTCCTCGCCGCGCTCCTCGCTCCTGAGGAGGTCCCTGGAACCGACCAAGGGGACAGCGAAGCCCTCCTCTATGTCGCGCAGGTCCACATACGACGTGAACGACCTGTTGGGCACGAAGAGCACGTTCTCCCGCCGTAGGCGCTCCTGGAACTCAGGCACCATCATCTCCTTGAACCTGTCGAGGGTCCAGCACTCGTCGACGACGCCCCTCAGCGCCTTCCCGGACGCGTCCCGCTGGCACTTGAAGAACCTGCTGTACGTCTCCTCCCGACCCTTCTGACACACGCCGACGGTGCGGAAACCCTCCTCCACCGCGCCGTCGCAGACGTCGAGCGCGGAATGGGACGCGACCATCCCTATCTTCGCCTTGCTAAGGTCATAGCTCTCGAGCGCTGTGATTATCCTTTCCCTGTCGATCATCGGCCCCAGCCCCCCTGGACACGACAAGTGGTCCTGTTGGCGGCAGAAATAGGGACTGATGATATATCTACCTTGAGGGGGGCGCCGTCAGCAGGACCTCGTCGAGCCTCATCACCAGATGCGAGGACCTCTCCGTGAACCCGAACTTCTCGTATAGCCTCTTCGCCCGCGGGTAGCTCGTGTGCAGATACGCCCTCTCGACGCGGCCCGAGAAGGCGTCGATGGCGCATCTCATCAGTTCTTCGCCGATGCCCTCACCCTGCCTGGAAGGCGTCACGTAGATGTCGTACACGAGACCGAGCTCCTTGTCGAAGCGCACGATGACGAAGCCTCCGTCCGCGACGTGGACGGAGTACGCCTTGTCGCTCGCGAGCCTACGCAGGCGGAACATCGAATTAAGCCAGCCCTCGTCGTAGTATTCCGAGAACAGCGCGACGGCCTCCTTCCTGTTGTCGCGCGACAGCGGCTCCACGGTATGGTCGTATGCTGTCGGCCGTTCGAGTTCCATGCGATATGTCGTCGTCGGCCTGAACCGTCCTATGAGGTCGGCCATCTCCAGCGGGAACACCGCCCACGACTTCCTCGCGGCCGCGAGGAATCTCACCAGCTCTTCAGCGGCGAGGAGCGTGTCCTCCTCAGTGAAACCGACCAACATGCCGTTCCGTCGTTCCCCGGAAGGCGCCATCCTCGCCGTCTCGCCCTCGTCAGAGTAGAAGGCCCAGATGTCCCGCTTGCCCAGCTCGAACTGCAGGCCGATCATGTGGCCCGTGTCTGTGAGGTCGAGCGGCTCGCCTGAATGGTCGACGAGGTCCTCCTCGAGGGGCAGGTCGCTGGTGGACACTATCCTGTAACCGTGCATGACGCGGTCGGCGATCGCCCTCGCGACGCCCCAGTCAGTCGTCGAGAGGGCGTGCTCGATGAACTTCGCCTTGTTGTCCTGGACCAGTATCTCCGCGAACCCCGTGCCCGTGAGCGACTCGCCGAACCGCTCGGAGCACGCGCCGTCCACCCTCAAGCCCTTCGGGGAGCATCTGAGGAACGCCCTTGCTGCGTCGCCGGACACGGGCACGAACTCGAGGGAGGCGTGGCCATGGTCGGCGCTCACGTGGACGACATGGCACTTCTGGTCTTCCGCAAGAACACCCCCCTCGCCGCGACACGACACCCCGGCGGCTCAGAAGAAGTAGAAGCCGACCCCGAAATCCTTGGAGCAGCTGGCCATGGCCTCGAGCCTGTTCAGTGTGCCTTCTATCCGACGCGCCATCATCTTGCCCTCCTCGGGCACCTTCTCGCGGAGCTTCTTCACCTCGGCAAGCAGCTCCACCGCGTCCTTGGGCGTCAGCACCTTCTTCTTGGAGGCGAGGGATTCCACATCGGCTAGTATGTTGAGCTTTAACTTCTTCGCCAGGTCCGGGACAGGGGATGTCGAAGGGCCGAAATTGCCCACACAGCCCTTCTTGTTGTCCCATGAGAGGCCGCACTTGGCGCAGGTCTCGTACATCTCGTCGAACTCGAGCATGTCCCACTCGGTGACGGAGTTCTCCTGGACGGCCGCCGCCAGCACCTTGTCCCTCATGGGCGCGGGCACCTTGCTCATGACGATCCAGTTCGTCTTCGCCTCGCGCACGAAAGGATCGAGCAGCTTCCGGTCCCCCTCGTCCTTGACCTTCTCCATATACAGCTCGTCACCCTCGACCTTGGCTCTGGAACGCTTCAGCACCTCATCGACCTTGTCGGCACCCAGCTTCTTCCTGGCCGCTGCCAGGTCGGCGATGCGGTCGACCTCCACGATGTCCGCCCACTCAGACGGGGCCTTCACATACACCTTGGCCATGGTGAGCTTCCTGTCCCTGCACAACGATTTCGAGGACTCGATTTCGGTTATTGCCATGTTGAGGCCCATTTCAGGCACCCTCTAGGGCACAAGTGAGGCGCCATCAAGATGTAAAATGTTTCGACCACGAGCGCGTCGCCGAGTGGCGGAGCTGTCACTGTTCCGTCCGGCGCGCGGGAGGGGCCGCATGCGGGGGATACTTAGTTCTACTCGCCCCGTCATTCGGGTCTCCCGACGGCCCGGGGGCGCATCATCGCGTGCGCGCTGGGCAGGGCCAGGTGATAAGCATATGACCAAGACCGCGATGCAGGTGTTGTCTAACGCCGATGTCCAGAGGGTACACGACATGTCCCTTCGGATCCTCTCGGAGGTCGGGGTGAGGATAGAGAGCAGGCAGGCGCTGGACCTTCTGAGGGACGCCGGAGCGAAGGTGGACGATCGGGGATTGGCGTTCATCGACGAGACGCTCGTCGACAGGTCGGTCGAGGCCGCGCCGGAGAACGTGAGGATATCCTCCAGGAGGGGAGAGGACCACGTCTTGCCACGGGACGACGTCCAGCTCATCTCGACGGACGGACAACCCCCCGCCGTGTTCGACCCGGCGACGGGGCGGAAGAGGGCCTCCAAGCTGAGCGACCTCAAAGAGCTGACGATCCTGGCCGACGCGTTGCCAGAGGTCGGGTTCTACTGGCCGATGGTCATCGCCACCGACATGCCGTCGGAGAGGTCGTCGTTCTACGAGTTCCTGACGGCCATCGCGTACACTTCTAAGCACGTCCAGCACGGCGCCGCCTCCGCGGAGGAGGCGGAGTACCAGATAGAGCTCTGCTCCGCCATACTCGGTTCGAGGGAAGCGCTGAAGGAGCGGCCCATATTCTCGGACGTGTGCACGCCCATATCGCCACTCAGATACGATGCTGGCGAGGCGGACGCGATCGTCGTCCTCGCAAAGGCGGGCGTGCCCGTCATACATCTGTCCATGGGCATCGCGGGCGCGGTCACGCCAGCGTCCGTCGCGGGCTCGTTGGCGGTGATCAACGCGGAGAACCTCTGCGGGATGGCCATGTCTCAGGCCGCCTCGGAGGGCGCGCCGAGTGTGTACTCGTCCTTCTCGGGCGTGATGGACCTCAAGACCGGGGTGTTCCTCTGTGGCACGCCGGAGGGCGTGCTGCTGGACTCCGCGGCCGTCCAGATGGCGAGGCATTACAGGGTGCCGTCCTGCGCTGGCGGCCCGTCGAACGCGGCGAGGTCGCTCTCGTCGGAGGCCGGGAGCGAGAGCGCGATGACGGCCATGGGCGCCCTGCTGACGGGCGCCGACATGATGGTCGGCCTCGGAGGCCTGGACAGGGCCGGGATGATGTCCAAGGAGAAGCTGGTGATGGATTGCGAGACATGGCGATGGACCGCGAGGCTGCGCCAGGGCATAGACACCAGCGACGAAGCCTTCGGCTTCGACGCCATCGCGAGACGCGGCCCGGGAGGCACTTTCCTGTCGGACGCGCACACCGCGAGGTTCATGCGGAAGGAGTTCCTGATACCGCAAGTGACCGTGTACCACTCCAAACGCGAGCCGGACCGGCGCGAGGACGAGCTGTTGTCGTTCGCCCGAGGGAAGGCCGAGGATATCCTCTCCACCTACAGGCCGTCGCTCCTGCACGGGGAGACCGCGGAGAAGGTCGGTGAGGTCGCCAAGAAGTACGGCATACTCATGCCCGACGGAACACAGATATTCGACCGCGCATGAGCGGGGTCAGACGCGCCTCTTGAACAGCTTCTCGAGGTCCGCCGGCGACAGCGTGACCATCGTCGGCCTGCCGTGCTCGCACGTGTACGGGCTCTCCGTCGACATCAGTTCTGACACGAGCTGGCGCATGCGCTGATGAGACAGCCTCTCACCCGCCCGGATCGCCGAATGGCATGCGACCCTCCATATGAACTCCAGCCCCATGCGCTTCGGGACGCTCATGTCCGCGATATCGGCCAGGATGTCCCTCAGCGCCCTCTCTCCCTGGGCCACGCCGAGGACGGTCGGCACAGACCTCATCGCGTACGAGTCGCCGCCGAAATGTTCTATCTCGAACCCGACCTCCGCGAGCCTGCCGAGGTTCTCCTGCAGCACCCTGACCTCGGTCGGCGTGAGCGAAAGCACGAGCGGCGAGAGCAGTTCCTGAGAGACCCCCTCCCCGCCGTCTATGGACTCCAGCAGCCGCTCGTAGACCACCCTCTCGGACGCCGCGTGCTGGTCTATCAGCACGAGGCTCCCGCCCGAGTCCGCGAGAATGTATGTGTCCATTATCTGTGCCAGCGGTTGGATCGTCGGCGAGTCGCCCCTCGCCGACGCCTCGTCGACGGGCAACGCGGACTGCGAGCCGCCTGGCCGATGCGGGACGGCCCCGACGGGAGAGGGCTCGAACGCCTCGGAGAAGCGCGTGAGGTCGTATCTGTAAGACAGGTCCGTGTGCCCTACGGCGTCGAGCAGGCTCCTCGACACGACGTCGATGACGGAACGCTCGTCGTCGAACCTGACCTCCCTCTTGGTCGGATGCACGTTCACATCCACCGCTGAGGCGTCGACGTATATCTTCACGGCACCCACGGGATGACGGTCCTTCATCACCCTGGAGCCGAACGTGTCGGTTATCGCCGACAGGAGCGCCCTGCTCTTCACCGGCCTGTGGTTCACGAACAGATGCAGGCCCGACGGGGACGAGGCGGTGTGCTCCAGTCGGCCGACGAACGACTCGACCCTGACGCCGTCGCCCTCGGCTTGGCCCGAGAGCATGTTGGCGGCGACCTTATGCCCGAACGTCAGCGCGAGCGCGCCATCCATCCCCTCCGAGGCGGCATG
>JBFFML010000001.1:0-172314 GCA_041554135.1 Thermoplasmata archaeon | reverse complement strand
CATGCTGAGCGATCCGAACGTCGACTCGCTGATCATGACCTGCGTCCACGCGGGCATCGCGAGGCCGAGGGAATACGTCGGCGCGGTCATCAAGCTGGTCGAGGAGAAGAAGAATCTGAAGAAGCCTATCGTCGCCTGCTGGGTCGGAGGACCGGAGGTCGACGAGGTCGTCCAGGAGCTGCGGGTGAAGAACATCCCGGTGTACCCGTCCGCCATGAGGGCCGCGAAGGCCGTGGCTTGCCTCTACGAGGAGGGGCGCAGGCAGGAGATGACGGGCCGCGGTGGCAAGTGCAAGACGAAGTGAGCGGTCGCGGTCGCGACCATCGAGAAAAGGTAAATATCAGCGACCAGGTTATGCGAGGGAAGGTGAAGGTCCTTTGCCCACATGGCAGCACATAATCTATTCTGACGAGATAACGGCCGACCACTATGGCAAGACGGTCTCAGTCGGAGGCTGGGTCCAGGACATCCGCAACCTCGGAGGCATATCCTTCGTCCAGCTGCGGGACAGGGGGGGCGTCGTGCAGGTCACGGCCCTGAAGAAGAGGGACCCCGAGATGTTCGCCAAGATCAACTCCGTCCAGCGGGAGTCGGTCCTCAGGGTCTCGGGCACGGTGAAGGAGAGCAAGGAGGCCAGGGCCGGGTTCGAGGTCATACCAGAGGAAGTGTGCGTGCTCAGCATGGCGGAGACGCCACTCCCGCTCGGCGTCGTCGACAAGGTCGGCGCCGACCTGGACACACGCCTGAACAACCGGTTCATGGACCTCAGGAAGCCCGAGGTGAGAGCCGTGTTCCGCGTGAAGGCGGCGGTCCAGAAGGGCATACGTGACCACCTGTCGTCCGAGGGCTTCGTGGAGGTCGCGACGCCCAAGATAGTGGCCGCCGGCGCGGAGGGAGGGGCGACGCTGTTCCCCATCAAGTACTTCGACAAGAACGCGTACCTCGCCCAGAGCCCTCAACTGTACAAGCAGAACCTCATGGCCTCCGGTTTCGACCGCATATTCGAGATCGCCCCGGCGTACAGGGCGGAGGCCTCCGACACGGTGAGGCACATAGCCGAGTTCACCTCGCTCGACGTCGAGCTGGCGTTCATAGAGTCTTCCGAGGACGTGATGGCCGTCGCGGAGGGCATAGTGCACAACAGTCTCAAGTACACGGCGGTCGCGGCCAAGGACGACCTCGAACTGCTCGGCGTGGACCTGACCGCCCCGGAGCCGCCGTATCCGAGGATCACCTACGACAGCGCGATCGACATGCTCGTGGCGGACGGCATGAAGATCGAGCACGGCGAGGACCTCGGCACGGAGGGGGAGAAGCGCCTCGGGGATATCATGAGGGAGAGGGACGGCTCGTTGCTGTACTTCATAACGGAGTTCCCCACATCGCTTAAGAGGGGCACGTTCTACGCGAAGCGCTTCGACGACGACCCGGATAGGACTGGGTACTTCGACCTGGACTACAAGGGCCAGGAGATCGTCTCTGGGGGGCAGAGGGAGCACAGGTACGATGTCCTGGTCGAGCAGATGCGGGAGAACAACCTGAACCTCGACTCGTTCGAGTTCTACCTCAAGGCGTTCAGGTACGGCATGCCCCCGCACGGGGGGTTCGGCTTCGGCATAGAGAGGTACGTGCAGAAGATGATCGACCTGCCGAACATACGCGAGACGGTGCTGTACCCTCGCGACCGAGTGAGGCTGATCCCCTGAGCGAACGGTCGAAGAGGATGCTTCTGGAGCTGCCCACGGCGGACGAGATAGACGACCTCGTGAGCGACACGCCGGACATCGTCGTTAGGAGGTTCGAGTTCGACCTCCTAGACAGGGAGATAGACCTGGACTACACGCCGTGCAAGGGCGAGACCGTCGTCGTTGTGAAGGGCAAGGCCGGGGGCGTCTTCCTCGTGAGGAGAGGCGCCGCGGCCGTCTGGAGCGTGCCCTCCGGGAGGATAGAGATGAGCGAGTCGCCGGAGACGGCGGGGCTGCGCGTCGCGAAGGAGAGGTGCGGCCTCGACCTCGCGCGCATCAGGCTGAAGGCGCTGTACGACGTCACGAGACATTACGAGAACATATCGGTGAAGAGGCTCTTCGTGGTGTACGAGTGCGAGGCGGCTGAGACCGACCAGCCGCGCGCCCCGGTGACGCCGGACACCGAGTGCGCCCTCCACACGAGCGACCTCGACGAGCTCGTCCTGGAGGACATCGACTCGCAGGCCATCGCCGACTGCATGTAGAAACAGATTAATTCTGGCGACGCGATACGTGTATCCAAGAGGATGGGATGGGCAAGGTTTTTGAGCGCGAGCTAAAGGGTATCCTGAACGCGAACGAGGACGTGCTTTCCAGGGTCACGAAGACGTGCAGCGTCGAGGAGAGGATAGGCTATCGCAGGATAGAGGACAAGCCGTTCCTGGTGATCAGGGGCGCGGGCTCGCTCGGGGTCGACCTCGTGGCGATAAGGGACGGCATATCGCTGCCCATCGAGGTCAAGAGCTCCACGAGCCCGGTGTTGCGCTTCAGCAGGAGCGAGAAGCTCGCCGTGCAGGCGCAGGAGATGGTCCACGACTGCAGGAGGGCGGGGCTCATGCCGATCTACGCATTCAGGCACAAGGGACAGCGGGGAGACGCCTGGAGGATATTCACGATCGAGATGGGGCCAGTCAACGGCAGGCTGCGCGTCATGTACGAGAGGCTCCCGAAGATAGAGCCCTCGAGGGAGGGGAACCTCATCATGCGCTGGAAGGACGGCATGCCGCTCAGCAAGTTCATCGACTACATCGTGTCGATACAATCCTGACCATCGGCTACCGCAGTGATAAGGCGTGGGGTACTTATGGTGGCAGGCCGTTCCCTCGGTCCGAGGGGTAATCTTGAGCAAGACGGAGGAGAATCTCAAGGCGGCTCTCGCCGGTGAAGCCCAGGCGAGGGCGAAATACATGAAGTGGGCCGGTGCCGCCAAGAAGGAGGGGCACCAGGCGATAGCGAAGATCTTCGAGGAGACGGCGGACAACGAGTACGAGCACGCGGCGATGATAATGAAGCTGCTCGGCGTGGTCGGCACGACGGAGGAGAACCTCGTGGAGGCTGTGAAGGGCGAGACGTACGAATGGACGGACATGTATCCGACCTTCGCCAAGGAGGCCAAGGAGGAAGGGAAGGCCGAAGAGGCGAAGTACTTCGAGCATGTCATCATAAGCGAGAAGCACCACGCGAAGAGGTATCAGCTGCTCCTCGACCGCCTGAGGGACGGCACGCTCTACAAGTCCGACAAGGAGGAGGCCTGGTTCTGCACGAACTGCGGGTACATCCACAAGGGGACCGAGGCGCCCGACGAGTGCCCTAACTGCATGCACGCGAAGGGCTACTTCAAGCGGACATCGGACATCGACTACGGCAGCATCGACATCTGAAGGACGCGCAGGACATATCCGCACGGGCCGAAGTCGGCCCGTTCTCACATCATCACCGTGAGGGCTGTGTGATCCGCCCCCGATACGATGGCCTGACACGGGACTGGCCCGAATAAGATGAAATACGGTGATACCCATTCACAGGCAACACCTGACTGCGTTTGGCGGACCACATCAGGTGGGGGGGAAGCATAGAATGAATTCGAATGGGAAGCAAGAGTCGCCCAGCGCCACGAGGCGCATGCTGGCTACTGTCGCCGTATGTGCGTTCGTCCTGCCCGTCGTGGGCATGACCGCCATGGGCGGCAAGTACGCCTCCTTCGATGGCTTGACGGATATAGAACGTCAGCTAATGGAAGGCATAGACGTCGAGAACGCTATGGAGCTGGCGGAGTTCGTGTCGCAGGGCAAGCAGAAGATCGCGGGAACGGATATCGACCATCAGACGGCAGAGCTCCTGCGAGGCAAGTTCGTCGAGATAGGCCTCGACAATGTCAGGCTCGAGGAGTTCCCTGTCGACACTTGGGACCTGCTGTCCGCTGACGACGTGGGCTACGCGGTCGACGGGTTCAACATATTGACGCCGTCCAGCGCGCCCGTCAAGGAGCTCATGTGCACGGTGTACTCAAGCAGCCCGACGACTGGGCCGGAGGGCATCGTGGGCGAGCTGGTCGATGTCGGCCTCGGGACGAACGACGACATCATCGCGGCGGGCGATGTCGAAGGGAAGATCATGCTGATGAAGAGGGACGACACCGTATGGGGCTGGAACTCCATGCAGGCAGCCCAGGCCGAGGCGTGGGGCGCGGCCGCGATCGTGAACTACGGGAGCTATGACGAGTACCCGCTCGACGACGCGATAAAGCAGGACTCGGTCGGAGACTACGGCATAGCGTTGTTCTCGATCTCCGAGAACGACGCTGCCTATCTCAAGGACCTCATGGCCGACGACGTGGTCACGGTGCGACTCTACGGCGAGACGGACTACTTCAGGAGCTACGCGTACAACGTCGTGGGCGAGATACCAGGGACGGTCCGTCCGGACGAGTACATCGTCATCCAGGCGCACTACGACAACTGGTGGGTGAGCTACAACGACGACTGCACCGGCATCGGCGCGATGATCGACATGGCGCAGAACCTGATGGAGAACTACGTGAACGAGCGGACCGTCATCGTGATCGCCACTGGTTCCGAGGAGGCTGGCGGCCTGGACGATTCGTGGTTCAACTGGCTCATCGGGGCGGAGGCCTTCGTCAACTCCCACACGGAGCTGCGCGACAAGCTCGTCGCGTGCATAAACCTGGACGTCATCAGCGCTGACTGGCAGTTCTGGTTCGACGCCACTCCGGAGCTCAGGGAGGTGTGCGACGAGGTCGTGAGCGACCTCGGCCTCGACGGACCAGTCCACCCATGGATCCAGGACACGTGGCAGGACTCGTGGGTCTACGCACAGATAGGCTACCCGGCGGTCCACCTCTGGAGCTGGGGGATGTTCTACGACTCGCTGTACCACACGGACTTGGACACGATCGAGTACTGCATACCCAACAGCATCGCCGTCACGGAGCAGATATACACGCTCCTCCTGTACAGGCTGGACTCGGCCTACGTCATCCCGGTCAAGTTCGACGAGACGTACGGTGTCGTGAGCGGGAACATCGAGACCTTCAGGGCCGCGGCGAAGAACCTGGACCCCGGGATAGACTTCTCTGAGGTGGCCGACGCGCTGGAGCGGTTCTGCGTGGCCAAGGACGCGCTCGACGACGCGCTGCAGCATTCGGGGGACATCGACCCCGAGACGGCGGACGCCGTGAACTCGCTGCTGCTCGCGGCGACGAGGGAGGCGAACTCAGTGCTGTACGAGATCGGGGGCGACGCCCTCTGGGACGCTTGGTACAGAGGGTCGGAATACGTCGAGACCGCCGTCCTGATGGATTCCGTCGCAGGGTTCCTTGAGAATGGCAACATAGCCAAGGCCGTCAGCCTGCTGGAGACCTACACGACGATGTCCTGGGGCAAGCTGGTGCTGCCCGAGGCGTACCATGCGGTGATCGACTCCATCTACAGCAACATGGGCTGGGGCGAGGTCTGCGTCGTCGACATCGTCGACGTTTACGGCGTATGGGAAAGCCTCTTGGAGAAGTCACAGGCGACAGGCAAGAAGAACGTCGCTCAGGAGCTCGCGCAGGTCGAGGGATGGCGCGACTGGGCCCTGCAGAAGGCCGCCGAGGACATGGCCATTCTCGCGGACGGCTTCAACGCCAGCGCGGCCGAGCTCGAGAACGCGGCCGCCCTCTTGGATGGGTAGGCGTCAAACCACACAAAGGGGAGCACGCGAGGAGCGGCTCCCGACTTCTCATTTTTCTCGTCTCCACGATGGACGCCATGTCCAGGCATACGTGCGGGCTGCCATCCGACCGACGGGTGGCGGATCAGACGCACATCTCCGAACATCCAGATGGGCTCGGAACGAAGGAGCCAACACGAAGAACAGCCCCGCCAATGGAATATATTAAAGTATCTGAGAACGATACAACGGCCGAAGAGGGAGGTTTCCCTCTGGAGGGGTAGAATGTTGGTAGGTCTAATGCTGATTGTGTGCGCTTTGGTCCTGTTGGCGGGATCCCTTTACTTGATCCCGGCATTGGGCAAGCACTTGGAGAAGCTGGCGAAGTTCCTGGGCGGATTCCAGGCGTTGATCGGCGTGATAGCGATCATCGTCGGGATTCTCGAAATAGGCAGCCTGGGCGGCGTGATCCTGTTGATCGTGGGCCTCATACTCGCGGCCAGCATCATGTCAGCGCTCCCAGCCGTCGGCAAGTACATCGAGAAGTTCACCAAGGCCATGGGCGCGTTCCAGACCATAATAGGCGTGATAGCGCTCATAGTGGGGATCTGGGAGCTGCTCTGAGCGGCAACCTGTGCGGAACGCCAACCGACTCTGTCGAGTCGTGCGATAAGGTCCCGTGTCATCCATCAGCCCGAGCGCCGACTCTGGCCCGGATGCCGAACACCGCCTGAAGCGGCTCAACCGTGCCAGCCGGCCGCCTCCAAGCGGATCGGGATGAGGCGCGCCTCGACGGCGCGGGTGCACTGTCAGCACTCATAGGGCTCATCACGGGGCATCACGCCCTCAGCTGACCCTCTTCTCATCACATCGCTGCGAATGGCAGTCCGGGTATATTGGCAGTTCGGCCCTCTGGCCCGCCTCGGGAAACCGGTTAAATACTCGGTCCGTCGTGAGTACCGGCGTGGAGCCCATCACCGACAACATCTGGGTGTTCTTCGGCATCGCCGTGCTCATCTCGTTCTCCGGCGTCATGATGCCTGGTCCAGTGTTCGCCGCAGCCGTCGCGAAGGGGTACGAGGACGAGAAGGCCGGCATCAAGGTGGCCCTTGGGCACGGCATCGTGGAGTTCCCCCTCATGGCCCTGATCATCCTCAGCGTCGGGTACGTCTTCACGGACGACCGCGTGATGGCGCTCATAGGGCTGGTCGGCGGGGGGCTGCTTATATTCCTCGGCGCGTCGATGTTACGGTCCAGAAAGATGACCCTTAACGGCGAGTGCGAGATGTTCCCGTACAAGCCGCTCGCGGCAGGGGCGATCACGACCTCCGCGAACCCGTACTTCTTCCTGTGGTGGGCGACCGTCGGTGCCGTCCTCATCACAACCGCGCAGGAGTTCGGTGTCATCGTGGTGCTCGTCTTCGCCGTCGTGCACTGGAGCTGCGACCTCGTGTGGTACACGTTCACGACGTTCGCGGTCTTCAGGACGAAGCACCTGTGGACGCCGACGGTGCACGAGATCGTGTTCGGCGCATGCGGTGTCCTCATGGTCGCCTTCGGCGTCTACTTCATCATTGGCCCGGCCAGCGACATAATGTGAGGCTCGGGCACGCAGGGTCAATCCTGCCGTCCCGCCTCGAGCATCCTCTCGAGGGGGACCCTGGCCCTCGCGATGACCTCGTCCGATAGCTCGACGCTGTGCTGGCACTTCAGGAGCGCGTCGCGCACGTTCTCGAGCGTGATCTCCCTCATGCTCGGGCATATCGCGGCGTCCACCGCGTAGAAGGTCTTCCCAGGTGCCTCCTTCCTGAGCCTGTGATTCATGTTCGCCTCAGTGCCTATTATGAACTCCTTCCGCGACGAGGAGACGACGTGCCTGATTATCCCCTCGGTGGAGTATGCGAAATCCGCGAAGTCGATGACGTCCGGAGTGCACTCCGGATGGACGAGTACTACCGCATCCGGGTGCTCGGCCTTCAGCCTCTTCAAGTCGGAGACGTGTATGTTGACATGTGTCGGGCAGTAACCAGGCCAGAGCAGTATCTCCTTGTCCTTGACATACCTCCGGACATAGAGGCCCAGGTTGGAGTCGGGGACGAAGATTATCTTGTCATCGGGCAAGGACTTCACTATCTTCACGGCGTTGGCAGATGTGCAGCATATGTCGGTCTCCCCCTTCACCGCGGCGCTCGTGTTGACGTACGACACCACCGGCACGCCTGGGTTCTCGGCCTTGAGGCCTCTGAGGGCCTCCACGTCCGCCATCGCCGCCATGGGACAGGCGGACTTCAGGTTCGGCAGGAGTACCGTCCTCGCCGGGTTGAGTATCTTGGCCGACTCCGCCATGAAATCGACCCCGCAGAAGACTATGACATCGGCGTCCACCTTCGAGGCCTGGACGGACAGACCGTACGAGTCCCCGATGAAGTCGGAGATGTCCTGGACCTCCTTGCTCTGGTAGTTGTGGCCCAGTATGAGCGCGCTCTTCTCCCTTTTCAGATCGACTATCTCTTCCTGGAGTGCGTTCATCGTCTACGCCCCCCGTCTATCCTGATGGTCCTATTAATTGTTTCGCGTGGATGCCGGGGGAGTCTGGACGCGGAGACGAAGGAGGAAAGGGATAAAGTGATTCGGAGGAGGCACGAGGCCTCCCCACCTAGAGGTTTCGGACGCGGACGAGCCAAGGACGCGTCCAGCCGCCCGCCAGAGGCTGACAGCGTCGTCAAGCCGCTACGGCGATGACGAACGACGAGCTGCCACCGATCAGGTCCGTGTAGTCATAGGCGGGATAGTCGTGCCACTCGTCCAGCGACCCGCTCACGAGGCCGCCGGCGGATATCTCACCGCCGTACAGTCCGGTCTCGACCGGCGCCCTCACGACCCAGCTTAGCTCCACCGTCTCTCCTGCGGACAGCCCGTCAGGAAGCGACGGCGCACTCAGCACCGTGAAGCCCGATGGAAGCATCATCGATATGTCCAGGCTAGAGGCCGGGAACGTCGGGAAGGCCTCGTCTCCGAACGGGGCGACGCACGGATAAGTGACGCTGGCGGATATCTCCATCTCTTCCCCCGCCTGGACTGTCTCGGGCGCGTCGATCGATACCTCCCAGGGAGCGACGAACACCGCGCCGTACGCCAATCCAGGCACGCCCCACGGATCGGTGTCCAGCTCCCTCCAGGTCTCCAGGAAGTCCTCCTCGGTCATCTCAAGCGGCTTGAAGTCGTCGTCCCGGCCGAGGTCGCTCGCGAACTGCGCCGTGGAGCCGTCGTAGTCGATGACGATCTTGAACTCACGGCACCAGCCGTCGTTGATGAGTATGACGCCTCTCTCTTCGTCATACCCCACGATCACGCGATAATGGTCCCCGCCATCGTAGTCGGCCCACCACTCGACGAGCGTTATGACGGGGTATCCCAGGGACACGATGTGCTTCAGCTCATCGAGCCACGGTTCGCTGGAGGCGTAGTAGAAT
Organism: Thermoplasmata archaeon; assembly: GCA_041554135.1. Taxonomy (GTDB): domain Archaea; phylum Thermoplasmatota; class Thermoplasmata; order UBA10834; family UBA10834; genus UBA10834. The sequence continues at coordinate 163,145 of JBFFML010000001.1, read as the reverse complement.
CCCGCATAGCCCACGGGTCTGTTCGTGTACCCTTCGGTTACGAAGTTCAGGAACCTGTCGCCTTGCGCCGTGCTCAGGTCGCTGAACTGGGCCCCTCGCGCCATGTCGGGGAGCGTCGTGCCGCCGGTCCGCGCGGCGTTGTATATCTCCCGCTGGTCGATGAACGGCCCCCAGTAATCGAACACCATCTGCAACGACACCGCACCGCAGCCCTTCGCGTCTATCTGCTGATACAGCGGCACACCCTCGATGAAGTACGACTCGGGTATGTCCGACGCCAACGCGTTACCGGGCATCGCAAAGGCCATTGTCGCCACGACGCCCAAGCTGCTCAGGATGCAGGCCCACCTGTCTCTTCGCATTCTGCCCATGTTTGTGTCCCCCCTCGGTCGCTCCGACGCCTGCGAACGAAGAAATCTGTCCAGGCCGGACGCCAGCATGCGTATGCGCGTCACAAGACAAGTAGTTTACCGATTGTGGCTGTCCGTCGGCGGGCACCGAGATAAGACATACGTCCGCCCACGGACCCGGCGGGCTGGACTATTTCATCATCAGATCGAGCCGCGACCGTCATTCACGCACGTCCAGCGCACGTGTTAGCGAATTATTTTATGTCAAATAGGTTCAAATATGAACCACCTGTTTGAACTGAAAGGTTACAGATGAAGCCCGTGATCGAGCTGAAGTACTGCAAGGGCTGCAATGTCTGCGTTTACATGTGCCCCAAGAAATGCTTCTCCAAGGGGGCGGACATATCCGAGCGTGGCTACTTCGCGGCCGTCGTATCCTCGCCTGAGAACTGTTTCAACCACGGTCGCACGGAGAAGCTCATATGCGAGTTGTGCGTCCTGAGCTGCCCGGACCAGGCCATCTCATGGAAGCCCGAGGTCGACGAGGAGGAGGGTGAGAAGGATGTCGATAAAGCCGGGTGAGTACTTCCTCCAGGGAAACGAGGCCTGCATGGAGGCTTCCGTGCTGGCGGGTCTCAAGTTCTTCGCGGGCTATCCGATCACGCCCTCGACCGAGATCGCGGAGGGGCTGGCCATCGCACTCCCGCAGGCCGGCGGCGAGTTCCTCCAGATGGAGGACGAGATCGCGTGCATATCAGCAGTGATAGGCGCGTCGTGGGGAGGCGTGAAGGCGATGACCGCGACCTCGGGCCCAGGGTTCTCGCTCATGCAGGAGGCGATAGGCTACGCCGCGATGACGGAGACGCCCATAGTGATCGTCAACGTGATGCGCGGGGGGCCGTCGACGGGGCAGCCCACACGCGCGTCCCAGGGGGACGTGATGGCGACGAAGCACGGCTCGCACGGGGACTATCAGGTGATAGCGTTCGCCCCCGCGAGCGTCCAGGAGATGTTCGACCTTACCGTCAAAGCCTTCAACTACGCGGAGAAGTACCGCGTGCCGACGTTCCTGCTGTCCGATGCTGAGATAGGCCATATGCGCGGGCTACTCACGGTGCCGAAGGAGATCAAGATAGTGGACAGGAAGGAGAAGGGCGTGCGCCGTTCCGACGAGGCTTACGACGTGCCGGACGAGCTCGTGCCGCCGTTCCCGACATTCGGGAAGGGGCACAAGGCGACGGTCACAGGCATAACGCACTCCGGAAAGGCGGGGATAGAGCCGGAAGACCCGAGGGTGCACCTCGAACTCGTCAAACGGCTCAACGAGAAGATAACCAACAACAGACGCGACATCAACAAGTGGGAGATCGTGGGCCCCGACTCCAAGACGATGATCGTGTCCTACGGCTCAGCCTCGTTCGGAGGACGCGAGGTGGCAGCTAAGGACGACAGGGTGGGCCTGCTGCGGCTGAAGTCCATCTGGCCGCTGCCCGAGGAGCCGATCAACGAGGTCGCGGCCAAGTGCGACCAGTTGCTGGTCTGCGAGATGAACCTGGGCCAGCTGTACTGGGACATCAAGCGCGTGGCGCTCGAGGCAGGCTGCAAGCGTGTGGAGCTGCTGTCCAAGATAGGCGGGGACCCGCCCACGCCCGGCGAGGTGCGGCACAAGCTGAGAGAGATGGGGGCGATCTGATGGACATCCTCGACTTCTACAGGAAGAACCATTGGCCCCATGTGTTCTGCCCGGGATGCGGGAACGGCACGGTCATGAACTGCTTCTTCAGGGCGTTCAACGATATGGGGTGGAAGCTGAGCAACACGGTGTTCGTCAGCGGCATAGGATGCTCTTCCAGGATACCTCTGTACATAAACTCGGACGCGATACACACGACCCACGGCAGGGCCATCGCGTTCGCGACAGGGCTGAAGCTCTCCCGGCCGGAGCTCGATGTGGTGGTGTTCACCGGCGACGGGGACCTCGGCGCCATCGGCGGGAACCACTTCATAAACGGTTGCAGGCGGAACGTGGACCTCGATGTGATATGCATAAACAACAACATCTACGGCATGACGGGCGGACAGGCGTCGATAACGACGCCTCACGACTACATGTCCACGACGACGCCGCATGGCAACAAGGAATACCCGTTCGACCTCGCGGAGATCGCGGTCGCGGCGGGCGCGAACTACGTCGCCAGATGGACGACCAGGCACGTGCACGAGCTGACGAAATCGATAAGGACGTCGTTGGAGAAGAAGGGGTTCAACTTCGTCGAGGTCGTGTCGCAGTGCCCCACGAACTTCGGCAGGAGGAACAAGATGTCGGATCCCACCGCGATGCTGGACTGGTTCAAGGACATATCGATAAGGCGGGACAAGGTGCGGGCGGCGGCGATCGACCACGTGGACCTCAACCTCGCCGGCCAGGTGACTATCGGCGAGTTCGTCAGCAGGGACCGCGAGTGCTACCACGAGAGGAAAGGAGGGCGTCCCCATGGAGATGGGCATTAGGTTCACTGGGTTCGGAGGACAGGGCGTCATACTCATGGGCATAGTGTTGGCGCGCGCGGCGGTGCTGCACGACCAGCCGGCCGGCGTCGACGGCAAGGTCAAGAGGAAGAGCGCGATCCAGACGCAGTCCTACGGCCCGTCGGCGAGGGGAGGCCACTCGAGGTGCGATGTGAAGATCTCGACCGAGGAGATGCACTACCCCTTCGTCGAGATACCTGATTACCTCGTGGTGATGTCGAGACAGGGTTACAGGAAGTACATGCACGACGTGAAGCCGGAGACGAAGATCATGCTCGACCCCGACCTCGTCACGGACAAGCCCTCTGGACACGTCTACAGGATCAAGGCCACGAAGGCGGCCGAGGAGATGGGCACGAGGATCGTGGCGAACGTCGTGATGCTGGGTGCGTTCCGGGAGGTGTCCAACATCGTCAGCTACGAGGCGATGGAGAAGGCCATGCTGGAGATCGTGCCCAAGCAGACCTACGACCTCAACAAGAGCGCTCTGAGCATGGGCAGGAAGCTGGGCGAGGAAGCGATACACGGCAAGGACAAGGATTAAGGGCGTCGACGCCGATGGAGAAGGCCGGGTTGAGCAGCGTGATCATGGATTCTGTTCTGAAGGAAGGGCGGAAGGTCCTGACTGAGAGCGAGGTCAAGATGCTGCTCAGGGAGTTCGGGATACCGACGACGGACTTCCAGGTCGTCTCCTCGTACGACCAGGTCGACCAGAAGAAGCTGAAGTTCCCCGTGGTCCTGAAGGTATGCTCGCCGAAGATCCTGCACAAGACCGACGTGGGCGGCGTGGTGCTTGACGTCCAGAAGGACGATTTCGAGGCCGAGTTCTCGAAGATGAGGAGCAGGTTCGAGACGGAACCCATACTGGTGGAGTCCATGCAGGACAGGAGGGTCGAGGTCATAGTCGGGTTGATAGACGACCCGACGTTCGGCCTGACGATAATGTTCGGCCTGGGCGGTATCTACACCGAGGTCTACAAGGACGTGACGTTCAGGGTCGTCCCGATCAAGAAGCAGGACGCGGAGGAGATGCTCAGCGAGATCAAGGCCGCGCCGATACTCGAGGGTTACAGGAAGATAAAGGTCGACCGGGACGCGCTCGTGAAGCTGTTGCTCCAGGTGTCCGAACTCGGGGTGAAGTACATGGACATCCTGGACCAGATGGACCTGAACCCTGTGTTCGTCAAGGAGAAGGGCGTCGTCGTCGTGGACGCGAAGATGCTGTTCAAGTGACCGGAGCCGCCGACTGACGACGCGGACGAGGGAGCCGCTGGGATACCTGGGCGGTTGACGACCAAACATTAAATACGGCGACCTCACGTACCGCCTCCGCAAGGTCCTGGCTCAGATTCTGTCGGGGTCGAAGAGGAGCTCTCGCGGATGAGCGATTCAAGAGAGGAGGAGGCGAACAGGCACTTCGATTGTAGCGATTCCGAGCGAGCAGCATTCGAGGCAGGCATCAAGATGGGCACCATCTACCACCAGTTCGTCGGCATACCAGTCAGCGCCGACAACGTGGAGATACTCGAGCGCGCGATCGAAGAGGGGTGCAAGACCCAGCCGTTCGTGGAGAGCGTGCGGGTAAGGATCGACAGGACGAAGCTGAAGAACAAGCGGGGCGAGTTCGACTACGTCTCGCTGACGGGCGACATGCTGGACGTGGACCTCGTCGTGAAGTACAAGAGCGGGAGGGTCGAAGCGCGCATGGAGTTCGTCGAGGAGATGAACTACCCGCTCATGTTCATAACGAGGATGGACAGGGGATGACCTGTCAGGCGGAGAGGGAGGCGGACGACGGGTCTTGCGACGGGGGATTTAGATTTATGCAATTCATTATATATTTGAAAATCCATATCATAGCCAGCGTTTCAGCCACGGGGTGAGATGATAGCCAGGGGGATAAAGGTAGGGATCACCGGGCTTCCCGGAGCTGGGAAGACCCAGGCGCTCGTCAAGGTCATAGAGATGCTCGAGGACGAGGGGCTCGTGGTCGGTGGCATGATCACGGAGCCCATAATCGAGAGCGGCAAAAGAGTGGGCTTCTACGTCATGGACTGGCGTACGAAGAAGAAGGCCGTGTTCGCACACATCGACACCGAGTCGAAGTTCTACGTCGGCAAGTACGGTGTGAACCTTGAGTCGCTCGACACGGTCGGCGTCAGCGCGCTCGAGGACGCGAGCGCCAACGCGGACGTCATCGTCATAGACGAGGTTGGCAAGATGGAGGTCGAGTCGGAGAAGTTCGTGAAGGCCGTCAAGGACGCCATGGACGTGAGCAAACCGATGATCCTCACCCTCCACAAGAAGTCCAGGAACCCGCTGCTCCAGGACATACGCAGGAGGGACGATGTCCGCATACTCGAGGTTACACCGATAAACAGGAACCTCCTGCCATACAAGATAATGAGACTCATGAAGGGCGAGTACCTGTGAAGACGCATGGACTGGTCAGGGTCCGCGAGGGCGCCACGGAACTGATGGTGCCCTCTGGCTTCTGCAGCAAGGGCCCAGGGAAGGCCACCCGCGAAGTGTTCTACAACCGACAGATGGAGTTCAGCCGTGACGTGTCGGTCATGCTCGGAAAGGTCGCGTTCGACAGCGACGACCACGTGTTGGACGGGCTCGCGGCCTCCGGCGTCCGCGGACTCAGGATGGCCAAGGAGTGCGCATCCGAGGCGCGGTTCCACCTCAACGATCGCTCGGAGCAGGCGTGCGAGCTCATGCTGGCAAATGCGGCGATGAACGACCTACCCGACGTCGCAGTGTCCTGCAGGGACCTTCGCGCACTGTTGGCCGACGCACGGTTCACATACATCGACGTCGACCCTTTCGGCACGCCGATCGACTTCATCGACGCCGCGTTGCAGAGCTGCGACGACGGCGGGATGGTCGCCATCACCGCGACCGACACCGCACCCCTGGCCGGCTCGTATCCCAAGACCTGTCTCCGCAGATACGGCGCCAGGTCCATGCGCAGCACCTTCTCCCACGAGACGGCTCTGCGCATACTCATGGGCCACATCGTCAGGACGGCGGCGAAGCACGACAGGTGCGCCGAACCGGTCCTGTGCTTCCACGCGGACCATTACTACAGATGCCATCTCAGGGTCAGGAACGGCGCCAGAAGGGCCGATGAGGCCCTGGAGAACATCGGATACGCCGTCGCGGACAGGGCGACGCTCATTAGGGCGCTCGTGGACGAGCACCCCGCACCGTCCGTTGATTTCGCTGGACCGCTGTGGACCGGGAACCTCCACTCCGAGCAGACGTTGAACGCGATGTCCCCTGAGGAATCGCTCGGCACCAGCCGCCGCTGCTCCAGGATGCTGGACCTCTGGAGGCAGGAGGTGGCCGCGCCAGGACTCTTCTACGACGTCGACGAGCTTGCGCGTCGCACGAAACGTCAGCCGCCTCGCATGATGGCGCTCATAGAGGGGTTGACCGAGCACGGGGCGACGGCGACGGCCACGCACTTCAGCCCGAAAGGCATCAAGACGGACCTGGAGGCCGAGGAGCTGGTCCGGTTGTTCTCCGAGATAGCCAAGAGCTGAGCCTCATCCGCGGAATTGAGAACCTTTAATACGGCAACTGGCAATGACTCAGGCGAGAACATGCCGACATTGACCGTCGTAGGCTCGCAGTGGGGCGACGAGGGAAAGGGAAAGATCGTCGACTACCTTGCGGAGGAGGCTCATGTGGTTGTGCGATTCCAGGGTGGCAACAACGCGGGCCACAGCGTCAAGGTCGGCGAGGAGCTGTACAAATTACACCATCTCCCATCTGGCATCCTCCGCCCTGGGAAGCTCGCGGTCATCGGGAACGGCGTCGTCATCGACCCAGGGGTTCTCTTGGCGGAGATCGACGACCTTCGCGCGCGCGGCAAGAGCGTCAGCAACCTGAGGATAAGCGACAGGGCGCACGCAATCATGCCGTACCACAGGCTCCTCGACGGCGCCGAGGAACGCCTCAGGAAAGGTGCGAAGGTCGGCACCACGGGGAGAGGCATAGGCCCCGCCTACTCCGACAAGGTCGCGCGCCTGGGCGTCCGCATGGGCGAGCTGGTCGACGAGAAGGCCCTCAAGGAGAAGATGGACTTCCTGGTACCTCTTAAGAATAAAGTGCTAGGAGCGTTAGGGAGCGAGGACAGGGTTGACCGGAAAAAGGCGTTCAAGGAATACGCCGGATACGGGCGGGCGCTGCAGCCGTTCGTGACCGACACCGGCGTCCTCCTGAACGACGCCCTCTCCAAGCGGAAGAAGATACTCTTCGAGGGTGCGCAGGGGACGATGCTCGACATAGACCACGGCACATACCCGTTCGTCACGTCATCGACGACGGTCAGCGCGAACGCCGCCGGGGGGGCGGGCGTGCCCCCGACGTCGCTCCAGATGATCTATGGCGTCGTCAAGGCGTACACGACGCGCGTGGGCGAGGGGCCGTTCCCGACCGAGCTGCACGACGAGACGAAGAGGCGTATCGCCGACAAGGGCGGGGAGTTCGGGACGACCACGGGGCGAAGCAGACGCTGCGGCTGGCTCGACCTGGCCGTGCTGCGATACTCGCACTCGCTGAACGGGTTCACCGGGCTCGCCCTGACGAAGATAGATGTGCTCGGAGGCTTCGACAAGCTCAGGGTGTGCACTCACTACAGGCTCGACGGGAAGAGGATACGCGGGTTCCCGCACGACATGAAGACCCTCGGCAGAGTCGAGCCCGTGTACCGATCGTTCGACGGATGGGACGACCTCGAACCGTCGAGGCTGGACAAGGTCCTGAAGGGTGGTTTCTCGCGTCTGCCGAAGACCATGAGAGACTACGTCAGGTTCGTGGAGAAGGAGACCGGCGTCGCCGTCGAGCTGCTCGGGCTCGGGCGCCGGCGAAGCGAGCTACTCGACCTCAGGAGACGGCGCTGGTGAGGCGGGGCCGGTAGCTGGACACGGCTCTTGAACGCCTCTCCGAAAGACGACGATGCCCTACATCACAGTTATATAAGCCCCCAATCATCCTGCCAGAGATGCGTCGGCTCATCATATGTGAGAAGAGCCATGCCGCGCAGAGGATCGCCCTCATCCTCTCCGACGGGACCTACAAGAGGCGGAGCGTCGCCGGTACCTCGGTGCTGCATTTTACCAAGAACTCGGACGAGTACGATGTCGTCGGGCTAAGAGGCCACATCATCGAGCTCGACTATCCAGACGAGTTCAACGACTGGGAGAGGACGCCGCCGAGGAAGCTCATCGACGTGGAACCAGTCAAGGCCGTCACGCCTTCCGCGAAGAAGCTGATGAGGGCCCTCGAGACGATCATCACCAGCTCGGACGAGATCATAATCGCGACCGACTACGACCGAGAGGGCGAGCTGATAGGTGTCGAGGCGCTCGAGCACATAGAGACGAAGCCTCCGGTGAGGAGGGCGCGGTTCAGCGCGCTCACCAAGGCGGAGATCGAGAGGGCCTTCGCCAACCTCGTGGATGTCGACTACAAGCTCGCGACGGCCGCCGAGACGAGGCAGTACATCGACCTGGCTTGGGGCGCGTCGCTTACGCGCTTCATGTCGCTTGCATCTGGGCAGATGGGCAGTGACTTCCTGTCCGTCGGGAGGGTGCAGACGCCGACGCTCGCGCTGATCGTCGCCCGCGAGAAGGAGATACGGGAGTTCGAGCCCACCCTATACTGGATCGTCGGCGCCGACCTGCGCAAGGGAACCGAGTTCAAGGCGTCCCACACGAACGGCAAGTTCGACAACAAGGAGGAGGCGAGGGGCGCCGTCTCGAGGGCCAAGCGTGCCAAGGAGGGGATCGTGGGGTCCGTCGACGAGAAGGACAACACGGAATACCCGCCCGCCCCGTTCAACACGACCATATTCCTCGCGGAGGCGACCAAGAGAGGCCTCTCGGCAGCGCAGGCGATGAAGATAGCCGAAGACCTGTACACCAACGGTTACATATCATATCCCAGGACGGACAACACCGTGTACCCTCCGTCCCTGAGTCTGAAGGTCATCCTGGAGAAGCTGAGGCGCTCGGAGTTCTCCAAGGAGGCCGAGGCGATCCTCGCGCAGGACCAGATACGGCCCTCGCGAGGCAAGTCCAGCACGACCGACCACCCTCCGATCCATCCCGTCGAAGGCGCAACGAAGAGCGAGCTGAAGGGTGGCAGATGGACGGTCTACGAGCTGGTGACGAGACGATTCCTCGCGACGTTGGCCCCGCCATGCAAATCCAAGAAGACCCGCGTGGAAGTGGGCATAGGGGACGAGCCGTTCGTGAGCGAGGGTTATGAGATCGTGTCGCCAGGGTGGAGGGAATACTACCCGTACTTCAGAGTGAACGAGGTCTCCCTGCCGGAGCTCAGGCCCGGCGATTCCGTGGAGGTGTTGCGAGTGAGCTCCACGGAGAAGAAGACACAGCCTCCCAACCGATTCTCCCAAGGCACGCTGATCCAGGAGATGGAGAAGATCGGCATTGGCACGAAGAGCACGAGGCACGAGGCGTTGCAGAAACTGTTCGACAGACGTTTCGTGAAGGGCCAGCGGATAGAGCCGACGGAGAGCGGCGTGGCCGTCATCTCCGCCCTCGAGGACCACGCGAGGCTGCATGACGAGTACAAGATAACGGACGCGAAGATGACCGCCCACCTCGAGCTCGAGATGGACCTCATAGCGAAGGGCGAGCGGGAGCAGCCCGACGTGCTCGAGGAGAGCCAGGCGATGCTAGTGGACATCATCGACGCCCTTGAGAGGAACAGGAAGGGAATCGGCGACGAGATCAGGAACGCGCTCAAGAAACAACGCTCGCTCGGCAAGTGCCCCAAGTGCGCCTCCGGGGAGATCGTCGAGATACGGGGCAAGGGCGGAGACACGTTCGCCGGATGCTCGAGCTATCCGGAGTGCAGGAACACGTATCCCCTTCCCAGAGGCCTGCTCGTCCTCGCGGCCGAGTCGACATGCGAGGTCTGTGGCGCCCCCAAGATAAAGACGGTCTCGAAGGGGCAGCCGCCCGTCGTCCTGTGCATCGATCCCAAGTGCGACGGCGCGAAGAAGCAGAAGCTCGTCGGCAAGTGCCCCGACTGTGGCGGCGACATGATCGCCATCCAGTCCAGGAAGGGGAAGCGCTTCGCGGGATGCACGAGGTACCCGGAATGCAAGAGGATGTACCCGTTGCCTCAGAACGGCAGGATCGTCCCCACGAACGAGGCCTGCGACGCTTGCGGAGCCCCGATCATCAAGGTCTGGCAGGCGCGGAGGAAGGCGCCTTGGGTGCTGTGCATCAACATGGACTGCCCGAAGCGGCAGCAGAAGCTGGACGAGGCTGGGAAGAACGCGAAGTGAGGGCCGTCCGCCCCGCATCACTCTACGGGCGGTGGGGGCTCGTCGCTCTCCGGTTCCTGGAACTCGGGGGCTCCCTGATCGATGGTGCCCTCGGAGAAATCCATGTCGGACACGGGGGGCGACTCGACGACGACTCGCTTCGCCGGAGTCCTCTGGCGCAAAGAGTCCACCTTCTTCTCGATGGCGTTCAGCCGCACCATCGCGTCGTTCAGGGTATACAGGTCGGCTTTGAAGCTCAGCGCGATTATCAGCACGGCGTCGACGAAGAGCCACGCGATTAGTATCCACAGCAATATGCGCACGAGCTCCCAGGTCCACTCGAAGGACAGGTTGAACTCCTCGGAGGAGTTGCGCTCGAAATCGTCGACGAGCCCCCCTGAGTAGACGAGGAGCACCAAGCCGAGAAGGATCAGGAAGGCCGCCTTCACCCACTTACTGGTCATCTGAGGCGTTACGTCCATCCGTACCACCGCTCCGGAGTATTGGTCGGGAGGTTATTTACCAGTTCCTCTGTGCGGGACAAGCGAGAGGGTCAGCTGCCGTCCAGCAAGTGCCTCAGAGCCGGGGCGAAGTCGTGGGTCCTGAGCTCTATGCAGTGCTCGAGCGAGAGCATCGTGATCGCGGGGTCCGCCTCGAAGGCCTTGTGCTTGTGGTACCACGCAAGCCCCTCGTCCAGGCCTCTGCTGTAATCCTGGAACGTGGATATCATGTGGTTCGCGACGGCTTCGTTGGCCTTGATCAGCGAGAAGAAGGAGTACTCGATTGGCTCCCTCGGCTCCCGCTCGGCCCTGTCGCCGTACGCGAAGTCGGACGAGAAGAACACGTGGATCACGGAGTATATCTCGAAGCCCCACCTGTATAGCCTTGGCACGCACACGTGCCTGAAGTACTCCTCCTCCTCCAGTTTGCTCCTGATCCGCGTCACCGATTGCCGCGAGATGCCTATCCTTGCCGCGGTCGCCCTGTCGGGCTCGGTCGGGCTCTCCACTATGGCCATCAGGACCTTCCTCTCGTTCTCGCTGAGGTCAAGAGAAGTCACGTCGACGGACTCGGGCTCGCGGGCCTTCGGCTCGCGGCCCTCAAGCTGAAGGAACCGATGGACGATGGGGGCGTAATTGAGCGAGTATGTCCCCCTCGTCGCCGCGTACGGGAACGTCACTGTCGTGACCTTCGCCCTCGAGGCCCGGTTGCCACCTGAGAAGAAGCGGTTGTGATGGGCCATGTATGCCTCGAGCTCCGTCGCGTTCCTGAGGACGCTGTAGAATATGATCGACTTCATCCCGATTATGGCGTCGAATGTCTGAGGGGAGGACAAGCAGAAATTCATGTAGTCCGCGGACTTGGCGTCGAAGGGCACTGCCGGGTCCAGCGTCCCCTCGTGGAACGCGATCATCTCGCACCCGAGCTTGTTGAAGCACGGGATGTTGACGAAGAACAAAGCCCCCGCATCGAGCAAACGCCTCCGCACTGTCGCGACGGTGCCTGGGTTCATGCCGTTCAGTTCGGCGATCTGCGCGTCCGTCCTCGTCGCGTCCTCCACGAGGGACATTATGACAAGCTTCTCGTTGGGAAGGAACTTCCACATGCGGGGGTATAGGCAAAATTAAAATAAAAACATTGCAGTTTCATTTATGCCATACTAGTCCCCGATACGCGCGCAAAAATGAAAACAGCCAGACGATGGCGACAGAAGTGTTATAATCATAAATACGAATCCTCGTCTGCGAATTTGGCACACAGCTCTTTTTCGCAAAAACGGAGGAGATGTGTTACCAAAGGGTGATGCCCAACTGCGGTGGAGTCCCCTCCACCTACTTTTTCTTTTTCTCTCTCACGACGGCCATCACGCTGGACGGTCCGCATAGTTGACGATCCAGGCGATTCGGGAAAATCGATTCGCGGGCGACCGGGCCACACGACCGGCCGCTCATGCCTTCTTGGTCTCTCTCGACTTGAGTCGCAGGCCCTTGTAGCCGCACTTCCTGCATCTCGTGGCCTTTATGGCGTTGCGAGCGTAGCAGTTCATGCATATCTTCTTCACCAGGTTTCTCGCCTCAGCCTCGGGGAATCTAGCCATAAGGGACCTCTGGCGCCTCAAAGATGGTGACTGTATATTAACCTTGTGCAGCCGCGGCGACGCCGTCGGGCGATGGCGTCAGCGTCGACCAGAGCGGCTGCCCTCGTTCGCGAAATGGGCTAGCAGCGCCTCCAGCTGTATGCGGTCGCTCGAGCCCGACACGATCCTGAACTCTGCCTCGCCGACCCTGTCCACGAGCCTTATCTTGACATCTTCGTCCACTGGCAGGTCGAAGACGGCCCTGTGTATCGCCTGGACGATGTCCTCGCCGGACAGCCCGTGGCGCACGATGAGGTCGTCCAGCTTCGACCGCGCCCCGCTGAAGTTGCCCTTCAACGCTATCTTGAGCAGGTCGTTGACCTCCGACGGGCGGATGCTCTCGGTCGACTCGTACACGGTGTCCTGATCGACCGCCTTGGACGTCGACGCCGCGACCTGGAGCATGTTCGTCGCCTTCCTCAGGTCGCCGACGGCGATGGAGCATATAGCGTCAAGCCCGTCCGCCTTCAGGTCTATGCCCTCGTGCGACGCGATCGACGAGAGGTACTCCTTCACATCCGCCTCCGTCAATGGCTTGAACCTGAACACGGCGCACCTGGACTGGATCGGCTCGATTATCTTCGATGAGTAGTTGCACGAGAGGACGAAACGGCATGTGGCGGTGTAGCGCTCCATGGTCCTCCTGAGCGCCGCCTGCGCGTCGCTCGTCAGCGAGTCGGCCTCGTCGAGGAAGATGATCTTGAAGTCGCCCTCGCCTATCGACGCGGCCCTGGCGAAGTCCTTCACCTTCCCCCGCACGACATCTATCCCGCGCTCGTCCGAGGCGTTGAGCTCTATGAGACTCTCGCGCCAACCGTCACCGTACATCTCCCTGGCCAAGGCCATGGCGCAGGTTGTCTTGCCTGAGCCAGCGGGGCCGGCGAAGAGCATGTGGGGCATGCTGCGCGTCCTCACATACGACTCGAGCCGCTCCACGATCGCCTTCTGGCCTATCACCTCGGACAGCTTGCGCGGCCTGTATTTCTCAACCCAGATGGTCTGCATCCGTTATCGCGACTCGAATGCCATAGGTTTACTAATAACTATTCCGGAGGGGCGCCGAAAGAGGAATTAAATACGCGCCGTTTGAATCAGGCCAGGATGACCTCTTGCGACAAATGCGCAAAGCCGTCGGCCGTGTACGTGCGTTACAGCGGCGCTAGACTCTGCAAGAGGCACTTCTGCGACTTCGTCGAGAAACGCGTCAGGCACGAGCTCCGAAAGCAGATCACCCTCGGAAGGGACGAGCGAGTGGCTGTCGCCGTCTCAGGCGGGAAGGACAGCGTCGTGACCGCGCACGTGCTGAAGAAGGTGCTCGGGGGGAGACGCGACTTGGAGTTCGTAGCGATAACCGTCGACGAGGGCATCGAGGGCTACAGGGAGAGCTCGATACCAATCGTTGCCGAGAACTGCAGACTGTTGGACATGGAACACATCGTCGTCTCGTTCAAGGAGACCTACGGCTTCACCATGGACGACGTCGCGGAGGCGGAGCGGAACATGTCGACTTGCACATACTGCGGCGTGATGCGGAGGGCCGCGCTGAACCGCGCGGCGAAGGGCTGGGGGGCGACGCGGCTCGCCACCGGCCTCAACCTGGACGACACGGCGCAGTCGATCTTGATGAACTTCTCGAGAGGCGATGTCGAGCGTCTCGCCAGACTCGGGCCCCACAGGAGGGTGCAGGAAGGGCTCGTGCCCAGGATACAGCCCCTAAGGACGATACCTGAGAATGAGGCCATGCTCTACGCGATGATACGCAAGATACGGCACCACGACCTCGAGTGCCCCTACGCCTCGGAGGCGCTGAGGAACGATTACAGGTGGGTCGTGGCCCAGCTGGAGGACAGGCATCCCGGAACGAGGCATTCCATATTGAAGAGCCACGAGGAGCTGCTCTCGTCGATCGAGAGGGCGTATCCGGCCGCCGCGCTGCGCCGGTGCGAATGCGGTGAGCCAACCATATCCGACCGGTGCAAAGTGTGCGAGCTCGTGGAGTCGCTGAGGCGGACAAGGGTCAGCCCGGGGAGTCCGGCGGGAACCACTCGCCACAGTTCCGGCACACGTAGTCCTTGACGGCGGCCTCCGCGCCACATATCTCGCAGACCTTCTTGTCCTTGGCGATCGGCCGAGGGGGGATGGCTGGCGCGTAGCCTACCATGTCGTCCGCCGAGACCTCGAAGGCCGTCGGCGTCATGGCGGAGAATGTCCTTGCACGAGGCGGTGGTGACGGGAGGCGCGTCGCCAGGGTCCGCTTCCTGGCGAGTTCCGCCGTCCTCTTCCTGACCCTCTCGCGCTCCTGCCCCCGGTGGTCGGCGAAGGTCGATATGACCAGCAGGCCCTTGAGGGAGAGGCCGAATATGACTATGTACACTATCATGCTCATGTCGAACCTGACGAAGTACGGGCCGTACGTGAACTCCGCGATGCCCCCGCCGAAGACGACGAAGAACCACAAGCACACGAAGGATACCGCCGAGAGTCCGAAGAGCATGCGTTTGTATGTGCCCACCCGGTTCGCGGCCTCCATGGTGCTGGAGGCGACGATCATCCCGCCGAAGAACATTATGTACATCCGTATCTCCGACATGAACGCCGTCGCGAGCTGCGGGTAGTTGTCGGTTATGAGATCCACGAGGACAATCGGCACTACGATGAAGCGTATGGTCTCGGTGAACGCGGTCCAGACCGTGTCCGGGATACGGCTCTTGCGCGTCAGGGGAACACCTCCGACGACAAGGCGAACGACGATTCTACCTCGAAGTCCGCGACGACGACCTCGAGCCCGACGGTGTCGGGGAGGGAGCCGAGCGGCACATCGAGCGCGATCGTGCCGTGGTGGTCCCTGCCCAACGAGACCGTCTCGACGGCCTGCGACAGCGCGACGCCGTCCTCGTACAGCGTCACGGTCACCGTGGTGCTGCCGGACAGGATGTCCGAGGTCGCCACGGTGTAGTCGACGAGGAGATCGTTGGACGAAAGGTCGAACCGGGCGTCCTCCACGGCCACTTCCTGTATCAGCGCGTCCCACGGGAGGCTCACGGAGTACGTGGCGTCGAACCTCACAAGCCCCATCGTGTAGTAGCAGGAGACGTCCACCACGAAATCAAGGAGGTCGTCGTTGAAGACCATCCACGTGACGCCGCTCTCATAGAGCGAGACGAGGTCGAACTCGAACACTATGGCCCCCGAGGTGACCTCGCCGGCCTTCATGGTGCCTATCGCTATCGCGTCCTCCGCGATCAGGCTCCTCGAGTAGTTCGTCACCCTGTAGTCGAGGACCAGGTCCCGCACGTCGTAGAACCCTCCGTTGTCTATAGAGAAAGGCGCGGTCACGGTGACGATGCCGGCGTCGTACGCCCAGACGATCTCGCTGGCAGACGGCAGGTCGACTTTGAAGTCCCCCGAGGGGAAGGGGTATATGCTCGTGAACGCCAGGATGAATATCACGACGTTCACCGCGGCAACGCCGACATGAAGAGCCCTGGTCCTTCCAGCCATCGACAACCAACGCAACTTGATAGTCCTCACGGTCATATAAGAAATGTGGAGGGCGCTGACCCTCACAGGTCGCCCAACGAGGCGGGGTAGTCGTATGCCTCCTCGCCCTCTAAGAAGCAGTAGTGCGCCTTCGTGAACCCGCGCTTGAGAGCCTTGACGTCGTCCACGACCGACGACGGCGCCTCGCCCTTGACGACGATCCGCGCGATGAGCTCGGCGATGTCGGCCATGTCCTTCTCCTTCATCCCCGACCTCGTGACCTCCTGGGAGCCGATCCGGATGCCACTCGGCCTGACTGGGTCGTTGTCCCAGGGGAGCAGGTTCTTGTTGACTATTATGTTCGCATCCTCCAAGGACTTCGCCACCTTGGCGCCCCCGTGGAACTCGACGACGTCCATGACGAGCGTGTGGGACTCCGTGAACCCGTGCGGCTCGCACAGGACATCGAGCCCACGCTCGTGGAGCGACTGAGCGAGCGCCTTCGCGTTCCTGATGGTCTGGTCGGCGTAGGCCTCCCCGAACTCCCTCGCCTCTGCGAGGGCGACTGCGAGCGCCGCGACGGAATGGAGGTGATGGTTGCTCGTTACGCCTGGGAAGACGCCTCGCCTCAGCGAGGATTCGAAGCTCTCCTTCCTGAGGTCAGAGACGATAAGGCCATGCTGAGGACCGGGGAGCGTCTTGTGCGTGCTTCCCGAGACCACGTCGACCCCTTCGCGGAGAGGGTCCTGGAACCTGCCACCGGCGATGAGCCCCAACACGTGAGCCGCGTCGTACCATACGACGCAACCCACCTCGTCGAACGCGTCTCTGAGCTCCGCCAGCGGCGTGGGGAAGAGGTAGACGGACTGTCCGAAAAGGGCGACCTTCGGTCTGACCTCCCTGATGAGGCGTTTGGCCCCCTCAGGGTCTATGTTCATCGTCTTCTTGTCGAACGGATAGTGATGTGTCCTAACGCCCCTGAGGCCCGCAGCGCCTATCTTCGCGTGAGACAGATGGCCCCCGTCCGAGAGTCCCACGGCGGTCATCTTGTCGCCAGGCTTCGCAAACGCCATGAGCACTGCGAGGTTCGCCACCGTCCCGGACACCGAGCGCACATCCGCGAATCTGCATCTGAACACTTCGCGGGCAAGCTCCTCGCACAGCGTCTCGATCTCGTCGACGTACGTATTGCCCTGATAGTAACGCTTGCCAGGAAGGCCCTCGGCATACCTGTTCTGCAGGTCCGAGTTCAGGGCCTCGCGGACGAGCGGGCTGGTGAAGTTCTCCGAGGCTATGAGCGGCAGGGACTCCTTGAACCAGCTGTTGTGCTTCCTCGTCGTCTCGCGTAGAATCTGTACGATCTCCCTCGAGGTCTTCACGCTCACTGGGGAATCCGTCGGAGATTAAAAACATATTCCATGATGGCTCGGCAGGAAGGGGTTGTGCCGCGGGATCCCGAACCGTAGTCCCGGCGTCGCGTACGAGCGTTCCATCGATACCAGCCCGGACGCGGAGAGTTCCACCGGAAACGGCGGTCGCGCGAATTCTAGATATCTATTTATAATCTGTGCGACAATCTGTCATACGAGGCTCGAGATCGCATGTCTTCCAAGTCAGCGCGTCTCAATGTCCGGGTTCCCCAGGAAGACCTCCTGGAGCTCGAGGCCATCCGGGAACGGGTCGGCCAGAGTTCTGTCTCCGATGTGGTGAGGGATGCCATCGCATGCTACCTTGAAGAGGAGGCGTCCTCGTGGAACTCAGAGACGATCAAGGCGACGGTGCCAGCCGCACTCGCCGAGGATATGGAGATGTTCGTGGCGAGCGGAGACGCCAAAGATGTGTCAGAGGCAGTCACGCTTGCATTGACGGCATGGGTAGAGGATAGGAAGCGCTACTACCTGGAGGGCAAGGAAGCCGTCCGCAGGAAGATCGCTGAGGCGATGGAGAACCGCGACACGAGGAAAGGGATGGCCCGTGTCGCGTCACGCATGAAGCTCCAGTGAACGCCAGCGGCACGACGGGACCGTCGAGAGGATCTCGACAGCCTTCGAACGAGGGCCGGGGGACGCTGGTCGCCCGCTCAACCGAGGAAGAAGGGAAAGGATGGGCCTGCTTTGCAGGTCAAGGATGGGATGCACGGACGGGAGGGCTCTGCCCTCTCAAAGCACTTTTTTTAACCATGTCCTTCTGTACAACGACGCATGACAGTCATGCGCGATTCCCTTTTCTCGATAGAATCCTCTTCAGCTCTTCTATGGGCATCGTCGTGGACGGGTCCTCCTTCCTAAGGAAGGCGCTGTAAACGCTGACATAGTCGCCGACGGCGACGAGGGAGAACATGTTGCCCAAGAGCGAGGCCCCGATGGATCGGGACGAGAACACGCGCAGGCGTCCTGAGACCATGGCCTTGGTCGCCTCCACCCGTCGCTCCATGCGCTCGTCGAGCGTGTCGTGGTCGAGGAACACCATCGAGAAGCCGCTGCTGCGGCCGTCCCCCATCCATCCGACGATGCCGTTGTGGTTCATTTCCGGCAGCTCCGAACCGAAGGCGATCATCTTCGCGTTCTCGTTGAGCTGATTGGCCCATCTCTTCGCGATCGGCGATGAGAGGCCGTAACCGACGATGACCGGGACTGTGCCGTGCAGCTCATGGGCGAGTTTCTTGGCAGGGTTGGATGACGTGTCCGTTCCCGGACCGCAGTCGGCGATGACCTTCCGCAGCACGGAGATCGAGTCGCTGACATCGGATTCCGCTTCGAGCACCTTCTTGGACTGGAGGATGCCTGTGATGGCTCCGACCACATAACCTATCGTGGCGCGCGGCAGCAGGTCGGGAGGTATCCTGCAATGAGGCGCCGACGCATCGGCCGCGATCTCCTCGATCTTCCCCCCGGAAGACACCGTCGTGACATCGGCCCCCTTCGACACGGCCTCCTCGACCATGCTCAGCGTCTCCTCCGTGTTGCCTGAGTAGCTGACGGCTATGACGAGCGTTCTCTTCCCGACGAACGAGGGCAGATGATAGGCTCGCACCACGCGACACGGGATATCGGTCGTCTCGGAGACCCAATGCGACACCAGGTCCCCGCCGATCGCCGACCCCCCCATCGCGCACAGGACGACACTGTCGAAACCTGTGCTCTCTGCTCCTGTCGCTCTCCCGAGCCTCAGGCCTTCCGACAGGTGATCGGGCAGGCCGGCGACCATGTCCAGCACGTCGCGAGTGTCGAGCTGTTCCATTAAGTCCAGGGAGTCCAACATCACCCATGACATGTGAGGTCGAGATATATAAAGTGACTTCGGTCAGCCCGTCGAAACGCCTCCGTCCTGCCGAAGGCGTGGAGGGTGTGGCGGATGCGACGACAGCATACCTATGTCAATGCGTACGCATCCTTCGCTCGTCCTGGGTTCCCTTTGGTGGGGGGACGTGAAGATTTATAATAGACTTCATCCGCTTCACCAAACGGGATGGACGCGCGTCGCGCAACGTGCGTGAGGGCGCGTCGCATCGTGATAGCGCGGAGGCAGAGCATGAACGATTCCGCTGGCGTAGCAGGGAGAAGGACCGCAGACCAGACCGCACCGATAGTGGTAGCCAAAGAGGTGACCAAGACTTACGACACCGGGAAGGTCAAGGTCGATGCCCTCAGAGGCGTGAACCTGTCCGTCGAGGAAGGGGAGATGATCGCCGTCATGGGCCCTTCCGGATGCGGTAAGACGACTCTCTTGAACTGCATGTCCGGGCTCGACGACCTCACTGGCGGCGAGGTCCGGATCAGGGGCAGGCTGCTAACCGACATGTCCGATCGTGAACGAACGCGCTATCGCGCGGAGAAGATCGGCTTCATATTCCAGGCGTACAACCTCCTGCCCGTCCTGACGGCCGCTGAGAACGTCGAGCTGCCGCTGCTTCTCTCCGGCACTTCGCCGAAGGAGGCGCGGAAGAAGGCGCTGGAATCCCTCTCATCCGTTGGCCTGGAGGAATGGAAGGACCACAAACCCTCCGAGCTGTCGGGCGGGGAGCAGCAGAGAGTCACCATCGCGCGCTCCCTTGTGAACGACCCCGAGATCGTCTTCGGCGACGAGCCGACCGGGAACCTCGACAGCGAGTACTCCAAAGACATAATGGCGTTGCTCAGGAAGCTGAACAAGGAGAACCGCCAGACGTTCATCATAGTGACACATGACTACAACGTCGGCAGGATGGCCGATAGGATAGTCATGATGAGAGACGGCGTCATAGAGAAGGATTTCGCGCCCGCCCCATATTGAGGTGCAACCCAATGAGCGCCCTTGCCCAGCTCACTGTCATCGCGATCATCGTCCTCATGGCCGTCGGGCTACTTGCGGCGAGGAGGAGCGTGTTCGCACGGATGGCCTTCCGTAACATATCCCGGAGGAAGCGGTTCTCGGCAATCATCGTGGTGGGGCTTCTGATAGCCACTTCGATGATATCCGCGGCGCTCGTCGTCGGGGACACGGTCGGTTATCTCATCAAGGGCGACGTGTTCGAGAGCTTGGGCGAAGTGGACTTGATCGTCTCAGTGGAAGACGAAATCGGCATCTACCAGTTCTTCGACGAGAGCGTGGCGTACGACCTCGTGGACCGTGTGAAGGCGGGCGACCTGGAGTACGTCGACGAGGCCGCGCCCACGATAAGGGACGTGGCCGCGGCTGTCGACCCTGCGACCGGCTCATCGGTCGCGTCCGCCATCCTGTTCGCATACGACCCAGAGCACATGGTCAACGACCTCCAAGACATCGAGGGGAACGACATATCACTGGAGCTCATAACCGACGGCAGGGCCGTCATCAACGAGGATCTTGCGAACTCCCTCGACGTCGACACAGGCGACCTGGTCGCCATCTATCCCAAGAACGGCCTCCCCGTATCGCTACAGGTGTCGGCGATAGCCAAGGACGAAGGGCAAGGCAACTGGCAGTTCTCGGAGATGGTGTTCGTGGAGCTCGCCTACGCGCAGGAGGCGATCTTCGCGCGTCCGGGCATGATCACGACCATCGACGTGTCGTGCGAGGGATCGATGGAGAAGGGCTATCTCGTGACGGACGAGGCCGTGGCCGAGCTCAAGTCCGTGATGCAGGACGCCGACGATTTCACGTACAACGAGGTCAAGAGGGAACAGGTGGAGATGGCCGAGGGCGTCTCGGACATGCTCACCCAGCTGTTCGTGCTGATGAGCTCGTTCACCATAATAGCCGGCGTCGCGCTCATCGTGAACATATTCGTGATGCTGGCGGAGGAGAGGAAGTCCGAGATGGGGATATCGCGAGCCGTGGGCATGCTCAGGGGGGACCTCACACAGACCTTCGTCTTCGAGGGCACGGCCTACGCGCTCCTGGCCTCAGCTGCAGGGGCGTTCGTCGGACTCGTCATCGCGTTCGTGATGATACGCGCGTTCTCCGTCGTGATGGGGGGCGGGGGAGTCGAGTGGACGCTGCACTTCGAGTGGTCGAGCCTGGCATTGGCGGCCGTCGCTGGGTTCCTGATCACCGTGCTTACGGTTGTCGTCTCGTCCTGGAGGGTCAGCCGACTCAACATAGTGAGAGCGATCCGGGACATCCCAGAGCCCATCCTCACCAAGTCGGACAGGAGATACCTGTTGTCGGGGGTGATGGCCGCCGTGCTCGGAGGGCTGCTCATGTACGGGGGAGCGTTGTCGAGGCAGGCTGCGGGCACGTCGCTGGGCATGGCCCTGACCGCGTTCGGGCTGGCCATCGTCGCGACGAGGTTCGTCAAGCCGAGGGTGCCGTTCACCCTGGCAGGGCTCTGGATGATCGTATACACGCTTGATGACAGCTTCGACAGACTCCTGTTCGGCACCCTCGAAGGCGACCTCGAGATGTTCATAGTCGGCGGAGTGGTGATGGTCACGGGAGGCGTCCTCATCGCGATGTTCAACAGCGACATCATGCTGGCCGGGCTTGTGCGGCTCTTCGGAAGGGGAAGGGCGCTCCTGCCCGTCTTCAGGGCGGCGATAAGCTACCCGATGAACAAGAAGTTCCGGACGGGGCTCACCCTGTTCATATTCGCCCTCATCATGTTCACAGTCATAGTCATAGCCATGATCGCCTCATTCCAGCGCGAGAGCGTGGACACACTCACCGAGAACTTCTCTGGAGGGTTCGAGATAATCGGCTTCTCGCTCAGAGAGGTACCCGAGTCGAACATGACCGCGGCCGTCGATCATGTGGACGAGACCCTCGGCGCGGACGCGGTCGCGAGGGTGGAGACGGCGACGATAACCATGGTGTCCATGGCGGTCAAAGGCGAGGACGCGACCTCGAACAGGGGGCTGATAGGCTTCAGCGACACCATGCTGACGGAAGGGACTTTCTCCCTCGCTCAGAGGGCCGAGGAGTACGCTTCGGACGTCGACGCATGGAACGCTGTGAGGGACAACGGCAGCCTCGTCATCCTCGACGGCAACGTGGCGCAGATGATGGTGTCGATGACCTTCGGAGGATGGTTCGTCGATGTCGGAGAAGTCGTCACCATCACGTTCGCGGACTCCTCCACGGAGGACGTGAAGGTCATCGGCATCATGGACCAGATGCTCGTGGGCGGGGCGTTCACCAACAAGTCGTTCGTGAGGGAGCGTGCGCCCACCAGCACGGACACGCTGTTCTATGTCGACACACATGCGGATCACGGCCTCACGGACGATGACGTCAAGGAGGCGCTGGAGAGGGCGCTGGCGGAATACGGCCTGACGGCCATCGTGGTCAGGGACATCGTGGAGGAGGCGATGAGCGTCTCCTCATCGGTGATGCAGCTCATGGAGCTCTTCCTCGGCGTCGGCCTCGTCGTGGGCATAGCCGGCCTGGGGATAATCACCGTCAGGAACATATCCGAGAGAAGGCAGGAGATCGGCGTCATGCGGGCCATAGGCTTCCAGAGGACCATGGTGCTGCAGACGTTCCTCATCGAGACCTCCTTCGTGTCCCTCCTTGGGATCACCATGGGCGTCATTCTCGGGCTGCTCATATCGCGCAGCCTGTTCACGTGGGGCGGGTTCTCGGAGTTCTCGGAGTTCGTGATACCGTGGGGCGAGGTTCTGCTGGTCATGCTCATCGCGTTCCTCGTGACCATAGCCTCGACACTGCCTCCTTCGAGGAAGGCAGCCAGGCTGGCTCCCGCCGAGGCCTTAAGAAGGATAGACTGATACCCTCGGGATAGTAGCTACGCCATGCATATTATCGGGATGTGGCATGCGCGGACTGATGGCTCCAACAGCCGTGCTAAACGCCATTGACGCCCTGCGCAGAGGGCAGATCGTGCTCGTCTACGACGCGGACGGTCGCGAGGAGGAGACGGACATGGTCGTCGCCTCCGAGCACGTGACGCCGGAGACGATACGGACGATGAGGAAGGACGCGGGCGGGCTGATATGCACCACGGCGGACGCCGCGGTCCAGGATTCGCTCGGCCTGCCTTTCCTGGCGGAGCTGTTCAAGGACGTTGCGGGCAAGTACCCCGTCATGGACGGGCTGATGCCGAACGACATACCCTACGACGTCAAGTCCGCCTTCGGCATAACCATCAACCACCGGAAGACCTTCACTGGGATCACGGACAACGACAGAGCGTGGACGATATCCGAGTTCTCCAGACTGGCCAGAGAGGCCGTCTCGAAGGAGGACGGATGGGGCAAGAGGGAGTTCGGAAAGGGCTTCAGGGCCCCAGGACATGTCCATCTTCTCAACGCGTCGAGACGGATACTCGAGACGCGGTTCGGCCACACTGAGCTGTCGACCGCCCTGGTCATCATGGCGGGCCTCGTGCCGTCGGCGACGGTCTGCGAGATGATGGGGGACGACGGCAACGCCCTTCCCAAGGTCGAGGCGGTCGCCTACGCAGAGCGCAACTCGCTCGTGTTCCTCGAGGGCGTGGACATCATCTCGGCCTGGAAGGAATACGGGAAGGGGTGAAGGACATGGTCCGCGTCCTGGCGACAGGGGTTTTCGATATCATCCACTTGGGGCACCTCCACTATCTCGAGAGGTCGCGTGAGCTCGGCGACGAGCTCGTGGTGGTCGTCGCGACGGACAACACAGTACGAAAGCAAAAGCATGAGCCGATAACGCCCGAGGCCATGAGGGTCGAGCTCGTCCAGGGGCTGAAGCCCGTCGACGAGGCCGTCCTTGGAAGGGACGGCGAGGACATCTATGAGGTGGTGCTCGAGCTCAGGCCGGACATAATCGCGCTGGGGTACGACCAGCATTTCGAACCGGGGAAGCTGGAGGCCGACCTCAAGGAGCGCGGCCTCGACGTCAAGGTCGTCCGGATGCCGCACCTCGACCACGACCTCGACGGCACGCGCAAGATCATCAGCAAGGTGATAGCGTTCAACACCGTCAGCAAGAAGCTCGAGGAGGCCTCGCGCCGATGAAGCGGATCGGGGTCGCTGACACGACCTTCGCGAGGGTCGACATGGGCGCCGCGGCAATGGACGAGCTGCGAGGCATGGGCACGGGCTTCAGGATCGAACGCTACACCGTCCCTGGCATCAAGGACCTGCCCGTCGCGGCGAAGAAGCTGCTCGAGGAGCGAGGCTGCGACATCGTGATAGCGCTCGGCATGCCGGGGGCGCAGGCGATCGACAAGACCTGCGCCCACGAGGCGTCCAGCGGGCTGATAAGCGTGCAGCTGCTGACGAACAAACATATCATCGAGGTCTTCGTCCACGAGGACGAGGCCAAGGACGCCAAGGAGCTCGCCTGGCTCGCCGAAAGGAGGGCGAGGGAGCACGCCGCGAACGCCTTCGACCTGCTGTTCCGGCCGGAGAGGTTGGAGGCCAACGCCGGCAAGGGGCTGAGGCAGGGCTTCGACGACGTTGGACCGATACGATAGGATCTATGTGAATGGAGGATGTAGGAGATGGCGAAGAGATACAGGATTGGCATCGTCTGCAGTGAGTACAACTACGACCTCACGAAGATGATGCTCGAGAGGGCCAAGGAGCACGCGAAGTTTCTGGAAGTCGACGTGGCGAAGATCATCACCGTCCCAGGGGTGTTCGACATACCGCTCGCCGTCAAGAGGCTCTTGAAGGACGAGTCCATCGACGCCGCCGTCACGATCGGAGCGGTGATCGAGGGCGAGACCGAGCATGACGAGGTGGTCATCGGGCAGGCCGCGAGGAAGATAACGGACCTCGCCGTCGAGCACGAGAAGCCCGTCGGGCTCGGCATAACGGGCCCCGGGATGAGCAGGCTCCAGGCCGAGGACAGGATCGAGCGGGCCAAGGACGCCGTCGAGGCTGTCGTGAAGCAGCTGAAGGCATTGGAGTAGGCGTCAGATCGTCGACGTCGTCCTCAGCCTTCCAGGTGCGTGTCAAGTGTCCGCTGTCAGGCTCGGCAGGATGCACCTTCGATGGTGTGACAAGTGCGACGTGCCCGTGCTCGAGCAGAAGGCCTGCAGCGTCTGTGGCGAACCCACTCGACAGGTCATACTCACCCCTCCAGGCGATGCGAGGCCCGCTTTTGCCAGCGACATCAAGGCCATAAGGGCGCTTCTGGACTCGCAGTTCGGCGAGGGATGCGGGATCGCGTCCGTACCTGAGGGACACATAGTCCTCCTGAACAAAGCCCCCGACCTCGACAGGATGGACGAAGTCATAGTCGGCGGACACGTGGTCGGAGCTGTCAGATTCGACCTCGTCGCTGGCCAGAAGTTCATGCCCAGGCCGAGGACCGCTAAGAGGATACAGCATCTCGCCTCGATGGGCTGGGCCAGGGTGGACAGCGGCGCCGCGGAGGCTATCCGCGAGAGGAAGGCGAGCGCCTTGGCCGTCGGCGTCCTGGATTGCGCCCCTGAGATCGCCGTCGGCGATGACGTAATCGTACTCGACGAGTCGGGGGATGCGGTGTCCGTGGGCGTCTCGAAGATGACGTCGGCGGAGATGATGGAGCGGGAGCGCGGGACGGCGGTGAAGACGAGGTGGGTCGTCACTGGACAGGATGTCGACCGACACGGACACGAAGCCTCGTGGCATGACGTCGTTCTCGCCAACAGGCAGGTCATCGACCGACGCGCGTCCGAAGCAACGAAGTTCGTCAAGGGGACGGTGGCGAAACAAGGGCTCCCGGTGGCGGTGTCGTACAGCGGTGGGAAGGACAGCCTCGCAACCCTGCTCCTGGTGCTGGAGAGCGGCATCAGGCCCACGATGCTGTTCGTGGACACCGGGCTCGAGTTCGAGGAGACAAAAACGAACGTCGCGAGGACGGCTCAGAGGTACGGCCTGGATGTTGTCGTCGAGTGCGCCGGGGACGCGTTCTGGAAGAACCTCCCGCGATTCGGCCCGCCGGCGAAGGACTTCAGATGGTGCTGCAAGACGTGCAAGCTTGGGCCGGCGACAAGGTTGATACAGAGGCACTTCCCGGACGGCGTGCTGTCGTTCATAGGCCAGAGAGCGTACGAATCGGAGAGCAGGGCGCGCAAAGGCGATGTCTGGAGAAACCCGTGGACTCCGAATCAGATAGGCGCCTCACCCATACAGAGATGGACCGCGCTCCACGTCTGGCTCTACTTGTTCGACAGGGAGGCGCCATACAACGAGCTGTACGAGCGCGGTTTCGAGAGGATCGGTTGTTTCATGTGCCCCTCCGCGGACCTCGCGGACCTGGTGCGCGCCAGGGGTTCGGCCGATGGTTACGAGAGATGGCAACGGTTCCTGGAATCGCACTCCTCGGACCGATCGCTCCCCGATGAATGGCTGGAGTGCGGCCTTTGGAGATGGAAGAAAGCCCCGCGCCCCATCCTCCAGGCGGCTGGCGTGGACGAGTCCAGGCTCCCGACCGGGTCGCGTGCCGATGACCCTGCGGGGCTATTGACGTTCCACAGCACGGAAGGCTACAGCCCGTGTGTCGAGGGCCTGAGCATGGAAGGCGTGTTCAGCCGACCCCTCGACATGAAACGGGTCGGCAACCTGCTGAACATCATCGGTGAGGTGGCGATGTCACCTGATGGAAGGATCGCTGAGGTCGCCAAGGTTACCGTCTTCCAGGAAGGAGCGGCGATGATCAAGGCGAAGGACGAGGAGGAACTCAGAACAAAGGCGTCCGCCCTGAGACAGGTCGTCATCAGGGCGATGGAGTGCGCCGGATGCGGCATCTGCGTGGGCAGGTGCCCGAACGGGGCACTTGCGGTCGATGGACGCGTCACGGTCGACGAGGCGTCCTGCGACCATTGCGGCTCGTGTCTAGGGCCATGTCCGGTCGTTTCTTTCAGGGAGGACCAGCTGGACATCTAGCCGAACAGCCTCTGCAGCGCACATGTGACGTCCGCCACTCGGGCGCCCCAAGGCACGATGGCGACGTTCCCTCTAAGGTCGCAGCCCTCCTTCACCCTGCAGCATTTCGTGAGCACCGGGCCGTCTATAGCCGCCAGTCGAGTGTGGTCGACTGGGCACATGTTCACGAGGCGGGGCTCGGTTCCGTACAAAGCCTTGAATATCCTCGCGGACAGACTGCATCCGACGAGCACGGTCTTCTCTATAGCCTCTTCGTCCAACCGAGGGGTGCCATCGAGATAGCCGATGGCGTTCTTGTGCTCCAGTCCGGAGGCCTTGCACGGGAACAACACGGCCTCGGCGTCGCAGAGTCCGCTCAAGTCGCGGATGTCCACCTCCTCGACGCTGTACTTGATGTAACGGTTCTGCAGATGGCTCCTCAGAGTCTCGTCGACGAGGTCCACCAGCTTGGAGGGTGCGGGCGGGACGACGTCGAATATCGTGAGCCGAAGAGGCTCCTCGTCGATGAAGAAGGACACGTGATCCGCCCTTCCACGGACGACCACGCATCTTGTCCCGGCTGACTCCCTCAACCCCCCCATGACCGAGGCGGAAAGCACATCGAGCGAGGGTGCGTCCACGAACGAGGTCTCACGCGGCAGCGCAACCACTTCAACGGACTCGATAGGCTGCAGCACGCCGTTCACCGCCTGCTTCCGCACCTCGACCACCGCCCAGGAGTCCCCGTTGTTGAACGCGATGAACTCGGTCCTGATGTACGCCTTCCTACCAGCGAGGTATCCTCGGATGTTCTCCTCCGTCAGCTCGAAGTCGACGGACCTCACGCTGACCCCCTTGCAGTGCTCCGGGAACATGATTTACAGAGGATGCCTACATGACTCATACGTAGATAGAACCAACGATTGATGGCAAAGGATAATGCTTGCCGCCTGCTTACCCCAAAAGGTTGCTGACGATGAACGAAGACAGGGAATTCCCGACGATAGCGACCGAGAGGCTGTTGCTGAGAGAGCTCACCCCCGATGACATCGGATGGTACCTCGAGCACTTCTCAACGCCCGAGATAGTCCACGGCTCCGCCTATCCAGCTCCGAAGGACCTCGAAGCCGCAAAGGAGGAGTTCGAGATGTACATCCTCGGACCGTGGAGGGACGGCACCGGACTCCGATGGGGGATTACGCTGAAGGACGAGGGCGGACTGATAGGCAGCTGCGGGTTCTACAAATGGGAGAAGGACCCGCACAGGAAGGCGGAGATAGGCTATGACCTCGCTCCGGCGCACTGGGGAGGGGGCGTGATGCGCGAAGCGCTCCAGGCCATCATACGATACGGCTTCGAGGAGATGGGCCTCAACCGGATCTCGCTGCTGGCGCTGTCCACCAACGAACGGTCGAGAAAGCTCGCCGAACGGCTGGGCTTCGTCAAGGAAGGAGTCTTGAGAGAGAACACATTCTTCAACGGCGAGTTCATCGACGACGTGCTGTACTCCCTTCTCAGGAGCGATTGGGACACCCGATAGACCTGCACCAGTGGACACATGTTGAACGGCAGAGGCCAAATCGCACATGCTGTATCATGGGCGGGAGAGACACACAAGACTGCGCGCTGGACATGACGCTTGAGACGCAGGGCGGGCTCACGCAGCGCGTGACTGTCGAGATTCTGGACATATCGCGATGATTGAGTCGCATAGCTCACAACAAGATTCTTAACCCCGACCCGGGATATCCCGAAGGTCGTGCGAATGAAAGGCTACCTGGTCCTAGAGGACGGGACTGTGTTCGAGGGGGAGCCTTTCGGTGTTCTCAAAGACGTGATCGGCGAGGTGGTCTTCTCCACGGGGATGACGGGCTATCAGGAGTCGCTCACCGACCCGTCCTATTGCGGACAGATACTCGTGTCGTCGTACCCCATGATCGGCAACTATGGAGTGAACGGGCGCGACAGCCAATCGAGGCGGGTCCAGGTCTGGGGATATGTCGTCGATGAGCTGTGCGACGCGCCGAGCCACAGACACCTCGATGGCACTCTTGACGAGTTGCTGAAAGGAGACGGCGTTCCCGGCATCAAGGGCATCGACACAAGGGCGCTGATACGGAGGCTCCGGACCCAAGGGACGATGAGGGGCGCCATCACGACGGTCGAGCCGGACGACGCGCTCGACAAGGTCCGCTCTGCCAGCAGCCCGGACAGGTCGAACCTCGTCGCGCAAGTCAGCACCCCTGAGACGATCGCCTTCGAGTCCAGGAAAGGAAGGAAGGTCGTCGTGATAGACTGCGGTGTGAAGGAGAGCATCATGCGCGAGCTACGCTCCAGGTTCGACGTGTGGCAGGTCCCGTTCGACACCCCCGCGGGAGAGATAGCGACGCTGGAGCCGGACGGCGTATTCGTGACGAACGGTCCGGGAGACCCAGCACACGAGGAGATGCTATCGACCACCGTTGCGACGCTTGCCCGACTCAAGGAGGAGTATCCCATGATGGGCATCTGTCTCGGCAACCAGCTTCTCGCTCTCGCGCTAGGCGCCAAGACATACAAACTCAAGTTCGGACACAGAGGCGTGAACCAACCTGTCGGGTTCGGAAGGCGCGCCTTCGTCACATCTCAGAACCATGGCTTCGCTGTCGACGCCGATTCCCTCGACGACGCGGGGATGACCCTCACCTATGTCAACCTCAACGATGGCACCGTCGAGGGCATGAGACACGCGAACCTGCCAGTGTTCTCCGTTCAGTTCCACCCTGAGGCGACGCCTGGACCGCGCGACACGACATTCCTGTTCGACGAGTTCGCGGACATGTTGGAGGTGGACTGATGCCCAAACGGACTGACCTCAAGAAGCTGATGGTGATAGGC
The DNA here is from genome assembly GCA_041554135.1 of Thermoplasmata archaeon. Classification (GTDB taxonomy): domain Archaea; phylum Thermoplasmatota; class Thermoplasmata; order UBA10834; family UBA10834; genus UBA10834. Next base: position 133,211 of record JBFFML010000001.1, on the reverse strand, counting down.
TCTGGTCCGATAGTGATAGGGCAGGCCGCGGAGTTCGACTTCTCGGGGTCGCAAGCATGCAAGTCGCTCAGGGAGGAAGGCTACACGACAGTGCTCGTCAACTCCAACCCGGCAACGATACAGACGGACACTGAGACCGCCGATTTCGTCTACATCGAACCGCTGGACAGCGACGTCGTCTCGAAGATCCTGGAGAAGGAGGGCGTGGAAGGCATACTCGCGGGCATGGGAGGCCAGACCGCACTGAACCTGTGCTCCGAGCTCGCGGAGAACGGCACGCTCGAGCGGCTCGGCGTGGAGCTGCTGGGCACGAAGACGAGGGCCATAGCCCTCTCGGAAGACAGGGAACTTTTCAGGAAGGCGATGCTGTCGCTGGACGAGCCGATACCGAAGAGCAGTACCGTGGAGTCCATCGAGGAGGCGAAGAGGGCGGTCGAGGCGATCGGCGGATATCCCGTGCTGGTACGGCCGGCGTACACCCTCGGAGGTACCGGGGGCGGGATCGCCAACGACGAGGAAGAGCTGACGCACATTGCGGGCAGAGGCCTGATATACTCGAGGATAAGGCAGGTGCTGATCGAGGAGAGCGTCATAGGGTGGAAGGAGTACGAGTACGAGGTCATGCGCGACTCCAACGACAACACGATGATAGTGTGCAACATGGAAAACCTGGACCCGATGGGCATACACACCGGGGAGAGCATCGTGGTCGCCCCCGCCCAGACGCTGAGCGACGCCGACCACCAGATGTTGCGGTCCTCGGCCCTCAAGATCATCCGCGCGCTGAAGATCGAAGGCGGGGCGAACATACAATTCGCTTTCAACCATGACACCGGCGAGTACAGGATAATCGAGGTGAACCCGCGCGTATCCAGGAGCTCCGCTCTGGCGTCGAAGGCCACGGGCTATCCGATCGCGAGGGTGGCGGCCAAGGTCGCCGTCGGCATGACCCTCGACGAGATACCGAACGCGATCACCAAGAAGACCTGCGCCGCCTTCGAGCCGTCGATAGACTACATCGTCGTGAAGATACCGAGGTGGCCGTTCGACAAGTTCAGGACGGTCGACGCGCGGCTGGGCACCCAGATGAAGAGCACGGGGGAGGTCATGGCGATAGGGCGGCGCTTCGAGGAGGCGCTGCTCAAGGCCATCCGTTCCCTGGAGATCGACAAGGTCGGGCTCGAAGGCGACGACTGGACGGACGAACAGCTGGAGCGCCTCCTGACAGAGGCGACGGATGTGCGGCTCTTCGCGATCGCGGAGGCGCTCAGGCGCGGGGCGTCCGTGGAGAAGGTCTGCGAACTGACGGCCTGGGACCCGTTCTTCGTGCGCAAGATCGACCGGCTGGTCAAGCTCGAGGCAAGGCTGAGAGGCGGTGCGGACGACGAGACGCTCAGGCTGGCCAAGAGCCTGGGCTTCGGAGACGAGCACATATCGAGAATGACTGGCCGCCAAGTGAGCGAGGTCCGCGCCAGCAGGAAGGCGATATCGCTCTCACCGGTGTACAAGATGGTGGACTCCTGCGCAGCGGAGTTCGAGGCGGAGACCCCGTACTTCTACTCGACCTACGAACTCGAATGCGAGGCGCGCCCTTCGGACCGCAAGAAGGTGGTGGTCGTCGGCGGCGGGCCGATCCGGATAGGCCAGGGTATAGAGTTCGACTACTGCTGCGTCCACGCGTCGCTCGCGCTCAAGGAGGAGGGGGTGGACGCTGTGATAATCAACAACAACCCGGAGACCGTCTCGACGGATTTCGATGTCTCCACGAGGCTGTACTTCGAGCCCATCACGGCAGAGGACGTGCTCAATGTGGTGGAGAGGGAGGACGCCGACGGCGTGCTGCTACAGTTCGGAGGCCAGACGGCCATCAACCTCGCGATGCCACTCCAGGAGGCTTTGAAGGGGACCAAGACGGAGATGCTCGGCACCTCTCCCGACGCGATAGACCTTGCCGAGGACAGAGAGCGTTTCTCCGAGCTGATGACCGAACTCGGCATCCCGCAACCCAGGTCTGGGACGGGCTTCTCTTTCCAGGAGGTCAAGGGGCTCGCCGGGGATATCGGCTACCCCGTCCTGATAAGACCGAGTTACGTCCTCGGGGGACGGGCGATGGAGATAGTCTACAACGAGACGGAACTCGAGACGTACATGAGGTCGGCGGCGAAGGTGTCCAAACATCATCCCATACTCGTGGACAAATACCTCACGCACGCGATCGAGATAGACGTCGACGCGGTATGCGACGGGAAGGACGTCTACATAGGCGGGATACTTGAGCATATCGAGGAGGCGGGGGTGCATTCCGGAGACGCCGCCATGGTCCTGCCGCCACAGACGCTGTCGGAAGATGTGTTGAACGAAATAAGGGCCATAACAAGAAAGGTCGCGCTCGCGTTGAACACCAAAGGGCTGATGAATCTGCAGCTGGCGTACAAGGATGGCACGGTCTACATGCTGGAGGCGAACCCGAGGGCCAGCAGGACCGTCCCTATCGTGTCGAAGGCCACGGGCGTCCCCCTCGCGAAGGTCGCCACCAAGCTCATGCTCGGCAAGACCCTCGAGGAGCTGAACCTCACGGGGGAGGCGCGGATCGGGCATGTGGCGGTCAAGGCGTCCGTGTTCCCGTTCCTCAAGCTTCCTGGCGTCGACAGCATACTCGGGCCTGAGATGAAGTCGACCGGCGAGGTCATGGGCATCGACAGGTCGTATCCCGCGGCGACCTGGAAGGCGCTCGTGGCATCGGGCCAGAAGCTGCCGTCGAGGGGCAACGTGTACATCAGCGTAAGCGACGAGCACAAGGGGGAGGGCTTGCGCGGCATAGCCTCGAGGCTCAAGGCGATGGGCTTCGGCTTGTTCGCGACGAAGGGGACCGCGACCTACCTGAAGTCGCATGGATTGGAGGTCACCACGGTCTACAGGATATCGGAGAACGTATCGCCGGACGCCCTCTCGCTGATGAGACGCGGGGAGGTCCAGATGATCGTCAACACGCCCACGGAGTCCTCAGGCGCGAGGCGGGACGGATACATGATGCGGAGGCTCGCGGTCGAGCTCGAGATACCGATGTTCACGACGGTCCAAGGGGCCCGCGCGGCCGTGCAAGCGATGGAACACGCGTCGGTGAGGGGTATCGAAGTCAACGACCTCGCGTCGTTCCACAGGAGCACCTAGGCCCTCATTCCCCGCCTTCGAGAACCTCTCTTGCCAGCTTGGCGCCCTTCCGGCCGGAAAGGAGCATCGACCCGAACGTGGGCCCCATCCGAGGCAATCCGTAGGCTGCGGACACGGACATGCCGACGACGAGCAGTCCAGGATGCACGAAGCTCGTCTTCTCGACCACGGAATCCTCGCTCATCTCGATCCACATGCCACCACACCCGGGCACATCCAGGATGCCTCTCTCGCAGAGCTTGCTGGCGACGGAGGCGTCGTGACCCGTGGCGTCGATGACCACTTTGGCCTCCAGACAGACCGGGTCGACACAGGCGACGGGCCTTGGAAGGTAAGAGATGGGGGACCAGTTCACGACCACTCCGGCGACCCTGTTGCCCTCCCTCAGAACCACGTCGTCGAACGAAACCATGTTGAGGACATCCGCCCCCGCCTCGCAAGCTGCTGCTATCAGCTTGGAGCACGCGAGAGGACCAGGCGTGACGAAGAGGCCCTTCTCCTTCTCCTTGTAGCCGATGCCGAACTCGTCCAGGACCTCGTGGGCAGGCGCCCTCACCGTAACAGAATTCATCAGGAAGCCGCCCATCCAGAACCCGCCTCCCAGGTAGTTGTTCCTCTCAACGATCACCACACGGACCCCGGCGCGGGCGAGGTCGTATGCCGCGATGAGGCCGCTCGGGCCGCCACCGACGATCACGACATCTGTGTCCGCGACCTCGTTCATCTGGTCGGTGAACTCCGAGACGATGGCCCTTGTCACGGAGCTCTCTGATGACTTCTCGAATATCGGCATATGCATTCACCAGTCTACGACGACGGCATACCTGGTACCCGAATATAAGAGTTGTTGTACACGGCTCTGTGGCCTCGGCGGGACAGGGCTGTAAGGGACAACGAAGAAACCACCCGTCGATTCTATCTACATACGGGGCGGAGCTCGGTTCCTCCGTATCGATGCCCCGCAGGCGTGATCACCTGGCTCCGTCCCTCCGCCGTCGGAGGTCTTCGCCGTCGAGCTCAGGTGGCGTCCGTCGCGGCTTTCTTCATGCGCTCGTACTTCTCCTTGTACAGCTTCGCGCAGACGCCGCAGCACAGATAATGCGTCTTGCCGTCCAGCTTCACCTTGACGCCCTCGTCCTTGATGAGGTGCCCGCAGTAGTAGCACTTGATCATCAGCCCCGTCTCGTCAGTCAGAGACGCCCTGGGCAGTTCCTTCGGAGTATTCAGTATCATGGAGTTGTCTATCCTGTGTATCTCCGCGATGCCCGAGAGCGACTGAACGAAGCTCTGGTAGCGTTTCTGGTCGTAGAACGAGAGGATGCAGAGTATGCGCGAATCGGAGAGGATGTGCACCTGCCGGACAATCTCCTCGTCCTTGATCCGCTCCACCACCCTATCGATGTCGGACGGTTTGGCCTCCAGGAGCGTGGCCACGGATACCTGGCCGAGCATGTCGGCGTCCATGAGGACGGTGTACCCCCTTATGAGCCCGTTGTCGGTCATCGTCTGCACTCTGGAGCTCACGGTCGGCGTGCTCACCTTCACCCTGGAAGAGAGCTCCCTGAACGATGCGCGGCCATCCTTCTGAAGTTCCTTCAGGATCTTCCTGTCGATCTCGTCCAATGCCATATTCCCCTAGTACCTTTGCCCCTACGAGGCAATAGTCTTTTCGAATGACAGGTACGGGTGTCCGGGCGCAAACGAAGCCACGGATGACGCCTGGCTATGGTGGAAACGGCGCGAGGGCACGTTTCGTGGCCTGCGGCGAGACGGAACTACGAGCAGGAGGACTTAATGAACGTACGAGGAGGTAGATTCGACAACTAGTTAACAGGGATAGCCTTTCCATGTACGATGACCTCAAAAGTCAATGCCGCGCACATTCTGGTGAAGGAGGAAGGCAGGGCGAGCGAGCTTCTTACAATGGTCAAATCAGGCGAGGACTTCGCGAAGCTGGCACGGACGCACTCGGAGTGCCCCTCCGGCAAGGACGGAGGGAACCTCGGCTGGTTCGGGAGAGGACAGATGGTCAAGGAGTTCGAGGACGCGGCCTTCGCGGGAGAGAAGGGAGAGACCGTCGGGCCCGTGAAGACCCAGTTTGGCTGGCATCTGATAAAGATATTGGACAAGCAGTAGAGGCGGAGCGGAGTACGGCGCCGCGACTCGCGGCGTCCGTCGGCAGCCCCGACCAAAAGGGCAATATCGAGATCGCGCTATTCGACTGACGTTGGCGGGAACATGATCAAACTCTTGGTCGTCGCGGTTCTTCTCGGTGTGGTGACGGCAAGCGCCGCATGCGTATCACCGTCAGCCTCGGCGGAAGCGTCGGCGCAGCTGACGCCGTCGTCCCCCATCAAGATACTGAGTGACGAGGACTTCACGTCCGCCAACGGCGTGTCATCAGGGTCCGGGACCTCCGACGACCCATACATAATCGAGAGTCTGGAGATAGACGGCTTAGGCTCCGTGACATGCATCTGGGTTGTCGAAACGACCAGGCACCTGGTCATAAGGGACGTCGTCCTGAAGAACGGCAGCTTCGGCGTCAAACTGCAGGAAGTGGAGAACGTCAGGGTCGATGGCTGTGTGATTACGAATCACACGATCGGAATACGCGTCTCGTACTCGGACAAGTGCGCCATCGTGGACAACACCATCTCAGGGTGCGACTACGGCGTGTATGTCGTCTACAGCGAGGGCGCCCGCGTCGAGGACAACACGTACGCGGACAACGAGGTGGACTTCTACGAGGAGAAACTCCCCTGGGAGCTCGGTCGGCTAGGGACATACGTGTGCATAGCCCTCATCATACCGCTCGCGCTGATACTGGGACTCCTCATCTGGATGAGGTTCGGACCTCCGAGGAAAGGCGTCATCAAGCCGCCAGTCGAGTGACGGCGTCTACGCTGTCGGAAGCGTTCAGAAAGATGATAGTGAGGGGTTTGAGGGGCGCCCGCCCCGAACGGTGAGAGATGGATTCAGGCGAGCTCGTCCTTAAGTTCCACACCCAGGCCGGACATCGAACGCTTGTACGATTTGATGACCGTCTTGTACTCCTTGGATGGACGCCTCTTGTCCGCGTCCCAGCACTCGTACAAGCCCTTGCCCAGCGGCGCGTCCGAGAGCTTCGACTCGTACTTGGACAACAGCTTCCCCGCAACCTCGTTGGCGTCGGAGAGCTTCATGCCAGCGACGGCGTGTCCGACCTCCGCGGATATCCTCGGCTCGACCGGGGTCGTCCTGTCCTCGTATCGGTTGGACGCGACGCCCACGGACTCTATCGACATGCCGGCCGTGACGGCCGCAAGCACCGACGCGGACGTCTCGAACAGGCACATGGTCGTGCACGGTCCCGCAGACGTGTAGTTCAGGTTCAGACTGATGATGTGCGAGTTGCGGCTGATCGCCTGTCCCGTGGCGCTGATCACCCAGAGCAGCTCCCTGCAGCTGCTCGACACATACCTCAGGTGAAGAGGGAACGGCAGTATCCAGCTCGATTGGTACGTCAGCACGCCCATCATGTGGTGGGCCACATTGGACAAGGCCGTGCCCTCCGCGCCGCCGGCGTAGCCTCCCAGCAAAGGCCCCTCGCACATGCCTATCGGGCCGCCCAGCGAGAGCGCGGTGGTGACCTTGTTCAGCCTTGCGAAGTCGACCTTCATCGGGTCCATGCAGCAGATCATGTACGCGTCGGACCTACGCATGCCGAACTTGGGGTGCAACGCCGCCGCGAAGGCGATGTCCGACTCGGCCGTCGATAACGAGTTCATTATAGGTATGCCCTCACGGCCCACCCTGTTGCATGTCTCCCTCGCCAGCACCGCGTTCCTCATAGCCCCCAACAGCTCCAGCGGTGAAGCGGGACGTATCCTCATTCCCCCGACCCGGGTTATGGCAGGGGTCGTTATGCCGTTCGTCTCTGGGATCTCCGCATAGCCCTCCACGAGGGTGATGAACGACTTGTCGCTGGAGCAGGCGCCTCCGCCAGCGCCCAACAGGCACCACGGGGGGGTCTTGTCGCCGACCTTCCTGCCCCTCAGCGTCTTGCGGTCGCGCCCCTCGCCGAGCTCGATCTCCTCGGGCGCTTCCGCGATGGCCCTCCGTATCTCCTTCTCCGAGTACGATATGACCCGAGCGGTGCTCGTGCAGTAGGCGCCGACGTCGGCGAGAAGGTCCACGGCCGCCTCGAACAAATCATCCGCCAACGACCCGTCGTCCGGTATCGGCTTCGCGGGGTCGAACTTGATGCCGTACTCCTTCACCTTCTCCTGGACCTTTGGCGCGAAACTCCTCAGCTGGTAGTCCGTCTCGCTCATGGGCTTGCCCTCGAGCGCCTTCTCCATCACGTCGAGGATCTGGACCAAACCATCACTTCCCCTTCGCCAACTTGTTCGCCAGCTTCACCGTCGACGCCGCGTCCTCGCCCCAGCCGTCCGCACCGATCTCCTTCGCCCACTCGCCGGTCGTTGGTCCGCCGCCTACCATGATCCCGTACTTCTTCCTCTCCTTCAACGACACGAGATAGTCGACGATGTCCTTCTGGGAGCCTATGGTGCTCGACATGAGCGCCGAGGCGCCGATGACCTTGGCCTTCGCGCGCTTCGCCTCGTCAACGAACGTCGATGTCTTCACATCGACCCCGAGGTCAACGACGTCGAAGCCGTTCGCGACCAACATGTTAGAGACTATGTTCTTCCCGATCTCGTGGATATCTCCCTGCACCGTGCCTATCACGACGGTCGCCTTGGACACCTTCTGGTCCTTCGGTATGAGCGGCAACAGCACGGCCATGGCGGACCGCATTGCCTCCGCGGCGAGCATCAGCTCTGGCAGGTAGACCTCCATCTTCTCGAACTTCTCGCCGACCCGCTCTATCGACGGCGCAAGGCCCTTCTCGATCGCCTTCAAAGGGTCGACCTTAGACTTCACAGCCTCCTTCGCCGCCTTCTCAGCGGCGCCAGAATCATAAGATTCGATGGCATCTCCAAGCATCTTGAGCACTTTGTTCTCGTCCATTGACTCTCCCCTATACGACTGGCCAAACAGAGGCCGGCCGCCGAGCGGTGTATGTCGGTTCTCAGATTAAAAGGATTCCAGAAAGGCGGGGCCGACTCATCATCTGGCTGACGCTGATGGGATGTCATCCGCACGACGTCATATGCGGAGGGATCAGAACTCGTCCACGATCCTGTCCAAGGCCTTCGACTTGTCGGCGTCCAGCGGTTCGGGCTTGTGCTCCGACAGTATCCTCTGGGATCTCTCGAGCGCGACGGACATGAGGTCCTTCTTGCCCCCGGCGACCCATGAGTCGAAGGAGGACATGTCCCAGAGCATGGGAGAGTAGAACTCCCTCACGTGCCTGAGCGTGTGCATCTCCGTCAGGTAGTTGCCGCCTATGCCCACCTTCTTGATCAGGTCGAGGGCGAGCGAGTCGTCGTCTATCGATATCTCCCTGTGGGAGTTGAGTATCAGGCCCACGATCTCGTGGTCGAGCATCATCTGCTCGTACGAGAGCAGCGTCGAGCCGTCGGCGAGCCCGATGCCGTTCATCACCTCGCTTCCGACGGTCGCCAGAGGAGGGGAGAGCACTGCGTTCTCGATTGACGCGCGAAGGCCAGGGATCCTCGAGCTGCCTCCCGTCCCCCCCGCGGAGCATGGGACCTTGAGGTACTTCGCCATCTCGATGTTGCCGATGCTGAGCAGTATGGTCTCAGGGGCTCCGGCGTTGTATGCGCCTGTGCGTGCGTCCATGCTCGACTGGACGGAGCCGTATAGCACCGGGGCGCCTGGTGACCGCGCCTGCATAGCACAGGCGAGCGCCAGCGTCTCCGCGTGATTCACAGTCAGCGCCCCACCGATGGTCGCGGGGCCGCTCAGCCCCATGCTCGCCATGCCTGTTATGTGGACGGGGACGTGGTTGTCGGCCCAGACCATGGCCGCGTCCGTGGCGCCTCCGTCGAGCACCAGCGGCGATATCGTGCATACCATCGCAGACAGGTAGTGCCGCTTCCTCAGCTCCTCGGCGGACCCCACTACCTCCGCGGCCATCTTCACCTGCGCTTCAGCCTCGGATGGCGTCGTCGTCGACTCGGTCTCTATGTGTTTCGACGTGTTCCTCATCGCCTCCCTGAGGCCGGCGAGCACGTGTATCTTCGAGGGAGCGTCGTTTGCCACCACCATGGGCTCGTATATGCTGAGATAAGGTAGCCAGTCGCCGATTATGGCCGTCTTCGTGATGTCCGCTAGGACCGACGCCCTCCGTGTCTGCGTCCTCTGGTCCCAGGTCGAGATGCCGCATCCGTCCGTCGTGTAGTAATGGTGCGTGCCGTCGAGCGGCAGGTCGTACTCCTTGGTCCTGCCTGCGAGGACGATCTCAGACGGCACTGTCCTCATGAGTGAACCGACCAGACCCTCCGGGAACTTCACCACGGCGCCGCCCTCGTCGACCTCGGCGCCAGCGGCCTTGAGGGCATCCCTCGCCGGTTTGCTCATGACCTTTATGCCTACCGTCGCGAGCACGTCCAGCGCCGCCTCGTGTATCTTCTTCTTGTCCGACTCCTTCATCATCGACTGCGGTTGTCTCACTTTGAACCTATCTGCAAAGGCGGAGATATCCACCACCTCCTTGCGTGTCGCGTCCTGCGGGGCCGAGAAGCCCCGCCTTTTGTGAAAGGGTTTTCGATGCGTCGTTCCGCGGCGATAGCGGGTCGCGCGTGCCAGGGGTTTACGATCGAAGCTCCGCGGCGGCCTCGTACTCCCTTATGAGCTTGTCGCCTCCAGCTACTATCTCGGCGCCCACCGGGTCGACCGTGTGCTCCCTCAGTATCTGCCGCGCCACTTCCTTCGCCTCTGGCACCATCCTGTCCGAGAGCGTCGCCTCCCAGGCCAGCTTCTTCGGGTCCCGGAAGAACAGCTCCTTCCGGAAGTTCTTCGCGGTGTGGGGATGCGTTAGGAACGTGTTGCCGTGGCCCACCTGCCTGACGACGTCCAGGGCGATCGTCTCCGGAGATATCACCAGCTCCCTCATGAAACCCCGGAAGTTCTCCCAGATGTAGGACTCTATGACCGCCTGCTCGAAGGAGACCCCTTTGACGGCGTCTATGCCCCCTATGCCGGAGACGAGGTCGGAGTTGGCCATAGTGCTGAGCGCCACGCCCATGGTCTCGGTGAACGAGTGCGGGACGCCTGGGGTCTCGATGTCGTTGACTCCCCAGTCTCCCACCATCGACGGGAGGCCGTACCTGCGGGCCATCTGTCCCAGACCCGCCGCGATCAGACACTGCTCGGGCGCCATGTAGTTGATGACGCCTGTCTTCATGCTTATCGGAGCTGACGAGGAGCAGTATATGTGCGGTGAGCCGGGCGCCGCCGTCTGCGTGATGACCAGGCTCGCCAGGTTCTCCGTGTTCGCGTTCGTCAACGTGCCAGCGAGCGTCACTGGCGCAGTACCTCCCGAGAGCGACATGGACATGGACATAATCGGGATGCCCGCCTTCACGAACTCGATCATTCCCTCCACGACGCCGCCCTCGTAAGATAGAGGCGCGATGGAGCAGCAGATGACCGAGAACAGAGGCCGCTTCCTGAGCTCGTCCTCGCCGCCCGCGATTAGCGACGCGAGCTCTATCTGTTTCCTCGAATCGGGCGCGCTCATTATCGAGACGCCGTTCACGTGCTTCGTGGTGTTCTGCATGGCGGTCCAGAGCTCGTGGAGGCCGTGCGAGAACTGAGGCACGTCGTTCGCTGTGATGGACGTCCAGACGAAGTCCACGCCTTTGAGGCCATCCGCGAGGCGGATGAAGTCGCCGATGTCCTTCCTGGTCGAAGGGCGCTTCTCGCCCGTGTCCATGTCCCGCACATACACTCCGAGCCCCGTGGTCGCGACGAACGGCGGACCAGCGACGGGTATCTGAAGATCGTTCTTGCTGTCCCTGGCGCAGAGGCGTATGGATTTCGGCGCACTCCTGATCGCCTCCGTCACCATCGACTCGGGCATCTTCGCTATCTTCTTGGAGTAGTCGACGCTGGCTCCGGCGTCCTCCAGCATCTTGAGGGTCGGCTCGCTCCTGATGAGCATGCCAATCTCCTGAAGGCTCTTGATACTGGATTCGTGTATCAGGTCCTGCTCCTCTTTCGACAGAATCACTAAACGGGCAACCGCCATATCAACAACTCCCAAACACCACTTGCCTAACGCCTAAGCGCGGGGGCAATCCATGACGCCTCTAATAGTCATTTCGCATGGCGCTAGCGTATGGTTTTAAATGGGTTGCTGAAGCAGGCGCCAAACGCACGGACGTCTCGTAGGACCTCGCACCGAAATCATATCCTCTCGTTTCGCCGAGAGGAGCCCCGGGATAGCACGATGTACAGGCCACCAACGACCATCGCGCCGCCGACCACGATCCACGGCCCAGGCACCTCTCCCGGCAACAGCAGGAAGGCGAGGAGCGACGCCCCGACGGGCTCGCTCAGGACGCTGGTCGATATGACATGAGCCGGGAGCTTCTTGAGGGCGTAGTTGAACATCGTGTGTCCGAAGATCGTCGGTACGATGGCTAGCAGCACGAACAGCGTGAGCTCCCTCGAGTCGGTGACGAGCAGCGTATCGCCCACTATCGCAGCCCCGCATGCCAGCATCACGGCCGAGAGCAGGTAGACGGAGAACACATACGGCGCGAGGGAGACGGACTGCCGAGCCTTCCGCCCGGACAGGAAATACACCCCCGCGCATATGCCGCCGAGGAATGCCAGGATGTCGCCCAGCAGCGTGGACCCACCTTCGCCATAGTCGACGACGCTTATCACGCAGACGCCGGAGAAGGCGACGACTATGCCGATGACGGCGACCCTCTGGACGCGCTCCTTCATGATGAAGTGGGAGACGCCCGCGACGAACAGCGGGTGAGACGTCACAAGTACCACCGATGTCGCCACGAGCGTCAGCCCGAGGGAGACTATCCAAAGGCCGAAGTGCAGGGAGAGCGCGACCGCGCTGAGCGCGATCAGCGTCCAGTCGCGTCTGCCTAGCGTCCTGAGCTCGGAAAAGCCCTTGGACCAGAACATGAGTGGCAGGAGTATGAGGCATGTGAGACCGAGCCTGTAGAACGCGAGGACGAACGGCTCGGAATCGCTCCACTTGATGAATATCGATGCGAACGAGACCGAGACCATCGCTACGATGATCGCGGAGTAGGCCCTCGACGTATCGCTCTGCGCCAACTGCCAGCTCACACTCCCCGGATGGACTCGCGACGACGGACGGACGACGCCTCAGTAGATCGTCACGCCCTTGACGCCTTTCGCCTGACGTATCAGAGGTATGGTCTCCGAGGGTACGGTGCTCTCCGTGACTATGAACAGCTTCGGCTCCTCGGATGTCATCGGGTCGTCAACGATCGCCTGCCGTATGCTTATGTTGGACCTGGACAGTATCTCCGCGACACCGGATATGATGCCAGGCTCGTGCGCGTTCATCGGCACGATCTCGATCGCGCTCCAACCCATGGCCGAGGCGGCGTTCTTCAGGTGGTTCGTCGGGAGCAGCTGGGAGAAGAACTTCAGGAGAGCGGCGTCGCCCTTGATCGTCTCGATGGTGGACTTCACCACCCTTCGGTCCACGCCCGCTGCTCTCGCGAGGGCGGAATCGGCTATCTGCACATCCCCGCAGTACACATGATCCCTGTCTATGCGCAGTCCATACTTCAGGAGGTACCTCGCCACCTTCGCTTGGGACGGGTATTTCTCGAAGTAGTTAGCTATCTTGTCCCACATGCCAATCGATGACGATACATGTACAGTAATAGATAAATATTGCCACATATTGTACGCCTTCGCACTGCTACACAGTAGCAAGGGCCTTATAGGTCCTGCACAATGGCGACCACATTGACAAGGTTTAGCACGGCAGGAGTTAGGTAGTAATGATTGGCAAAACGATCCGGCTCAGACGTCTCTTCGACCAGCAGAGCGGGAACACCGTCATAGTCCCGATGGACCACGGCATCTCGCTCGGACCGGTCAAGGGCATAGCAGACATTAGGAGCACTGTCGACAAACTCGCTGATGGCGGGGCTTCTGCCGTCGTCGTGCACAAGGGTCTCGTGCCACATCTCGGGCCCGCCGTGGGCTCACGCTTGGGACTGATCGTGCACATATCGGCGAGCACGTCTATCTCGCCGGACCCTAACGCCAAGGTCCTCGTCGCCGGCGTGGACTCCGCGGCCGCCCTTGGCGCGGACGCGATATCCATACACTGCAACATAGGTAGCGACACGGAGAGCGAGATGATAGCCGACTTCGGCCTCGTCTCGGACAGATGCGCGGAGCTCGGCCTGCCGCTGCTCGCGATGTGCTACCCTAGGGGAAAGGCCGTGAAGGACCAGTTCGACGTCGAGGCCGTCAAGCACTGCGCCCGCCTTTCGGCGGAGCTGGGGGCCGACATCGTCAAGACCAACTACACTGGATCGACGGATTCGTTCAGAGAGGTGGTCAAGGGCACACCGATCCCGGTGGTCATAGCCGGCGGTCCGAAGATGGGCTCCGACCCCGACCTGCTGAAGATGGTGGGCGACGCGATGGCCGCTGGGGCAAAGGGTGTCTCGATAGGCAGGAACGTGTTCCAGCACGACGACATATCATTCATCACGAGGGCGATAGGGAAGGTTGTTCTCCAGGGCATGGACCCACAGGACGCATATAGGCGGTGACCCCTCTGAACGATCGCCAGGTATGGATCGGGGCGATCTTCCAGCCACACAAGGAGAGCAGGAAGAACATCGTCCTGAGCGCATTGGAGAACGGGTTCGACACCATAGTCCTCGACGGGAGGGACTCGAACCTCACGAAGCTGGGAAGGTTCCGAGCGGTCATGCTCTCTGGCAAGAGCTTGACGGAAGGGGGCAAGCCCGTCGGGAAGCTCGTGGAGATAGGCGGGAAGGAGGACGAGCTGAAGGCGAAGAAGCTCGCGGACAAGGAGGACTACGTGGTCATATCCGCGAAGGACTGGAAGGTCATACCGCTCGAGAACCTCATCGTGCACTTCAAAGGGGCCAAGGCGAAGCTGTTCATGCTCGCGAGGACGGCCGAGGAGGCCAAGCTGTTCTTCGAGACGATGGAACACGGTGCGGATGGCGTGTTGTTCATCCCCGCCAAAGGCGACGACCTCGCCAAGCTGAGGAAGATCATGGACGCGCGTTCGCCGACGCTGTCGCTCAGAGAGGGTAGGATCAAGGTGCTGAGACAGCTCGGGCTCGGCGACAGGGTCTGCATAGACACATGCTCCGTCCTCCGTGTGGGCGAGGGCATGCTCATAGGCAACCAGTCGTCGTGCATGTTTCTGATCCACTCGGAGACGATAGAGTCCGAGTACGCGGCGACCAGGCCGTTCAGGGTGAACGCCGGGCCCGTCCACGCCTACATACTGATGCCCGACGGGACCACGAGGTACCTCTCAGAACTCCGAGGGGGCGAGGAGGTGCTCGTGGTGGACTCCGAGGGTCACACGAGGACGGCCGTCGTCGGGAGGACCAAGGTCGAGCTCAGGCCACTCCTGCTGATAGAGGCGGAAGTGGACGGCAACAGCTACTCCACCATAGTCCAGAACGCAGAGACTATCCGCGTGTACTCGGGCGGGAAGGTGGTGTCGGTGTCCAAGCTCAAGCTGGGAGACCCGATCCTCCTCCGACTGGAGAAGGGCGGAAGGCATTTCGGCATGTATGTCGAGGAAACCATACAGGAGAAGTGACGATGACGCTCGTTGTCGCTTCTCTTGTCGAGAGAAGCATCGCTGGAGTATCTCGCTCGTCCACATGCGCCTTCGACGCCGGAGCCGATGTCGTCGAGGTACGGCTGGACCATGTGGCTGGCCTCACGAAGAGGGCTGGCATGTTGGACGACATCCGGGCCGCAGTGGACGGGCCAGCCATCGCCACGTACCGTTCGACATCGGAGGGCGGCAGGGGGAGGCTGAGGGGGGAGCGCAGGCGCAGGCTGCTCTCGAAGGTCATGGACGCCGGCTTCGAATACGTCGACCTTGAGCTCGTCGAGGACGGACGCCTGCTCGATGAGCTGGACGGCGCGTCGTCGCGGCCGAAGGTCATATCATCGCATCATTTCAGCGGAAGCGCGAGCACGCGCGAAGTCCGCGCCAAGCTGACCAAGGCGTGCGACGGCGCGCACATAGGCAAGGTGGCGATGCCGTGCGAACACGCTGGCCACGCGATAGCGCTAGCCAAGGTCGCCCTCGAATTCAAGAAGGGGAGGAGGAGGTTCGCCCTCATGGGCTTGGGCGTCCAGGGCCAGCTGACGCGCGTGTGCGCTGAGAACCTTGGCTCCATGTTCGCGTACGCGTGTCTAAGAGGGCGGCCCGCTGCGCCAGGCCAGCTGGAGGTCGGCCAGCAGAAGCGGCTGCTTGACAAGGGCTCGACGAGACTGGGGCTGATCGGTCACCCGGTTGCTCACTCGGTGTCGAAACCGATGCAGGAGGCCGCCCTGAGGAGCGTCGGGCTCGAGGGCGTGTACATGTTGCTCGACTTCCCGCGTGGCGACATGACGAGGGACGCTGTCTCGACGCTGTTCGATCTGGGGTTCCGCGGCCTCAACGTGACCATCCCACACAAGGAGCGGGCGCACCGCATATGCGACACGAATGGCCGCTCCGCGGGTTCCACGGGCGCGGTCAACACGATCGCACGAAGGAGAGGGCGGATTGTTGGAGAAAACACCGATGTGTACGGATTTGAGAAGCTAGTTGAATCCAAAAAGGTGAATATCAACGGTGCCAGCCTGCTCGTCGTAGGGGCGGGTGGGGCGGCCCGAGCCGTCTGTGCCGCGGCGTTCAATGAGGGCGCCGTCGTCACGATAGCCGCCCGACGCCCCTCCCAGGCTGCCGGCCTCGCCCGGCGGTTCGGCGCGGAGTGGGCTTCACTGGCCTCGATGGCGGACGATGGCGGCGGCTTCGATGTCGTCGTGAACTCGACTCCAGTCGGCACAAAGGGGACGCCATCAGAGGCGATGGCCCTTCCTGAAGGCGTGCTGAAGGGTTGCCGCGTGTTCGTCGACCTTGTGTACAACCCGAGCACCACGAGGAGCATGGAGGTCGCAAGGCATAACGGGTGTGTCGCTCATGGCGGACTGGAGATGCTCGTGCGGCAGGGCGAAGAGGCGTTCAGGATATGGACCGGAAAGGAGCCCGACGTCGCGAAGATGAGGCGTGCGGCCATCAAGGCGGTGGGGCGATGATAGGCGAGGCTGCTTGCAGAGGCGCCAGCTCCATAGTGAACGCGATCGCCTCCGGAAGAGGAGCGGCTGTCGGCATCTCGCTCGAGACCGATGCGAAAGTGGACATCGTCCAAGGCAGCGGCGGACTGCGCGTGAACGGTTCGGAGGAAGAGGATGGCCTCGTCGCAGGATGCGTGAGGCGTGTCGCGGAAGCCGTGGGAGCCGGAGAGGTCGCTGGCAGCGTGGAGGTCATGTCGGAGATACCCATCTCCAGAGGGCTCAAGAGCAGCAGCGCCGTAACGAACGCCGTGGTCCTGGCAACCCTCCGTTCGCTGGGCGAAGACCTCCCGGACGACGAGCTGCTCAGCATCGGCATCGACGAATCCATCAGGGCAGGTGTGACCGTCACGGGGGCGTTCGACGACTCCGCGGCGTGCTTCCACGGCGGGGTCGTGGTGACGGACAACAGGCGCAGACGCGTACTCCGATCCGACACGATCGACGGCGACCTCGTCGCGGTGATACATGTCCCCGACAGGATGATCCCTAAGAGCAGCGTGGACGCCACAAGGTTCGCGGAGCGCATGGACGAGTTCGAGAAGGCTCTCGACTTGGCGTTCCGAGGGGAGTATCCAGAGGCCACGAAGTTGAACTCGAGGCTGTGCGCGGAAGCACTGGACCTCTCCGACGAGGTGGCCGAGGCCGCACGGGCCAAGGGCGCCTACGCGGCCGGCATCACGGGCACGGGCCCGGCGACGGTCGCGCTTTGCCAGGAGGCCGATGTCGACGCCATCACGACCGCGATGAGGGCTTACGAAGGCGACATCATCACGACGAGCCTGAACCAGACTTGCTCGAGGGAGGTGGTACCGCGCCTCTTGTGATAAAATCGTCTACCGCGAGCGGCACTGTCACCGCCCCGCCATCGAAGTCGTACACACACAGGGCGATGGTCCTGGGCGCTCTCACCAAGGCGCGTTTCTCGCTCAAGGCGCCCCTGGTCTCCGACGACACCAAGGCGACGCTCGATGCGCTTCAGGCGATGGGCGCAGATGTCGACGTGCAGCAGTCGTACATAAGGCTCCACCTCGACGAGCTGAAGCCCACGAAGGACACGATCGACGCGCGCAACTCGGGCACGACCATGCGCCTCATGACCGGGGTCGCGTCCCTGCTGGATTCGCCGACCACGCTCACGGGCGATTCCAGTCTCGTGAAGAGGCCGATGGGACCGCTGGTCGACGCGCTGACGCAGCTCGGTGCCAGCTGCAGCTACATAGGCGATCCTGGCAGGCCACCGCTGACCATCAAGGGTCCCATACTCGGGGACCGCGCGGTGATCAGAGGCGACGTCAGCTCTCAGTTCCTGTCCTCACTTCTCATCTCCTGCACTCAGAAGGAAGGCGACACGAGACTGGACGTCGAGGGCAGGATGACCTCAAGGCCGTACGTCGACATAACGCTGGAGATGCTTCGCAGGTTCGGAGGCGCTGCCACGGAGACGCCGTCTGGTTTCGAGGTGCCGGGCGCGCAGTCGCTCTCGAGGGAGACCTACGCCGTCCCTGGAGACTACTCCTCGGCCGCGTTCCTGCTGGCCGCTGGCACGCTGACCGGTGGCCGCGTGACGGTCCGGCAGCTGGACGAGGAGTCGCCTCAGGGCGACATGGCCATCGTGGACCACCTGATCAGGTTCGGAGGGTCGGTGTCGAGGACGAAGCACGCCGTCACTGCGGGCGCTGGCGAGCTGAAGGGCACGCAAATAGATGTCAGGGACACGCCGGACCTCTTCCCCGTCCTCGCGGTCATCGGCTCGCTCGCGGAGGGGAAGACGGTCCTCAGCGGCGGCGAGAACCTGCGCGCGAAGGAGAGCGACCGCATCGCTGTGACGACGAGATTCCTGCAGGACATGGGGGCTAGGATACTCCCCACCGAGGACGGCTGCGAGATAATAGGCGTCCCCAGGTTGAGCGGGGCCAGGGTGGATACCGAAGGAGACCACAGAATACTTATGGCGGCAACGATTGCAGCTCTGGTATCCACGACGGAGACCGTCATAGACGATCACGAATCCCACAAGGTGTCATACCCGGGATTCATAAGAGACCTGCATCAGCTCGGTTGCAGGGTGGAGGTGAGGAAGTGAACACTTACGGCTCGGCCTACAGAGTGAGCCTGTTCGGCTCAAGCCATGGACCGTTCGTAGGGGCCACGGTCGAGGGCTGCCCGCCAGGGGAACGCATCTCCGAGAAGGCGATCCAGGCGGAGCTCGACAGGAGGTCGCCCGGGAAGAGCTCCGTGAGCACTCCGCGGGTGGAGCGAGACAAGCTCGAGATAGTGTCCGGACTGCTCGACGGTCGGACCACGGACGGCCCGATGGTCGGCCTCGTGAAGAACAAGGACTTCGACTCATCGGCGTACGACGCGTTCGTCAGGGTGCCCAGGCCGGGACACGCCGACTACACGGCCGCGTGCAAGCACGGAGGCGCGCACGACCACCGCGGCGGAGGACAGTTCTCCGGCAGGATGACGGTCGGGCTCGTCTTCGCCGGGGCTGTGGCGAGGCAGGTGCTCAGCCGACACAAGGTGAGGTTGCTCGCACAGACGGTACAGGTCGGCGACGTGACGCTGGACAAGGACATCCCGTTCAGCGCGGCCGAGAAACTGGCGCGGGCCAACGCCGTCGGATGCGCGGACAGGGCCGTCGCCGACAGGATGAGGGACGAGATAGTCAGGGCGCACGAGGAGAAGGACAGCGTCGGCGGAGTCGTTCGATGCACGGTCCTCGGGGTGCCGTGCGGCGTCGGCGAGCCGTTCTTCGAGTCCGTAGAGAGCGAGATGGCCGGCATGATGTTCTCCATACCAGGCGTCAAGGGTGTCGAGTTCGGCTCCGGATTCAGGTCCGCGTCGATGCGTGGCAGCGAGAACAACGACGAGTACACCGTGAAGGGGGACCGCATCGTCACGAAGACGAACAACGCCGGTGGCGTCCTCGGAGGGATATCCACGGGCATGGCGATCGATTTCAGGGTCGCGTTCAAACCCACCTCATCCATAGCGAGGCCGCAGATGAGCGTGGACATGGAGAGCAAGAAACCGGTCGAGCTGATCGTGAAGGGCCGGCACGACCCTTGCATCGTCCCACGCGCAGTTCCAGTCGTCGAGAATTCCGCGGCGTGCGTGATACTCGACCTCATGCTCCAGGGGGGGTTCGTACGACGCAGGCCGAGATAGACGCGCTAAGGCGAGACATAAGGGCGGTCGATGAGGAGATACTCGCCCTCGTCGACAGGCGGATGGAGATCGCACGCGAGGTCGGCAGGACGAAGAAGAAGGACGGCATCGCCGTCAGGGACCCTGCCCAGGAGGAGCGCGTCGTCACCGCCATCGCGGGGCTCGCGGGGCGGCTGGACATCCCCGGCGAGACGGCCGTCAACATCGCACGCTCCCTGATAGACGGCGCCGTGGCCGTCCAGGAGGATGACCTTGACGACGCCCAGGCGGCAACGGAGGTCGTGGTCGTCGGCTCCGGCAAGATGGGGGCTTGGATGTCGAGGTTCCTCTCCAACCGAGGGGCCGCGGTGTCCGTGTTCGATCCGAGGGGAGCGCTCGAAGGATACGACAACTTGGAGTCGCTCGACGGAAAGGCATCCGAGGCGGACATGATCGTCATCGCGAGCCCGTTGGGGACGTCGAGGGAGGACATGGAGCGTGTCCTCGCCCTCCGACCTCAGGGCGTGGTGTTCGACCTCTGCAGCGTCAAGTCACATCTGAGTGACATCATGCTCTCCGCGGCGGCGGACGGCCTGAAGGTCACGAGCGTGCACCCGATGTTCGGCCCCGCGTCACCGACCCCGAGAGGGGAGAACGTAATCATCTGCGGCTGCGGCAGCTCGGAGGCGGATTCGGCGGCGAGAAGCCTGTTCGAACGAGCGGGGGCGAACGTCCTTGACGTGCCGCTGGACCGGCACGACCGACTGATCGCGAGCGTACTTGGCGTCCCCCACATCTCCGCCCTGTTGTTCGGGATGACAACGATCATGTCAGGATCATCGTTCGACGAGCTGAAGGCGGTCCAGGGACCCTCGTTCCGAAGGCTCTGCGGACTCGCGCGCGGCACGTCGGCGGAGAGCAGGCGGGTGTACCATGACATACAGAGGCTCAACCCGAACACCCCGACCGTGACGGAGCTCATGGCGGCGGCATTGAATGAGTTGACCGACGCGGCGGTGGCGGACGATCCGTCTGATTTCAGCAGGATCATGAACGAACAGAGGAGATATTTCGGAGGAGAGCGACAATGACGAAGCGAAAGGCGGCGATACTCGGATCGAGCGGAATGATAGGACAGCGGTTCGCCCACATGCTCTCCGGCCACCCTTACTTCGATGTCGTGGCGTACTGCGCCTCCGACCGGTCGGAGGGGCGGTCCCTCGCGGACGTGTGGAGGCTGTCGGATGTCGGCCTCCCAGGGGACCTCTCGGAGACCACCATAGCGGCGACCGATGTGGAGGCGCTCGCGAAGGAGGGCGTCGAGGTCGTTTTCAGCGGTCTGCCATCGGACGTCGCAGGCAAGGTAGAGGACGAGTGCGCCGAGGCAGGGATGGCGGTATTCTCGAACGCCGCGTCACACAGGATGGAGGCGGACACGCCCATCATGATACCGGAGATAAACCACGACCATCTGAGGGCGGTCGAGCGGCAGCGTGAGCGGAGGAGGAAGGGCGGGTTCGTCATAACCAACGCGAACTGCTCCGTGACGGGGCTCGCGCTGGGCATCAAACCGTTGGTCGACTCGTTCGGGTTCAAGGATTTCAACGTCGCGACATACCAGGCGCTCTCCGGGGCGGGATATCCAGGCGTCCCGTCGGTCGACATCCTGGGCAACATCCTGCCATACATAAGGAGCGAGGAGGAGAAGATGAGCGTCGAGGGCAGGAAGATACTCGGCGGCTACGGCGAGGAAGGCTTCGTCGATGCCCCGGTGAACATACTCGCGACCTGCGCGAGGGTCTGCGTGCGGGACGGGCACCTGGAGGCCGTGTTCGCGAGGCACGACGACATCCCGGAACAGGAGGCGTTGGTGTCCGCGCTCGAGCGGTTCAGGTCGCTCCCGCAGGAGCTGTCGCTGCCCAGCGCGCCGGCCAATCCTATAATCGTCAGGAGGGAGCGCGACAGGCCCCAGCCCGCATTGGACTGCGACGCGGGCTCGCCGGAGAGGGCGAGAGGGATGGCCGTCACGATAGGCAGGGTCAGAGTGGACGACGACAACATGAGGTTCCTGCTGCTCGTGCACAACACGATCAGGGGGGGAGCCGGCGGCTCGGTCCTCAACGCCGAGCTGGCACACAAGGAGGGGCTGGTTTGAAACAGCAGAAGAGATCTGGCGGCAAGGAGGGGCCATCCAAGAGTCACTCCGACATACGCAGGAAGGCGAGCGATGGCGACGCCGTCGTGATGACCGCCATGGAGTTCAAGGAGTTCGTGAGGTCGAACGGAGTGGAGAAGGCCGCCCGCGAGGTCGACCTCGTCACCACGGCGACCTTCGGGGCGATGTGCTCGTCCGGGGCCTACTTCAACGTGGGCCACTCGGACCCGCCTATCAAGATGCAGCGGGCCTGGCTCGACGGCGTGCCGGCATACGCCGGCCTCGCGGCGGTGGACATATTCCTCGGCGCGACCGAGCTGGACGAGACCAACAACATGTTGCATGGCGGCGCGCACGTCATCGAGGACCTCGTACGCGGGAAGGCCGTGAGGCTGAGGGCGACCGCCCACGGGACGGACTGCTATCCCCTGAGGGAGATCGACACGTACGTCAGCCTCAAGACGATGAACCAGGCGGTGCTCATGAGCCCGAGGAACGCCTATCAGAACTACGTCGCCGCGACCAATTCCTCGGCCAAGACGCTCTACACCTACATGGGCAAGCTCCTGCCTGAGTTCGGAAACGCCACCTACAGCTGCGCGGGCGAGCTGTCGCCGCTGCTGAACGACCCGTACTACCGCACAATCGGCATCGGCAGCAGGATATTCCTGGGCGGCGGCGACGGGTTCGTCGTGTGGGAGGGCACGCAGTTCAACCCCGGCGTCGCCAGGACGCCCCGCGGAGTGCCGAAGAGGCCCTCCGGGTCGCTGGCGGTGATCGGCGACCTGAAACAGATGACGGGGGACTTCGTGAAGGGACTCACGTTCACAAGATACGGCGCGTCGCTCGGTATCGGCATCGGCGTGCCCATACCCATCATAGACGAGGATATGGCGAACGCCTGCTCGATAACGAACGACAAGATCGTGACGGGGTTGTTCGACTATGCGCAACAGCGGAGGTCGAGACCCTGCCTGCGGGACGTGACATACGAGGAGCTCAGCTCAGGGGAGATAGAGGTCGAGGGCAAGACGGTCCCGACGTCCCCGCTGTCGAGCATTTACAAGGCGAGACAGATCGCCGAGATACTGAAGAAGCGCATACTGAAGGGCGAGTTCGAGGTGACGGAGCCCGTCCAGAGGTTACCTATGGACAGGCCGCTGAGGCCACTCGAGGTCCGAAGCGAGAAGGAGGCGATGCAGTGAAGACCAAGCTCGTGCTGAACTTCAACCCCGAGGCGTCCAACCGGCCCATAACGCACGACCTGATCGCCAAGCACGGACTGCTGGTGAACATACTCAGGGCGGAGATAGACGAGGTCGGGGGCAAGATGGTCATCGAGGTCTCCGGGAAGGCCGAGAGCATAAAGAACGGCATAGACTACCTGAAGGACTCAGGCGTCGGCGTCCGGCCGATAAAGGAGGGCGTCAGGAGGGACGACGATGCGTGCATCCACTGCGGGGTGTGCATATCCATCTGCCCCACGAACGCCCTGACCCTCGACCGCAAGACGCGGAAGGTCGTGTTCATAGAGGAGAAGTGCGTCGCCTGCGGCGTCTGCATCGACGCGTGCCCGCCAAGGGCGATGGAGATACTGATATGACGAGGTTCGTCAAGACGAGGTTCGAGGTCGGCGAGACCGCCGTCACCGTCGCCGCGGACGAGAGGTACGTGGACGCGGCGGTGAGCGGCATAGTGGACGCGAGAGAGGAGATACGCCGACGGATCTCCAAGGACCGCTTCTTCCTTACGACGTTCGAGCCTTACGACCTCGACGACGAGATCGACGGTGTCGTGAGGGGTATGTGCGACGCGGCCCGGGCAGCGGGCGTCGGGCCCATGGCGACCGTCGCTGGAGCCATCGCGCAGGCCGCGGTCGAAGCGATGGCCGAGCGTGGGTGCGACCACTGCTGGGTGGACAACGGAGGTGACATCGCGCTCCTGCTGTCGTCGCCCGTGACGGTGGAGGTGTTCGGCGGACCGGGGTCGGACGCGGCATACGGCTTCGAGGTCGGCCCCGAGGACCGTGTCCGGGGCATATGCTCCTCGAGCGGCGCGATGGGCCATTCGATCAGCCTCGGCCAATGCGACGTGAGCACCGTCCTCGCGGACTCGGCGACGCTCGCCGACGCGTACGCGACGGCGATAGGGAACGGCGTCAGGACGGCACGCGACCTGGAGACGTGCTTTGACGGTTTCAGCGCGTCGCCGGGGTTCATAGGTGGACTGGCGGCTCTCGCGGGCGAGGTGGCGATATGCGGGGACTTCCCCGACATCGTGGAGGTGGCGCACAGCCCCCAGAGCGTGACAGCGCACAGCAGCATGTCCTCTAGCAGATACCTGGGCGATCCCGCGGCGCACCAGGGGCGTCGGAAGGTGATGGTCTGAAGATACTGAAGTTCGGGGGCACGTGTCTAGGGACGAACGACGCCCTCAGGAGGGTCGCGAAGGTCGTCAGGGACGAGGAGGAGGACCGCATAGTCACGGTGTCCGCAGCATCGGGCGTGACGGACTCGCTCAAGGCGTTCGTGACCGCCCCCCGCCAGGAGAACGAGATAGACGACTTCCTCTTGAAGCTCAAGCAGAGGCACATCGACCTCCTGCCGAAGCGCGACGGCGACGCGAGGAAGGAATCGCTCGACATGATAGAGAAGAAGATAACGAAGCTGGACAGGCTCCTGTACGGCGTGATGTACACCGAGGAGCTGACGCCGAGGACCTATGACCTTATACTCAGCGCGGGCGAGAGGCTCTCGGCCGTCGTCGTCGCCGCAAGGCTGTCGCACGCTGGCCTCGACGCAGTGGCGATGGAGACCGACGCCCTCGGCCTGGTGACGAACAACGAGCACTACAACGCGGTGGCTATCCTGGGCGAGTGCGAGAAGAACCTTCGCCCCACGCTCGAGAGCGCCGTCGACAAGGGCATGGTCCCCGTCGTCACGGGGTTCTTCGGCACGACGAAGAACGGCCACGTGTCGACGTTCGGCAGGAGCGGCACGGACTACACGGCGTCCGTCATAGCATACTCGCTGAAGTCCGGCCCCATCGAGATCTGGAAGGAGGTGGACGGGTTCCTCAGCGCCGACCCGAAGATCGTGAAGGACTCGTTTCTCATAGACCGGCTCTCGTACGAGGAGGCCGCGGAGCTGGCATACTTCGGCGCGCAGGTGCTGCATCCGAGGGCGGTACAGCCCGCGCGGCAGCGCGGGATCGAGATCATAATCAAGAACCTGTACGACCCCAAGTCGCCCGGGACCTACATCGGCAACAGCAAGGCGACGAGGAAGGACGTCATCAAGAGCGTGTCTTACGTCCCGAAGGTCGCCACGCTGAAGATATACGACACCGGCGCGGGGTACAAGTCTGGCTTCCTCTCGGACATATCCACTTGCCTGAAGAACGAAGGCATCAACCTGTTCTCCGCCACGACATCGCAAACATGCGTAGCCGTGATCATCGACGACAACGACGTGCCCGCGGCGAAAAGGGCCATGAAGACGCACATCGCGGGCGTGGGCGAGACCTTCGAGATCGAGTCGGGGAGGGCGCTCGTGTGCA
This sequence comes from Thermoplasmata archaeon, assembly GCA_041554135.1. GTDB lineage: Archaea > Thermoplasmatota > Thermoplasmata > UBA10834 > UBA10834 > UBA10834. The sequence goes on along the minus strand of JBFFML010000001.1, from coordinate 107,896 downwards.
CCGTCGGGGAGGGGCTCGGCAGGACGAAGGGCGTGGCAGCGAGGGTGTTCAGGGCCGTCGCCTCGAAGAACGTGAACGTCGAGCTGATCTCAGCGGGGGCGTCGACCGTGGCTTATCACTTCACCGTGGACCAGAAGGACCTGAGGAAGACCGTCCGCGGGATCCACAAGGAGTTTTTCGGATACGCGTAGGCGTCCGGCCGGTCACAGGATCTCAACGAACGTAGAGTTCAGCGCCGAGCATCCGCCGAACCGCTGGACGAAGTCCGTCGTGATGAAGTTCACGTTCGTCCCGCCGGAGAGCTTGGGCCAAAGCGCGGAGTAGGCCAGCAGCACGCCGTCGGGCACGTCCTCCGACACTTCCGCGCTGACCGTGATCTCGCCGAACTCGTTCTTCAACCTGACCTTGGAGCCCGACTCGACCTTCTCGCTCCTCGCGTCGTTGGGCGATATGTAGACCGTGGGCTCGACATCGCCCCACCGGTTGTGGTATTGCGACCGGCATAGGAGCTTGTGCACCGGTGATATGAGCTGGTAAGGCAGCTTGCCCTGGACATCGATGTGCATCGGCAGTCCGCCGAGCCCCGCCTCCTCGGCGGAGGCCGAGTACAGCTCGATCTTCCCGGAGGGCGTGGGGAAGGCGCGCCTGTCCGGCAGCTTCAGCTCGAGGAAGCCTTTCTTCTTCAACGTGTCGAACGAGCCCTTGACGGACTTGCCCTTGGACACGATGTGCCTCGCTATCTTCTCGTCCTCCTCGAACAGCTCCCTGTGAGAAAGCTTCATCTCCGCCGCCAACGCCCTGAACAGGTCCGTGTTGCTCTTCGACTCGCCCAGCGGCTCGATCGCCTTCTCGTTGAGCGACAGGTACGGATGCAGGTACGACGCGTTGATGTCCGTATGCTCGAAGAACGTCGTCGCTGGGAGGACGATGTCCGCGTAGTCCGCCGTGTCCGTCATGAAGAGCTCGTGCACGACAACGAACACATCGTCCCTCGAGAACCCCTTCCTCAGAAGTGACTGGTTGGGCAGCGTGGCCAACGGGTTCGATCCGTACACGAAGACCATCTTCACCTTGCCTGTGCTCAGGGTCCTCGCGAAATCCACCATGCCGTAACGGACCTTGACACGGGACGTGAGCTTCGAGCCCTGAAGGTAGTCCATGTCGACGACGGCGGCATCGTTGGAGTAGTAGAAACCCCTCCTCTCGCCTATCAGGGCGGGCAGGACGCTGATGGCGCGTATCATCTCGCCGCCGTTCCTGTTGCGCTGCATGCCGTAGCCCATCATTATGCAGCTGGGACGCATCGAGGCGTAATCGGCTATGAAGTCCTCGATCACCCTGATGTTGAGGCCCGTCGCCTTCGATATGTTCCTCATGTCGAACTTCTTGGCGATCTCCGCGAGCCTGTCGAAGCCGACGGTGTGGCGTTTCACGAAGTCCTCGTCGCAGAGCCTGTTCTCGATGAGGTGGTTGATGCACCCCAGCGCGAGGACTGCATCCATGGTCGGCCTCACCTGCAGGTGCGTCCCTATCTCCGCGGTGGGGGTCCGTATCGGGTCGATGACGTATATCTTCGCCCCTGCCTTCTTCGCCCGCTTCAGCATCTCGAACGTGTGCGGGCTGGACCATGCAGGGTTCATGCCCCAGACGACGATGAGCCTGCACTTCTCGATCTCCTCTGGGAACATACCCGCGGAGGAGCCGTAGACCACTTCGAGAGCCTTGTCGCCCGCGTCGGAACATATTGTCTCGTCGACCTTCGCCGCTCCGATGGCGTTGAAGAACCTGCTCGGGAAGTTCCTCTGGATGAGACCGGTGTTGCCCGCGTGACCGAACTGCACGATCGACTGAGTGCCGAACTCGCCCGAACGGTCAGCGATCTCCTGGGCTATGCGCTTCAGCGCGACGCTCCAGGATATCCGGTCGAACTCCCCGCTTCCCTTCTTCCCCACCCGGATCATTGGGTGAAGGACCCGATCCTTCGAGTAGACGTACTGCTGGAGGTTCTTCGCCTTCGGGCAGAGCATCTTCCCTGTGAACGGGTGTTTCTTGTTTGGCTCCACCGCGTGCAACTTCTCCGCTCGCACGCGGGATATCATCGAACAAGTGTCGTAGCAGTCTCTGGGACATGTGCTGAACAGATACAAGGCGGGGCCTCCTGGGGGTGTGCCTGACGGCTTCAGCTGACAGATAGGCTTGTACGGGAATTTATAGGTTGGCCGAATTGCATCGAGCCAGGATGCCTCGGTCGACGCGGCTTTGGGACAGCGAGTGTGGCATGCCTCGGGCTACTTGACGAGCTCTCCGATGGTCCGGTACTCTCCCCAGTAGAACAACATCTCCTTGGGGTCGTAGTCCTCCTTCTGCCTAGCGGCGACTATCTCACCCACGAACCACACATGGTCGCCCGTCTCGACCTCGTGGGTCTTCACGCATTCGATGTTGACCGGGCACTCAGCGATGAGCGGAGCCGACACGACCTCGGCCTTCTCCTTGGTGAGGCCAGCGACCTCGAACTTGTCCACGTCCCTGCCTGACTTCGCGCCGCAGACCTTGACTGCCCTGAGCATAGACGCGTCGGGTATGTTGACCGCGAAATCCTTGCTCTGCTTGAACAGGCCGAAGCTGTGACGCTCCGGCGCGATGCCGACGCCCATGAGCGGCGGGGAGAACGAGAAGGCGTGGCAGAGCGCGAGCGTGATGACATTGTCCTTCTCACCGTGGACGGTCCCGAGCACCACTGGAAAGCCTGAGAACGCGTCCTGAGCGTCGCCGACCGATAGCTTGCGCTTCATAGAACCACCTCGAGAGCGACGGCGCTACTCTCCTAACAGCTTCCGATAATCGTCGGCGGACATGAGCGGCTCGAGCACACCTAAGTCGGGCACCTCGATGACGGCTATCCAGCCCTGGCCGTAAGGGTCCGTGTTGAGGAGTTCGGGCGAGTCGACCAGCGTGTCGTTCACCTCTTTCACGACGCCCGGCACGGGGGAGAACACCTCGGAGACCGTCTTGACCGACTCGACGTTGGCTATGACGTCGCCGGCATTGACCTCCTTGCCGATCGAGGGCAGTTCCACGAACACTATCTCAGTGAGCTCGCTCTGAGCGTAGTCCGTGAGCCCTATCTTCGCAAACTTACCCTCGGCTTTCACGTATTCGTGATCCTTCGTGTATCTGAGGCCTGGCTGAATATCGGACATATCTCGCCTCCCTCTTTGCTTCTGATGCCGTTAGCCGAATTTATAACTTGCCTTCACGCCTCGGCGACGGGTGTGCCGTGCGACATCACGTCAGAGATCTCCCGCGCAGACGAGCGCAACGAGGACAGCCGAAGCGGATATCGCCGTGTTGACCAAGAAGTCGTCGTATCTGACAGGGCCTTTCCATCTTCGCCGTGAGACGGGGTAGAGGAGCGTGCACCCGGCGATCGTGAGGGAGTCCTCGGCGGCGTGCAAGAACACAGACAGGAACACGACGAGGCTCGACGCGAGGACGAAACCGCCGTCCAACATCGGCGCGTCGGCCTCGGACATCAGTAGCACCAGGACAGCCGCCCAGGAGGACGACAGGACGACCGCTGCGAGAAGGCTGTGCGAGGCGGCCGACCTGTGGATGCCTCGTGCCATGGGGGCGAGGAGCAGGTCGAAGTCCGGAGCGATCCCCGCGACGCTCCCCACGGCGACGAGCGCGAACAGGTCCTCGCCCGTCAGGAACGACAGAAGAGCCCCGACGGCGGCTCCGGACAGGAGATGTGTGGTTCGTTTCGTGGGCGCACCTCTTACATCGCTGGCCTCAGACAGCACATACGGAACATGGTCTATCGACCTTCACCCAGGGTGGACGAAACTGGTGTCGACAGTAAGTGTTATCTATGGTCATCATGATAGCTCGGACAAGGTGATATTCTTGGCGGACAAACAGAGCATGAAGTTCCTTGAAGAGCTGACAAACAGCTTCGGCCCAGCAGGGTTCGAGAGGGAGGCGACGAAACTGGTGAGAGACTATGTCGAGAGATTCTCGGATGAGATATCGACGGACCGGTTGGGCTCACTCCTATTCACCAAGAAGGGGAAGTACGACTCCCCGACGATCCTGATACCGGGCCACGTGGACGAGGTGGGGTTCATAGTATCGTCCATCAACAAGCTGGGCTACCTGACGTTCAACCCCCTTGGCGGATGGTTCGACCAAGTCCTCCTGGGCCAGCGGGTCAAGGTAAGGACAGCGAAGGGACAGATACCAGGCATAATCGCGGCGAAGCCTCCGCACCTGCTCCCGCAGGATGAGAGGTCAAAGGTCGTGACGAAGGACAAGATGTTCATCGACATCGGGGCATCGAACGAGGAAGAGGCCAAGGCGATGGGCGTGAGGATCGGGAACCCCGTGATGCCGGACTCGTCGTTCTCCACAATCACCAAGAGCGTCTACCGCGACGGCAAGAGGAAGGGTTCGGATACGATAGCCATAGGCAAGGCTTTCGACGACCGCATAGGCGCGTTCGTGTCAGCGGAGGTGGTCCGGAGACTCAAGCAGAAGGACATCCAGCACCCGAACACCGTCATAGGCGCGGCCACCACCCAGGAGGAGGTGGGGCTCAGAGGCGCGAGGACGACCGCGTTCGTCGTCAGGCCGGACGTGTGCCTCACGGTGGAAGTAGACATAGCTGGCGATGTCCCGGGCATCGAGGCGAGCGAGGCGCCGTCCAAGATGGGGCTCGGACCCTCGATAACCACATACGACTCGTCCATGATACCGAACCAGGAGTTGCTCGAGTTCGTGGTGAGCACGGCTGAGAGATCGAAGATACCGCATCAGCTCTCCCAGATAGCGAGAGGGGGCACGGACGCGGGCATCATACACATATCCAACGCGGGCTGTCCCAGCCTCGTGATAGGCGTCCCGACGAGACATATACACGCGCACGCTGGCATGCTCAGCCTCACCGACACAGAGAACACCATCAAACTGCTCGTCGAGGTCGTGAAGAAGCTCGACAAGAAGAAAGTGGAGAGCTTCACCGAGATATGAGCGCGCGGGAGGCGCACATGCAGAAGGCACCCGACCCGATCCTGTACAAAGACCTCGCCGAGGCCAAGGCCGCGCTGGCCAGGCATGGGATAGTGATCATACGCTCCATCGAGACCGACCTCGAACCTGCGATAATGGTCGAGGCGAGGGACGCGATCTCAGCCTCGCCCCAGGCTCTCGAGGAACTCGACGAGGGCGAGCTCGACGAACTGATGGATGACATCAGAAAGAAGGCCTTGAAGTCGGCGGACGACCTGAAGAGGCTGTACACGAGGGTCCTCGCACAGTTGGGAACCGAGTACATCGTCGACGTCGTGAAGGACCTGGACGGGATCGAAGCCCTGTTCACGTGGGAACGGGCCGCGAAGTCCGTCGACCCGGTGAATGACCGGCTCGCCGAGGCGGGGTTCGTCCCGATACGGCTCCAGGATCCGGAGGCCATCTCCGAATCGTTCGCGCTCGAGCTCAACGAGAGATGGCCCGTGTCGTTCTCCAGGTTCAGGGACCTGGCGAACGAGGCCGCGGGACGGCAGGCGGAAGCCGACGCCGCCCGCAAGAAGACGGCCAGCGCCGCCAGGGGTCGCCCCCAGGGGAAGAGCAGGCGGTCCAAGGGAAAGCCCAAGGCGAAGAAGAAGTCCGGGTGATCGAGTTTGGCAGTCCTATCGGATTCCGACATACTGAGCCTCGTCGAGAAGGGTCTGCTGAAGATCGGCGACTTCGACGAGGCGAACCTCACGCCCAACGGCTACGACGTGACCGTCAGCGAGGTCTGGATACCGTCCCTGGACTCCAGGGCCGACCAGGGCGAGGTGGAAGTGCCGGGTAGGGAGTGGTTCGTGATAGGGACGAAGGAACACCTCGAACTCCCGCCCGACATTGTCGGAGGGATATGGATCAGGACCACCTGGGTACGCAAGGGAATATTGTCCTCTTTTGGCAGAATCGATGCTGGATTCAAGGGAAATCTGACCTTTTCAGCATACAACGCGTCCTCGTCCCCCGTGGCCATCGGGGTCGGCGACAGGTTCGCCCAGGTCGTGTTCGAGGAGCTTCGCTCGAGGGCGCACAAGGAGTACGGCGAGCGGTCGGGCAACTATCAGGGGCAGCGAGGCATTACGCTGTCGCCGACTCGAGGCTCAAAGGAATGAGATGTCGAAGGCGTAGAAGTTCAGGTTCGGGGAGTAGCTCTTGACCTTCCGCCGAGCCAGCATCTTCATCACCCTGCCCTCCTTGACGGCCATCGACCTCATGCTGTCGGTCCTCTTCTCGAGGTCCGCCTCCTCCATGATCTCGTAGAAGTGAACCACGCCCCCTGGCCTGAGGGCCTGGATCGCGTCCGGCAGGAAGTCGAACGCGCTGTGGGGAAGGTTCATGATTATCCTGTCCGCAGGCTCGAGGCCGCGCACCCTGTCCCGCGCGTCGCCCAGGAGTGGTTCGACGCAGGAGACGCCGTTGAGCTCGATGTTCTCCTCCATGTACCTTATGGCGTCGGGGTTCGAGTCTATGGAGTATATGACCTTCGGGGAGCGCGTCTTCGCGATGAGTATCGAGAACGGACCGATGCCCGCGAACATGTCGATGACGACCTCACCTGGGGCGACTTGCCTCGCGACTATCTCCCTCTCCGTGGCCAGCCTCGGAGAGAAGAACACCTTGGCCACATCCATCTTGAACGTTAGGCCGTGCTCCTTGTGTAGCGTCTCCATCGCCTTGTCGCCCGCCACGACCTTGACCCCTCTGGTCCGGAACTCGTCCACGACGCCGACGTCCAGGCAGACGGTCTTTATCGCTTTCTGCGTCGCTATTATGGCCTCCCCGATCTCGTGGGCGAAAGGCAGCACCTCGTCGGATATCTTCACGATGGCGATCGCTCCGAGGACATCGTACGAGGACGGGAGGTATCTCCGCAACCCGTCCGGGAGGTCCACGAGCACCCTGAAATCCTTGATCTGGTCCTCGGCCTCCTGGAAGTCCTTCGTCTCCATGGGATAGCCCACATCGACTCGTTGCGTAACCGGGAGATAGACGTTCTTCGAGTCGGAGCGGATCTGGAGGTCCTTCCTGAGAAGGCCCTTCGAGCTCAGCTTCTTCCTCACCGGTTCCGCCTTCTTCCTTGGAACGGCGACGCAGAGGGACTTCATGCCACGAACAAATCATCGTCCACAATAGATAAGGCTGCTGTCGGCCGGTGCCAGCAAAGAGTACAATTACCTGGCCAGCAATCCTTGTTCAGGTGCTCGATGAGCGGTGACAGACGGGGAAGGCTCACACTGATCGGTTTGGGCCTCTGCGACGAGAAGGATGTCTCGGCGAGAGGTCTGGAGGAGATAGCTGCTGCGGAGGTCGTCTTCGCGGAGCAATACACATCTGCTCTGAAAGACGGGGCCTTGGCGGAGCTGGAACGCGTGACGGGTAAGCGCATAGAGCTGCTGAGCCGGAAGGAGTTGGAGGAAGGTTCGCTGATCATCGACTCGGCGAGGAGCAAGCGCGTGGCGCTCCTCGTCGCCGGGGACCCGATGACCGCGACGACGCACATCGACCTCCGCCTCAGGGCTGCCAAGGAGTCGACGGAGACGTCGATCTTGCACGCGCCGTCCGTCCTCACGGCGGTCCCTGGTCTGCTGGGCCTCCAGCATTACAGGCTCGGCCGCGTGACCACCGTACCGTTCAGCCGCGAAGGGTATGCGCCCGTCAGCCCTCTTGAGATCATCCTCGACAACCTCGAGAGGGGCCTCCACTCCGTGGTCCTCCTGGACATCGACTCCGAGGCGGGGAGGTTCATGTCCGCGAACGAGGGTATCGAGGCGCTCCTCGAGATGGCGGATAGGCTCCCTGGGAAGGCGGGACTGACAGAACGGACGCTGGTCTGCGTGGTCGCCAGGGCGGGGGCGCCGGACTGCCTTCTCGCGGCAGGGCGTATAGCGGACATGAGGACGAGGGACTTCGGCCCGCCGATGCACACGATCGTCCTGCCTGGAAAGCTTCATTTCATGGAGGAGGAGGCCTTGCGGGCCTTCGCCGGCCTTGGGACGTAGCCCCGAGGCAGGACGAGAAGGCCGTGCGCTCCCGTGGCGCTCAGGCGTATGATTCGTTGTGCCTCGCCAAGTGTAATTAGGCCGGACAGATTATGGAACATCATAGGAAGATAGAATGAAGCCAAGAACGATGAACTTCTCAAGAGACTGGAAGAAACTGAACGACCGCATGTTCGCGACGATCCGAGTGCACCGTGGGGACCTCAAGTTCGCCCCGGACGAGACGGTAGAGGTGGTGAGCCCGAAGAAGCGGTTCCGCGCAAGGGTGCTGCTGGCGTGCACGTGGAAGTTCAAGGACCTCCCGTTCAGCTTCCTCGAGTACGACCTTGAGGCGGCTCCCGGCGAGACGAGGCAGACGTTGATCAACAAGCTGGGCAAGCTGTACAAGTTCTCGGAGCAGCCGAAGCCCAACGATACGGTCACAGTCTACTTCCTCGAGAAGGTATAGACCATCTGCGGACTGAGAGGCGACCGCCCCTCCACGGGGCGCTCGCCCGTCGGCAGTTCTGGAAAGAATCAGAGTTAAAGGGTTTCCGGCCGTTGGACGTTACCACGGAACCGCGGCGTACTGGTAGCTCAGTCCTCGACCGTCGCAACTGCAATGCTGGCCGAGTACGGTGCCTCGAGCAACGATCCCATGAGCTCGAGCGCCTCAAGCGCTATACCGCAGTCGACATCGGTCAGGACCGAAACGGCCTTGCTGACCTTGCCTGCGTCCAAGAGGCTGCGCGCAGCGCTTTCGGCTGCAGCGGTTTCGGAGAGCCATTCGTCCTCCCAGGACTCGAACACGGGTATGAGGTCGCCCCAGTCTCCCACGCTTCTCAGCTGCATCGACAGGCTCCACGCCCTTCCATCGATGTAATCCTCGAACGACTCGCCGACAACATCAGGCTTCAACAGAAGGCCGTTGTGCACGGGCACATATGGCGCCCACGCCGGATTGTTGACCGCCATCCACATCACGGACAGGTACTCGGGGTACTCCTTGTCCGTCGTGAACACGGACGCGCTAACGGTCCTGGCGTTGCATATCGAGAAGCCCGGCCATCCGTTGCTCCAGCATTCGTCCGGGATCTCAGGATGGGCCTCGATGACCTCCGTCGGGGATCCACAGCCCCAGTCCTCGAGGTCCCTCGTGAACGACTGCACAAGCTCCACGTCGACCACGGGGTTCTCTGCCAGGAGCTCGAACGCCCTGTCGTAACGGGCGTACGACGGCGTCCACATGTACCCGAAGGCGTCATCGCAGACGGCGCTGAAGAACGGCTCAAGGACATAGTGGTTCGTGTGCGCCGACGCGCCGTCCTCTATCAGGTCGACTGCGGCGTCGTTGCCATATACAGCGGCGTACATCGTCGGTATCGTCTCGACGAACGCGGCCAAGTCCGCATCGGAGAGGATGAACGTCGCACCCTCGCCCTTCGGTATGTCGTCTATGTAGGATATCGCCTCAGGGACATCAGCACAGCTCTCCATGACGAACTGATTCACCATGAATGGCGAGAATCCCATCTCGTCGAACTCCGGCACGGGCATCCACGTGTGCCCGATCGCCAGACCCTTCTCGTTTATGCCTTGAGCGATCCCAAGGGCCCCAGCCGACATCATGCCGAAATACCTGTAACCGACCAGCGGCTCCACGACCAACAGCACCTGTATGTTGTTGAGGTCCCTGTTCTTCGAGGACAGGGCCTGGCCATCAGGCGTGCCAGAGCCGGCAGCCGCGAAGCACGTGCACGCCCTCTGTTCGCTGCCACCGTCGTTGTAGACGTTCAGCACCAGCAAGTCCTCATATGACGTGCCAGAGGTCTCGGCCATGCCCTGCAACTCCGCGACCATGTCAGCCGTCATGCGTTGCTCAACCGCGAACGCCTCCGCGACCATGTCGGCGGGGTCCATTCCCTCTGCGGCGGCCCAGGCCCACATCTGATCGACGTTGGCCGAGATCGCATCGCTCGCATACAATCCGTACTGCATCCCCATTTCCCTCGGGGTGCCGCTAAGGTAAAGCGTCAAGGTGTCGCCCTTTGGCTGGCCACCTCCATCTTGCTTCGCCACCAGCGGAACCGAGAGCGCCGCCATCACCAGCACCAACATAAGCGCCGAGGCGACCACTATCGTTTTTCTCACTTTCGCTCCCCTCCACAAACCCCGCGCAGGCGAGATCAGCATCCCGGCAATAACGGGCACTGACTGCTCTCCCGCCCAAGGCGTGTTGATGAACAAGTACGTGCTATAAATTTGCTTCGCGCGGACAGGCGGATCGTCAGCTGGTGTCGTCGACGGCGAGCGCCCATGTGAGCGTCCATGGTTTGACGTACGTAAACGTCATCACCGGTCGCACGGCTCCCTGCAGACGACCAGGCTCAGGCGGACGCTATCTCCCAGGCCGGCATCGGCATATGACCCGTATGCGATCCTGGCGTCGGGCATCGCTGTTCGAAGGGCTTCGAGCATGCTCGACAGCTCCTTGTCCCAGGGATCCGACGCGGAATACACCGCTATCGCAGCGCCGGTCCTTTCGACAGGGCAATCGAACCACGGAGACCCGAGCGCCTCCTCTACCGCCTTGGCCACGCGACCATCGCCTCTGCCCATGCCGAGCCCGAAGCGGCCGTCGACGTTGGGTCCGATCACCTCGACGAGCTTCCTCGCGCTCGCCCTCCCCAGTATCATCGCGATCTCCATCGCGGGACGATGCATTATGCGGTTCAACAGACTGAAGGCCTTTGAGATGGCGAGATGCGGGGCGAGGCTGGAAAGCGCGTCGTTCCCGAACACGATGTTCAGGTCGACATCCGACATGATCCGTCCGTTGCACTTGAGCGCGAAGGTCCGCCTCCGCTCGCTCTCTGCGGAGAAGGGCAACGCCACGGCCGAGACGGCGACAATGCGTCTCGCCTTCGCCGCCCTTCCAAGCACGCTCGTTCCGAGGCTGCCAGCGACGCCGCCTAGGCCGCTCATCAGATATGCGACGTCGGCCTCGTCGAACAGCGCGAGGATGTCGTCACCGACGACGGAAGGCATCTGCGCCACAAGCTTTGGGTCCGTGTTGTACAGCCCCACCAGCTTCTCAGGGGTCACGACCATCTTCCTGGCAGCTCGCGACCTCTCGACATCGGCAGCGGATGTGGAGAACGCGACGGAGGGAAAGGTCGATGCGGATACCATGTTGCATCCTGCACTGCCTATGCCGTATGACCTCAACCTGAGGGGTTCGCCCCTGGCGGTCGCGTCCAGGCTGACGAGGTCGGATGCCATGGTCTGCCAATGCTGGTACAGGAATTTGAATCTTTCAGACATCCGTGCGCAATCGTCGGATAACCTGTCATATATGCAGACCATAAGCTCAAAACCCTGTGAGTCATTCGATGGCCCGGACACGCCTCGCGCAGACAGAGGGGCATCATGGACGGTCACATAGAATGAGGATAGTACACATCTCGGACAGCCATCTAGGTTTCTCGGCGTATTCGAAGTCCGACCCCGAGCTCGGGATCAACCAGCGAGAGGCGGACTTCTACTCGGCATTCGCGCAGGCGATCGACAAGGCGATCGAACTCGCGCCGGACATCGTCGTGCACGCGGGGGACATGTTCGATAAGGCGCAGCCACACAACAGGGCGATAAGCTTCGCCCTGAGGCAGATGATAAGGCTGTCGCATTCGGGCATACCAACGGTGCTGATATCGGGGAACCATTCGACGCCTCGGCTTCGAGAGACAGGGAGCATATTCAACATATTCGAGCATCTTGAAGGCATCCATCCAGTCCACGATCCAGGTGTCGCTCGGATCGTTCTAGGGGACGTGACGGTACACGCCATGCCCCATTCGGTGGATCCCCCGGTGTCGGATGCGCTCAAGGGGATGGCTCCGTCGACGGAGACTAGATACAATGTCGCCGTGCTCCACGCGGGGATAATGGGGTCGAACACCTACAAGATGGATGACCTGAACGAACAGTCCATCGCGATGGAGGACTTCCCGGAGGGCCTCGACTACATCGCACTCGGGCACTACCACAGGTTCTCGAAGGTCAAGACGGGGATGTACTACTCGGGATCGACCGAGCGGCTCGGTTTCGGGGAGCTCGGCCAGAGCAAGGGACTGGTAGAGGTGGATCTCGACAACGGCTCGGTGGAGTTCCATGAATTGACAATCAGGGACATGCTCGAGTTGGAGCCGGTAGACGCACACGACCTCACGGCGACGGACATCGCCCGCACGATCAAGTCGACGCTGGAGGAGAACCCTGTCGACGGCAAGATCGTGAGGCTGCATGTCAACCGTGTACGCCCTGAGACCGCACGTTCGCTCGATATATCCAGCATCAGGAAGATGGGTTCCGAGGCGCTGTTCTTCGACCTCAAGATCGAGAGGACGGACGGCGGGGGCCAGGCCGTCGTCGAGGACACGTCGATCGGGGCCCTTGCGCAGGAGTACCGCCGATACGTGACGGGCCTCGAGATGGTCGCCGAGAAGAAGGAGCGCATTCTGAACAGAGGGGTCGGCTACTTCGCGGAGGATGACGGATGAGGATCTCGTACCTGGAGCTGAGGAACTACCGTAGGTTCAGGGACCTGAAGCTGGAGTTCCCAGACGGCATAATAGGCATCCTCGGGCTGAACGGCTCCGGCAAGAGCACGATAATAGAGGGCATCTCCTGGGCGTTGTTCGGGAACGAACAAGAGGTCGTCAGGACCAGCCGTGAGAGCATCCGTCGGGCCAGCGCCGGCGCGAAGGACAGCGTGGCGGCCGTGCTGGAGTTCGAGCTCGAGGGCATATCCTACAGGATCGAGAGGGAGATGGGCGGACGGAACCTGTCGATGAACGTGGTCCTCTCCAGGCGCGACGGCACGATCGCCGACGGCGACAGGACCGTCAGGGTCGCCATCAACAAGCTCCTGGGCATGGACCACAAGTCGTTCTTCACATCCGTGTTCGCCCGACAGAAAGAGCTGAACGAGCTGCAGGAGTTCCCCGCGGCGGAGAGGAAGAAGATCGTGCTCAGGATGCTTCGCATCGACGGGGTCGACTCCGCGATAAAGCTGGTGAGAGAGGACCGCAAGTCGACCGATCAGAAGATACAGGGCGCGGAGACGATGTTGCTCGACTCCGAGGGGAAAGACAGGGAGGCCGCGACGAGCGAAAGGATGAAGGCCCTCGTGGAGACGAAGGCGATGGCCGACCGCCGATTGTCCGAGGCTCAGAAGGAGAAGGAGGCTCGGGTCCGGGAGCGTGACCTCGTGCGTAAGAGGAGAGACTCGCTCGCGAAGGACTTCGAGCGTTTCAAGACGGCCGACGCAGACCTGAAGGCGCTCAGACGGTCGATCGCGGAGGATCGGGAGAGGGAGGCGAAGCTGGCGTCCAGGGTAGCGGAAATCGAGAAGGCTTCGGCGAAGCTGCCCGAGCTCGAGAGGGCGAACAATGAATGGCAGGACATCCGGAAGCGAAAGGAGGCCCTCGACGCAGAGAAAGCGAGGCTCGACAAAAGGGAGATGCTCTTGAAGGACGTCGCTGGTCTCGAGGACGAAATCGCCGGCCTGACGCGCGACCTCGATAAGATGCGCGCCGAGACGCCGGACAGGGCCGAGGTCGAGCGGCAATTGGCATCCATATCATCGTTGAAGACGGAGTGCGAAAACGAGAGGTCAGCGCTCTCGGACGAGATCGCGGCGGCGAAGGCGAGGGCGGAGGAGAGGCGCTCGAGGCTGGAGAAGGAGCGGGATAGGCTCGAACGCATAAGACAGACAGGAAGGAAAGGCCAATGCCCGACATGCGAGCGCACGCTGGAAGAAGCGTACGACCCGTTGGTTGAGAAGTTGGAGGGCGGCCTCGCGGAGGCGGAGCGCGCGATAGCCGAAGACGTCTCCAAGATGGAGGCGGCCCAGGCCGCGCTCGCCATAAACGCGAAGAAGTTCGAGGCGCTCGAGAAGAAGAAGAGGCGACAGGACGAGCTCCTGGCTAGAGCGGGACAGATGGAGGCAGGAGTGAGCGCCCTGGAGAACGGGATTGCGAGGGCGAAGGCGAAGCTCGCGGACAAGAAGAAATCGGTGGAGGCCATGGGTGAGGTGCGGTTCTCCGCCGAAGAGTACGAGACCGTGCGGGAGGCCCACGAAAGACTCTCGCAGAAGCACGAGGAGTACGTGCGGCTTCACGAGCGGCAGAAACAGCTCGATGGCATGAAACGCGACCTGGAGGAGACACGGGAATCGATAGGGCGTAGAGGCCGCGACGAGAAGGAGCTCCTCAAGGTGGTCTCGGAGCTTGAGCCCAGAAAGGAGGGCTACGACCAGGCTGTGAAGGAGTTCGAGGAGAGGAACGACAAGGCGAACGCAGCGGGCGAGGCTGTCGCCGACGCGAGGGCGAACAGGGAGAAGGCCCAGGCGGACATCGAGGCCTCGCAGCGGGAACTGAACGAGATACGCAGGCTCAAGGAGAAGGTCAGGTCACAGAGGGACGAGCTGGAGGAGCTGTCGCTTCTCGAGGGCATCTTCGTCGACTTCAAGAACCATCTGATGAGCAGGATCGCGCCGGCCCTCAGCGAGATCGCGTCCAACATGATGGACATGATGACCGACGGCAAGTATGATCGCATCGAGCTCGACGACGACTACCAGATAAGCATCGACGACGACGGCGCGCTCCACCCTGTGAGCAGGTTCTCCGGAGGGGAGGCCGACCTCGCCAACCTCAGCCTACGACTTGCGATATCGAGGATGATTGCCGAGCGCGCAGGGACGAACCAGGTCAACCTCCTCGTCCTGGACGAGATATTCGGGTCCCTCGACCCCACCAGGAAGCGAAGCGTCATGTTGGCGCTGTCAGCTCTGGCAGTGCAGTTTAGGCAGGTCATGCTGATAACGCATGTGGACGACATGAAGGACCTCATGGCGCACATAGTGAAGGTCGATGAGCTGCCCGATGGCACCAGCACAGCGAAGCTCGTCAGCTGAAGCCGGAGAGAGTCATCTGGTCCTGGATGTCGACTTCCTTCGGCTCGTGAGGTATTCCGAGGAGGTCCATCATCTGGAAGGCGTTCCTGACGGCCTTCGCCCTCCCATGGTTGTTGAAGTACACGCGCGCGCGTTCACAGTTCGAGAACATCTCATCCAGCCTCGGCTTCCACGGTTCCAGCTCGGACAACGGGTATAGGTAGTCGTACCGGTTTATTCTGTAATCGTCCTCATCCTCATCCTTGAACCATATGTCATAGTTCCTCCCGTGGAAGCGCACGTATGCGTGCTTGGACGTCAGCGACCGCGTTATAGGGAATCCGGGGCCGTCCACTATGACGTTCGCCACGCCGAACTCCTGCAACGTCTCCAGGGCGTCTGATGCGATCTCATTGCCCTTGTCGTTCAGCCAGCTCCGGTGGCGGAATTCAACGGCGTAGTCGTGGATGTCCGTGTCAAGCAGCTGAAACAGCGCCCTGAGCCTTCCGAGGCTGTCGTCGCCCTCGAACCTGAAGTGCGGGGACAGTTGAACGAGCACGCCACCGAGCAGTTTCGCCTCCGAGAGCGGCTTAACACAGATGTCCTCGAAGCTGGATGCCAGGGCCGCCGCCCTGTCCGGGGATTCCTTCAGTATCGACTCGTGCGTGATCATCTGGGGCAGCTTGACGGAGAACTCGAACCCGGGCCTCTGCAGGCCCTTCTCGACCCACGACTTGACCACGAACTCGTTCGGCGCCCTGTAGAATGTCGAGTTGATCTCGACGGTCGGGAAGTACTTGGAGTAGTATGAGAACCAGTCGCTCTTCCTGTGGGCCATGTCCGTGGGGTAGAACCGTCCAACCCAGTCGTCGTAGGACCACCCAGAGCAGCCGACAAGTGCTGCCATCAATTTTATAATGACTTCGAGCTATAAAACGCTTGCAGTCACCCGATGTGGAAAAACGATATAAGCAACCGTCGACCTTGATGTATCTGGCCTCTCGGAGGCGCCCTGCGGGCGCACGCCGTGAGGCAGTGGTACGCTGCATGGGCCCCCCTGTGAATCCCGATGTGCCATCGAGACGTGTGCAGGGGACAAGTCAGCGTTCGACAACCCCCAGGAGGGTCAGGGCGGTGAGACTGCGTTCAGCAAGCCATGAACCGCACTGTTACACCTGGGGGACAACGCCTTCTGTTCAACGCCTCGCGGCTATCTTGGATAGCCACGCCTGAGCCTCGGGATACCTGGCGAACCTCTCCTCCATCCTCTTGAATTCCGCCGTGTGACGGACGCGCCTCGATTTGCCATCTTCGACGTCGAGGACGCTGTGGAGGAGTTCGTGATAGACGACGAACTCGAGCACGTACCTCGGCACGCTGGCGGAATCGAGGGCCTTGTTGACCGCCAGGATGCGCAACGCGGAGTGGAAGAAGCCGACCCTCCTGCGCGGAGACTCCCTCACCCATGCGAGCTCAGGCCTCGCAAGCTGACCGGAGAAGTGGAAGGAGTTCACGTAGTCGAATACCTTGCCAAGGTCCCTTTCGCCGCCCTTTGCGCGGAACGTGAGGTTCCTCGCCCTCGAGATGTATTGGTCACGTCGGGAGGCCCAGAAATCCGCCGACCGGACGTGGCGCAGGTACCTCTCCGCCATTCCCTGTGGACACTCCTTCCCCCTCGCCTTGCAGATGAGATACCACGCGAGGGATTCGAGGACTTCCTCAGGTGAGTCTCTCATGTAGTCGCTGACCCTGAAGACCGTCGAGCCATCCACGCAACGCCACGTGTGTTTCAGTTCGCGGTAAGGAAAGTACGAGACGCCCAGCCGTCCGCTCGCCACCTTCGCGCTTACCGCGCGAAACGTGTCAGAGAGGCTCATGTTCCGGAATCGGCCATACATATTAATACAGTTCTGAGGCTCATCAACCGGCGTGCGAGCGGACGACGGACGGCGCGCTCCTACCGACGACGCGACTGCATGCCTTCAGACGAGGATCTGATGATGACGAGAGCGACCGCGATTTCATTTATCATCGTCGTACTGCTGACGCTGCCGTCGTGCGCGGTAGAGTCCTCGGCAGACGGCGGGGCGGAGACCTGGAGAAGGGGAGTGATCGAGAGGATTTCCGGCGCCGAGATCATGACGACGGTGGAGCACCTCGAGGCGTTCGGGACGAGAGAATTCCACACTGAGCAGGCATGGCAGGCAGCAGGGTTCATACTCGACAGGATGCAGTCGCTCGGCATGGACGCCGCGCTCCAGGAGTTCGACGTGGGAAACATCACTTCTGCGAACGTGGTGGCTACACTGAACGCTGACAAGACGGAGGATGGCGTGTACGTCATCGGCGCTCACTATGACTCGGAGAACTATCTGGTGACGAACCAATCGGAGGCTGAGAACGTGACGGCTCCAGGAGCCGACGATAACGCCTCAGGGGTGAGTGCCATGCTCGAGATAGCTCGCGTACTCTCGGAAGAAGGCGATTTCACCGCCGCAGTCACGTTCGTTGCCTTTGGAGCTGAGGAGCGCGGTTACGACGGCTCCGGAGGGATTGCGGGGAGCGAGTTCCTCGCCAGCGCCTACTCGGACTTAGGAGGCAACATAAGCGGGGCGTTCATTATGGACATGATCGGATACTCTCGCTCTGGCGGCAACCTATCGACCGTCATCAGCGACGGCGTCTCAGACGGTCTCTACACCTCGATGATGGAGGCGCGAGCTAGGTACGACATAACCTTGGAGGTTGACTTCGTGATGGATCCCACGATCAGTTTCAGCGACCACTGGTCTTTCTGGTCCCACGGCTATTCCAGCGTCTTGGTCATCGAGGAACTGGACGCTGATACGGGCTCTCCAGTCAATCCGTTCTACCACACGTCGTGGGACACGGCAGACATGCTTTCCGAAGGGCAGATGGCCGCCGTGTCGAAGATGATCCTTGGTGCTCTGCTCGACCTCACAGACCAGGGAGAGGATTCATACGCTGAATCGAACGTAACAGTTCTCGTCTTGACGTCGATGATAATTATCGTGGCCGTGCCACTCATGATACTGTATCTCAGGAGCAGGCGAGGTGTTGAGTAATCATGTCCGAAGACGTTGGCAGAAGGGAGTACCCGGAACGTCCGCTCGTGGGCGTGGGAGTGGTCGTCATCAGGAACGGGCGCATACTTCTCGTCAGGAGGGCGTTCGATCCAGGCTCGGGTAGATGGAGCATTCCAGGTGGCCTCGTCGAGACCGGGGAGACGTTGGCTGCTGCGGGAGCGCGCGAGTGTGAGGAAGAGACTGGTTTGAAGGTGCAAGTGCTGGAGCTGATCAACGCTTTTGACATGATCGAAGAGGACGATGATGGTAAGATCAGATACCACTACGTTCTTGTTGACTTCCTCGCAAGCCACGTTGGAGGAGAGGAAAGGCCTAATCAGGAGGTCTCTGAGCTGCGATGGGTGACCTATGAAGAGGGAAAGCAGCTCGACCTGACCAAGACTGCCAGGAGGGCGCTTGCCGAGCTGTTCGGTGCCAGCCTATCCTGATTGCGACTACTGCCTGTGCCTGAGGTGCGAGGGCAGGTGTTGTCTTTCGCCACCCTTCTCCGTCCGTGCAGTTCTCAGCAGCAACACAGGTGCATCGACCGAACGAATTATCCTGTCGTAGACCGTTCCGAACAGTGTTCGTTCAAGGGTCCTCTGCGGGCCCGCCCCGAGCACGAGAAGGTCGCACTCCTTCGACTCCGCGACCACGGTCTCGACGAGTGCCTTCGAGCGGACGGTCTTGATGGTTGCTGGAACATGGACCCTGTCGCACATCTTCTTCAGCCTCTCGGTGTTGCCTCTCATGAGCTCCAGCTGCCGGTCGTCCGTCACCACAGCCAGGATTTCAACGTTCGCAGCGTACTCCTTGGCTATGGGCAACGCGAGCAGAAGCGCTTTTCGGGTCTCGAAGTAGCCGCCTGAGACCAGCAGGATGCGCTCCGGGTCCTTCTCCATACGCTTCGTCTTGATGATCGCTATATCACATGGAGCCCTCCTGACCATCACGTCAAGGTTTCTCCCCAGTATCGTCCGACCTTTTTTCTTGGTCCCCTTCCATCCGAGAACGAGCAAGTTCGCTGCCTCATGTCTCGTCTGGTCAAGTATCGCACCGGCGACATCGTACGACACTGACACGGCCGGCCTCACCCGTACGGTCGACGGAGTCACCTTGACAGCTTTTCCAAGGCCCTCGGCCATCTCCTTGACGTAGTCCTTCGCAATTGCCTCGAGAGGCACTGCCCTCGGAACCTCGACAATCTTGTTGACCGTGAGATCACCCTTGAAATACCTGGCAAGTATCCCTGCGAAGTTGAGGAGGCGAAGATCCCCGATGTTTTCGAGCGCAAGGAAGACTCGATATCTCTGGACCTCGGCCCTTGGAAGAGGCATCTGTTGCACCCTTCTGGCCTCGACTATCGACTCCGGCTCATCCTTCGGTCGAGCGAATACCGATAGCGCCAGCCCGACAGCGATCCATATTGACGCAATGTACCACGCCTCAGGTATGAACCACCAAAGGTACGCTGCGATGCCGATCGTCGAGACCATTCCCACGACGGGGAACAGCGGGAAGAATGGCGTCTTGAAGCCGATGTCTATCTCTGTCAACCGTCGCCTGAGCCTTATGGATGCCAGGTTCGCGACTGAGAAGAGCAAGAGGAACATGATGGATGTTGCAGCCACGACCACGTCGAGCGGGAAGAACATCGCCATGCAGAGCATGATCGATGCTGTGAACATTATGGAGTAATGAGGAGTGTTCCTGGTCTTGTGTATGGTGCCGAAGAGCCGCGGCAGCGACCTGTCTCGTCCCATGGCAAAGCTGATTCTCGACGACGAGAAGACTGTGGCGTTCAGTGCGGCCATCGCAGAGAGGAGCGAGCCGAATATGACCAACGGGGCGCCAATCACGGGTATAACCATCCTCGCGGACGATATAACCGCGTTCTCGCCCTCTGACCCAACCCATCTCCAGCCAACGTCGGGATTGGCCAAGCACGCGAACGCCACGCTCAGATACAAGATCGCAACCACCGCGACCGAGATGAATATGGCACGTGGGATGTTCTTCTTCGGGTTCTTGACCTCCTCGCCGCACTGGACGATGATGTCGTAACCCTCGAAGGCGATGAACGTGAAGCCCATCATCATTAGTATCTTGCCAGTGTTGGTACCCTCCGGAAAGAAGGGGTCGAAGTCGTCCATCATGTGTATGCCTTTCACATCCAATGCGTACATGACCATGAACGCCACGAAGAACGACAGTATCAATATCTGAATCAGGGTTATGAGGTCTCCCGTCCTGCCTGTTGCACCCACACCTGAGTAGTTAACGAAGACGAAGAACATGATGGCGAGAATCGCGAACACCTTGACCACCGTGCCATCGGCGAGACCCAGGAAATCGATGCCGAACGAGTGGGAGGACGCGACCATCGCGTAACCGAAACCCAGTCCATAGTAACTACAGGCGACGGTATGGGCAAACCAAGTCATCCAGCCTGTCAAGAAGGCACCAGGATGCTTCAGAGCCCTCTTCGCCCATAGATAGCCACCCCCCGCCTCAGGAAACGTTGAGCCGAGTTCCGCGTACACACCAGCGGTGAAGGACGTGACGATTACATTCAGAACGAAAACCAATAGGATGGCCGGTCCGACCTCGTCGATGGTGACCCCTATAAGCACGAAGATGCTCGTGCCTATCATCGCCCCTACACCGATCATAGTCACGTCGAAAAGGCCCAGGTCGCGTCTTAGAGTGACTTTGACAGGCTGATTGCCCGAAACGGACATGTCTGGGTGAATGTGATTAGGAGTCGAGGGTATAAGTCTTTGTAGGAATGTTAATAGACAGGATGGAGAGGCGGAAGGGGCACTTCGCACACGCCGTTTGCGACGACGGAATCCGTGGGAGACCGGCGGGCGGAGCGCGGCCTCGCCAATGACGGCGTTATTAGTAAGCTTATATCCCACGAAGGCATACGGCGCCTCGGATGGATTGCAGGGATTTCGGGGATCTGTGCCGATCCCTCATCGACGAAATCCTCAGTTGGGACCCCTCGTACGCAACGCAGTTGGGCTGGCAGAAGTACGATAGCGTAATGATGAACCCCACTAAGGAGGCGTTCGAACATCAGTCGAGACGCCTGTCGGAGTTCATCGCCTCGCTCGAGGAATTCGAAGACGGATGTCTGTCCTCGGACCAGCTCATCGACCGTGACCTGGCGATCCACCTTTTCAGGCTCCGCGAGTTCGAGATATCCAGGTTGAGGATATTCGAACAGATGTCGATCGCCGAGGAGGAAATCGGTCGGTCCCTCTTCTTCCTGTTCATGAGGGACACGCCATCCGTTGAGGATAGGATGGCCGCGATAACCTCACGCCTGGAGAAGACGCCAGAGTTCCTTGACCGGGCGAGAACGATCCTGACAAGGCCTTGCCGCATGTGGAACGAGTTCGCTCTCAGGACGGGCGAAGAGCTCCCGATATTCCTCGAGACGATATCGGCCACTGGCAAAGCCAAACTCGAGAGCGACGAGCAGGTCATGAGGCTGAGCGCCGCCGTCGACGATTGCCTCGAGGCGATACTCTCCTACGAGGAATGGCTCCGGGACGAGATCCTGCCCAACTCATCGCCGGAGAGCGCGATGACAGCTGATGACTTCGACGAGTATCTCCGTCTCAAGGGCATGGGTGTTACCGTCGAGGAGGCGTTGGAGATCGCGGACATCGGGCTCAAAGCAGCCAACCGACAACGGCTGGAGATCGCTAAGACACTGAACCCGTCGGGCGACCTCGCGGAAGCTATCCGCGAGATGAAAGCGGACCACCCGAAGACGTTCCCGGAGATCCTGAAGGCGTACAGGGACCTCACGGGCCGAGCAAGGGAGTTCGTGATTGCGAGGGACCTCGCGACGGTCCCGGAAGGCGAGAAGCTAATGGTCGTAGAGACCCCTCGGTTCATGAGACACCTCGCGCCGCTCGCGGCCCAGTACGAACCCGGAAAGTACACATCCGACTTGACGGGGTTCTTCCTTGTGACGAACGACGAGTCGAACCCCGAACTGATGGCCGAGCACTGTCACGCGTGCATCGCCAACACGGCTGTTCACGAGGGTTACCCAGGCCACCACCTCCAAGGCATACGCGCGAACCAGAACCCGTCGCACATAAGGTCCCTGTCCACCGCGGCGTGCTTCGGCGAGGGGTGGGCGCTCTATTGCGAGAAGATGATGTCCATGGAGGGGTTCCAGAACACGCCCATCTGCAAGCTAGGCCAGCTGAACGACCTCGTGTTCCGGATAGTCAGGGTGAAAGCGGATGTAGGCCTTGCTCGAAGAACGATGACGCCCGACGATGTGGCCGAACTACTCACCAAGGAGACCGGGATGGACGCCCAGGCGGCACTCGACGAGGCGATATCGTACACCTACACCCCAACGACGTACCTGTCGTACTTCATCGGTATGCTCAGGATCCTCCAGCTGAAGGAGGACGAGGAACGGGCACTCGGCACCCACTTCCGTCTCAAGGACTTCCATGACTCGATGCTGAGCGCAGGATGCCTGCCGGTCCACTACATGAGGCGGGTCGAGAGTCTGAGGCTGAAGAAGGAATATGGGCTCGACCTTCCGGAACCGAGCGAGACGCTACTCGGCTTTCTCAAGAGGCTCGTCGCGCAGTCGCGGCCGTTCTAGTTCTCCTTGCTGATTATGTCGACCCATTCGTCCTCAAGGATGCCCTCTCCCGGCTGCCAGGCGCCGGGCTCGTACTCACGCGCCATGTACTTCTGGAGCATCTCGTCAACGCCAGGTAGCGCCTTCTTCGTGCCATTCCAATGCTCTATCTTGCCCCGGTAGCGCTCCTCGACATCGCTAAGCATCATCGATAGGCTCTGGAACACCGACTGTGGGGGCCATCCCGAGTAAATCAGCGCGAGATAGACGTACTTGCCCTTCTCTATCATGACGTTCCTGTCCCCTATCTCGAGCTTCTTGAGACCCAACTCACCTGCCTGGAACGAGTCCCGCACGAACTCCTGGACGGCTGTGAACATGGCGCTCACGACGTCCTTATCGATGCCTGTGCCCTCCTCCCTCGTGACATGGGACATCAACCTGCCATCGTTGTGAATGAGGAACAGCTCCTCGAGCTCGAAGGGCCTCGGGATCCTCCGGGCGAGGAAGTACCCGCCTATGCCTGCACCCATCAGGGTTACCAGGAACGTCCAAGGCCAGCCTATCTTGTCAGCCCAGTCCTCGACCAGATGGACGGTGAATGTGACGGAGTTCGACTCCGCGCCGTCGGGGTCCTCAGCGACAAGCGTTATGGTCATGCGAGACGCGCCCTTGGGGAAGTCGACATACAGATAGTTGCCCACGACGATGACCTCCGGATCGGGCATGGCGTGTATGACGAGGCCCGAGAATGGCGTCTCGCTGTCGAAGAAGTACCCGGAGATGTCGAAGTGTGCGCCACCTTCGCCGCTCTCCAGGAAATAGTCTGGTATGCGGTAGGCGACGGGAGCGTCGTTGACCGCGATTACGATTACAGTCATCCTCCAAGAACACCATGCGCCCTGCGCGTCCACGGCCCTGAACTCGATGGACTCCATACCCGACCAGTTCTCGGCCGCGGTGAAGTTGACCACCGAGGAGTCGTAGATCATCACCACGACGTTCTCGTTCCCGGATACGGAGTAGCTGAGAGTGCCCTCGGGGCTGTCAAAGTCGCTGAACAGCACATCGAGACGCATCGAGTTGTTCAGGTACCCATCCTCCAGGAATGTGACGAAATCATAGTAAGGTGAAGGCGTCGTGACCTGAGGTGGGTAGTTGTCGCTGACGACGACCTCGAACATGATCGAGGCGCACGCACCGCTGGGGTCGGAAACGTTGCCGCTCACATCGACGACATAAGGCTCGGAGAAGGGCGCTCCGGACGGGCTCGGAGGGAACAGGAGCACGAAGTCGCCGCCTGAGTACGTCACGTTGGGCGTGTTGAAGACGATCGTCAGCTCCTCGAGGGCATGGTCCGGGTCCGAGACGTACATCGACGCGTCGAGATAGTGCGGGTAGTCGTACCGCACATGCACCGTGCCAGGACTCTCGAAGCAAGGCGGATCATTGACCGCGATGACAGTAACGTGGAGAGTGTCCATCTTGAGGGCACCGAGCGGGTCGATCGCTGTGAAAGTCCCCTCAGTCGTGCCAGACCACTCCGTCGGAGCCGATATGTAGACTTCGTGAGTGTCCGAATCGATGTATATGTCTATGTTCTCGAAACCGTAAGTGTACACCAGATACTCGTTGTCTATGTCGTAGAAGTAATCGTCGAGGTCGAAGGCGAACACGTCCATCTGCCCCTCGTAGAGGACGATGTCGGGGAGGGACCCATTCAGGGACGGCGGGCTGTCGTCCGTCACCCTCACGACAATGTTGATATTGTCGGAATTCGTGGAGTCGACCGTGGAGCCCTCGGGAGAGTCCGTCACCGTGATGGCCACCATCTCGAAATAGCTGTTCTTGCCGTCCTGCTCCGGGAATATGAAGGTCCCGATCAGCCTGTCGAAATACACGTTGCTCGGCAACGACGAGAACATGCGCAGGTCTGCCTTGTCGGTATCGACATCTTTGATGTAATATGAATATTCGAACGAGTATGGAGTGTCGAACTTCACATACAGCTCCGTTGGAGGTTCGTTGATGAATCTAGGTCGATCGTTCACCGCCTGTATGTTCACGATTATGTCCTGATACGTGGAGAAGCCGTTCTCGTCCCGCACCCAGAGCCTGAACTCGTCCGTCCCGAATTTGTCGGGTTGCGTGAGGAACTTCACATACGCTTCGGAAACGGTGTCATGAAGGACGAGGTACAGCGAGTTGTTGACGCCTTCGGCATGCCACCTCAACCCGGACGTGCCGTTGACATGATGCCAATATGTGGACAGGACGAGTGTCCAATCGCTGTCCTCGGTCGAGACCTGCATAGGTATTGTCGTCAACCACGGGCCGTCGAGCGCGTTGGTCACGACCACCTCTAACAGAGCCCTCACCGGACCTACCGATACCTCGATCACGCCCACCTCAGGTATGAAACCCGCCCTGTACGTCGCCGTGTTCCCAGTCCCCGAGATCGTGCCGGAGGTGTTCGTGCTCCACATTGCGCCGCCTATTCCGACCTCGTTGCCGTAAGCGTCGTATCCGATGGCCGTTATCACAGCCTCCTCGCCTTCGCGGATCGTCAGAGTGCCATCGGGCGAGATGACGATCGTGCTCAGGAGAGACGGGTTGACGATGACCTCCAGGCTGTCTGAAGCCGAAGTGACGTCCTCCGTGCAGTTCAGGAAGCCCGACCCGGACGACGCGGCGTCAAAGGTCACGTTCAGGCCGTCGCAGGACAACGTGCCCAGGTCGCCCGTGAGGGTCCAGTTAGGGGTCCACGTGGAGTTTACGAAGCCGTTCGCATCCGTACCGATAACGGATATGGTCGTCGACGACCCTGCGGCGACCTCCAGACGGCCCTCATAGGATATGTCTACGGTGACGACGGGGCCGCCCCTGACATCGATCTGGGAGGTCCATCCGAAATGGGACCCGGACGATGCTCTGATCAGTATCGTCTCTTCCGCGTAATCGAGCGTCTGACCAGAGACTGTCTTCTCCCCCGCATCCGCGGGTTCCAGCATCGTCGAGGCGATGCCTAGGGTTCCAATGGCGGGCGTCACGCCATCCTCGAGATACGCCTCGAACGATACGGTGCCCACCCATTCCGTGATCACATCATCGAATTCATCGAGGGCGAACACCGTCATATCGAACGGCTCCAGGACGGTGACGATCGCCGGAGCGACGACGTCGAAGTGGTCGACCGCTACGATGCTTATCTGAGCCGTTAGCCAGGACGGCGCACCATCAGGGTCCAAAGCCCTGACCGTGATCGTTATGCCGGATTCCGGCAGACTCTGCAGGACGTAGTCGAAGAGCTTCCATGAATTTTCCGTGGATACGTCCTCTCCGACCAGTTGCATCGCGGTGAACGCCAATATGACCGTTTCGTTCTCGGTGTACGATGCTTGGATCTCCGCTCCAAGAATCTCATACGCGCCATAGGGATTGGATATGTTCGCGGAGACGGCGACGTCCTCCGAGTCGGAGAAGGTCGTGCGCTCCACACCTTCGGAATCCGCTGTGACGAGCTCGTCCACAGACACGAAATCCGGCGTCTCCATCAGGATGTAGGAGTCGAAGTAATCGTCATCGTATAGGACGAGGAGGCCGTCGTTCAAGGAGTCGTCCCTCATTATCGTGAGTACGAGATGGTGTCCTCTCGGAAGCACGTAGTCCACGCCTGAAATGACGAGGTCATACGGCTTGAACGAAGAGAAGACGGGCCCGAGGAGGGAGACGCTCGCGCTGCCTATGGGAGTCCACCCGCTTGGGTTATCCCAATCGACGGGGTTCATGTCGGAGAACTCGACCATCATCCTTGAGCCAGACTCATTGTCCCTGGAGGCCGCCCAAACGTGGGCAGACAGGTTGCCCAGTATCTGAACATCCGTGTTGACTTCGGGGTACAACACCCAGAAGTGTCTCCACCTCTGAGAAGGCAGCTGCTTCCTTATGGTTATGCCCAGATGCGTGTCGCCATCGTAATCCAAGGTGGGGTTTTCGTTCGGTTCCGACGAGTTGAGCCAATCGTAGTCAGTAGAGGCGTTGATGTCTCCCACGTGCATTCTGAATAGCCGCTCGTATGACGCCAGAGATTCGGCGTAGGCGTCCGTCACGGGCCCCTGGGCGGACATCATGGCCGTCGAGGAGAGGAGAAGAAGAACCATAGCCACAGCTGAGAGTCTCGCATGTGTTCGGGCGGAACCCCTTGCGACCGCCTGCCGCCCCTCTGCCAAACGCTCAGCTCCTGATATGCTGATCAGCGGTGTTAATAGCCTATGCTGGGGTTATAAGGATTCTCAACTCGTTATCAACATTGCGAATGGGTACTGGCTAGCACGTTCACCCGAGCTTCGCCGACATCGCCGAGCCCAACGCCTTGAACATGTTCTCGACGTTCTGGCCGGTCTTTGCGCTCGTCATGAATGCCTTGGCCCCGTACTTCTCCGCGAGTTCCTGGAGCTCGGCCTCCCTGACGACAGCCTCGTTCTCGAGATCGGCCTTGTTTCCCGCGAACACGAGGGGCACATCGCCCGCCACATCCGTCAGCGCCTTGATCCAATACCTCAGCTCCTCCAAGGTCTCCTTGTTCGTCACGTCGCAAACGGCTATGGCGCCGTGAGCTCCGAAGAAGTAGGCCTCGCGCAGGAGCTCCCTGAAGCCCTTCTGCCCCATGATGTCCCAGACGAGCATCATGACCTTGACCGGATTGCCAGCGCTCTCAACCTCGACTATCTTCTTGGTGACCTTCGTGCCGATGGTTGCGATGTATCTGTCGTCGAACACGTCCAGCACGAATCTCTTTATCAGGCTGGTCTTGCCGACTCCGGCATCGCCAATGAAGCATACTTTGACCTTCATCAAATCGTCATCATTCATCGAACAATCCTCCATCCCTGGGCATGTTGGAGCTCTGTCCTCAGGTGAATATGCTCTGCCGTTCTTAAGCCTTTGGCCGTCGCCTGGCAGACCCACGTCGGGTGACTGGTGGGACAATCTTGGAGAAGCGTCGTCGCTTTACTCAGCTCTGACGCAACCGACGAAGTGCAACGCTTTTCTATCCGACAACCGTTCTCGCAGGTCCGTGCAGCAACTGAAGGACCTCCTCGATTCGATCAGCGCCGCTGTGAACGACGCTGTCGATGACCATCATGTCGTCGCAGTCGCATACTCTGGCGGATTGGACAGTTCATTGGTCGCGGCCATCGCTCACAGGAAGGTTGATGTGACATGCTATACCGCGTGCACGCAAGGCTCTCACGACCAATCCAACGCACCCACGTTCGCCAAAGAGCAGGGGCTGACGACGAACCTCCTATCGTTATCGGACAGCGACATAAGGAACATGTGCGCACTCGCTGCGAGCATCCTCGACGGACCGGATCCCGCCAGCATATCGTACACGGTTCCTCTGCTCACAGTGCTCTCACGGGCCACGGAGGACGTCGTCCTCACGGGAAGCCTGGCCGACGAGCTCTTCGGTGGATACGCGAAGTACGCCTCGTCCGACGATGCAGTACGCAGAATGGATGTTGACCTTGAAAAGGCTCTATCTGAATATCATTCTGTTAGAGAATATGCCAAAAAGAACAACAAAATCCTAGCTTCTCCCTTTGCGGACGGCAGGGCGATCGAAGCGGCGAAGGCGGTCCCCTTGGAGGACAAGATAGGCGCTGCTGGGAGGAAGATCATCCTCAGGCGTCTCGCGGACAGCATTGGGCTGCCGGGACATGACAGACCCAAGAAAGCAGCCCAGTACAGCTCCGGCGTCATGAAGGCCATGGAACGGCTCGCCAAGCAAGACGCCATCTCGATCGCCGAGTGGGTCACGGCCTTGCAGGTTACGCCCACTTCGCAAGACTCTAATAGGGCGTGAAGGGTGTGCATGTCGTGACCTACACCGAGCTGGTCCAGTGGATGTTCAACCTGGAAAGGTTCGGCATCAAGCTCGGCCTCGACAACATGTCCGAGTTCCTATCCAGAATCGGTGACCCCCAGAACGACTTCAAATCCATTCATGTCACCGGCACCAACGGCAAGGGCTCGGCGTGCGCAGCAGTTGCCTCCATCCTCGCCGAGGAGGGTATCAGAGTGGGGCTCTACACATCCCCACACCTCGTCGACTTCAGGGAGCGCATAGTGGTCGACGGTGAGATGATCTCCGAGGAGGACGTGGTTCGCCTCGGCGAGAGCCTGAGAATCGAGATGGATTCCATGGCGGAGGAGAGCGAGGAGAAGCAACTCACATTCTTCGAATTCACGACCGGGCTGGCCTTCAAGCATTTCAGCGAGGCAGAGGTCGACATGGCGGTTGTCGAAGTAGGCATGGGCGGCCGGCTGGATGCCACCAACGTCTTGAGGCCGGAGGTCACCGCGATAACACGTATCGGCATGGAGCACACGGCGTACCTCGGGAGAACGATCGAGGAGATCGCTGGCGAGAAGGCAGGGATCATCAAAAAGGGTGTTCCCACCGTGAGCAGCGAGAGGGATGCCACACCACTATCGGTCATATCGAGCGTCTGCGCTGCCAAGCGATCGCCGTTGAGGCTGATAGACAGGGACTTCTCCGTGGAGACCATCGCTTCCGGACTGACTGGTTCCACTTTCGACTATGAGGGCAGGAAACCCATCAAAGCATTGCGAATCCCCCTGATCGGCGGGTACCAAGTGGAGAACGCGGCCATGGCGATCGCGGTGTGCGAGGAGTTGGACGAGCGCGGCATTCACGTCTCCGAGCAGTCGATAAGGAATGGGCTCTCCAGCATTGTGTGGCCAGCGCGGCTCGACATCTGGTCCATGGAGCCGCTGGTGATCATAGACGGCAGCCACAACCCCGAAGGAGTGGCGACATCGACGGACATGCTCGCGAAGCTGGGGTTGACCCCGATCACATACGTGGTCGCGTGCATGAGCGACAAGGACGTGAAGGGGATAGTCAGGGCTCTCGCGCCCACCGCGAGGCGGATCATAGCCACGCAGGTCAACATCGGACGCTCGGCCAACGCTTCGGATATCGGGGCCATCGCCTCAGAGGAGTCCGTCGGATCAGTGGAAGTCGTGGCCGAGGCGAACGAGGCGTTTGACAGAGCGTTGAGCACCGACGCGGGAGAGGGGACGTGCATCATCGGGTCGTTCTACCTTGCGGGGGAGGCGATCAAGTGGCTGGAGAGCGATGGCGGCTTGCCCAGGGCACCCTTGCAGAGGACCTAACACACAAGATATAAATGGGCAGCCGATATTGAACCTCCCGCAAAGCGGCTGTAGTGTAGCTGGTTATCACTTGAGCTTGCCAAGCTCAAAACTCGGGTTCAAATCCCGGCGGCCGCACACCTACGCATAGCCAGACAAATATTTTTCGTTTTCAATTAAAGGTTTGGTTGTACCCGGGGTCTCCTTCGGCTCGAAAACATCGAAAACCTCCTTGAGCGCAACGTCTTCCCGCTTGCGGCATTGGTAGGTCTCTGTGGTCTTGGTTGTCGTGTGCCCGAGAAGGATGGACACCGAATCGCCGTCTGACTCAGATGAGGGCCCGGAATAGCACGAACATGACAATGAATAGTAGGATTGTGCCCAGAAGATACCACATGCTACGCTGCCTTGCCCTACGAAGTCTAGACCTTGGGCGCATCATCGCGGGAGGGGCGCCTCTACTATTGACGAGTTCTCTTTCGGCACTAGCCCTGACGGCATCTACTTGGGTCTCAGTCCTAGGGTCCATCCACGGCAAACAGACATCCCTCCAGCTTCGAGTGATACGTATGTCATCGAATAAATTTAACTGCCTCCATTCCTAGGAGGACACGGAGATGAGAGGAAACGGCTTGAGCTCTGGTCAATTCTCCCTTGATTGAATTAGAAGAAGGAGGTCTGGCTCGCGCAAGGTTCATGACCCGGCAGCCGCTCTCTCACCTGTAACGAAGTCGACGAACTCTCGTATGCAGAGCTGGGCTTCGGGATCGGCCCTGGTGTCGAGGACACCCCAACACACCAGGGGTAGGGGACCGGGGCAAGATGCCGTTTCCCGTTCATACGCGGGATGGTGTGAACGAGGAGCATAGCCCTGGACACAGGTACGGCAGGGCCTAACACGCTCGTACAACGATGTGAAGACATTAATAGCGCTATTTGCGTTATGCCTGCAGTGTGACGCTGTCGAGTAACAGAATACCAACAACGCACTCGACGCACCACAAGAACCAGATTGGGGGGAAGAGAACTGAAGAGATTCCACAAGTTTGGAGCCGTGGCTGCGGTCACGATGCTCGCGGTGATGGTTGTCCCCGCGTCTCTGTCGGCACAGAACGTAAGAGCGGAATGGACTTTCATGGTCTACCTGGACGCGGACAACAACCTCGAACCGTGGGGCGTTTCCAACCTCGAGTGGTTGGAAGGGGTAGGTTCTGACGAGAACGTGAACTTCGTCGTGTTGATGGACACATACTCAGGAGTGGCGGATCTCCTGCACGTCCAAATGGGCGAGTCCGTGTCTGTCGGCGATGAATACGGGTATCCCAAGGAAGTGAACATGGGAGACCCCGCGGTGCTCGAGGAGTTCATCGAGATCTGCTGTGACGACTTCTCCGCGAAGAAGTACGCGCTCATACTATGGGACCACGGCGGAGGATGGAGAGGGCTGTGCTGGGACGACACGTCTGCTGAAGAGGGAGAGGACGACTTCATGTCAATGGTCGACCTGAGGGACGCGCTAGTCGGCGCGAAGGACGACACCGGTGTCGTGTTCGACGTGGTCGGCTTCGACCTCTGCCTCATGGCAATGCCGGAAGTCGCCTACCAGGTAAGGGACTGCGCGGACTATGTCGTGTTCAGCGAGGAGACCGTGCCCGGAGCGGGCTTCCCGTACGACACGATCGCTGAGGACCTCGTCGCCGAGCCGACGATGGACGGCATGGGGCTCTGCTCTGCCATCGTGGAGGACTACGCTGAACTCTACACCGACGTCATGGTTGGATACAACGACTGGACGATCAGCGCGTTCGACATGGCCTACATGGACGAGCTGACCGATGCCGTCGACTACCTGGGCACCCAACTGCTGGACGGCCTTCGTGTCTACATGAGCACCATACAGAAGAGCCTGATCCTGGCCCAGGAGTACTACTATCCGTACAACATCGACCTCAAGGGCTTCGCGATGAACCTCCAGGCGGACCCTGTCATGGAGCATGAAGGGATCATACAGGCGGCCGCTGTCGTCGAGGAGATAGTCGGCGCTTCCGTGTTCGCCATGATCAACAGCGACCACAACGACGCGTCCTACGGTCTGGCAATCTACGCGCCCACGACGAACGAGGGCATGCACTCCATAAAGGACACCTACATAGAGGTGCCGTTTGCGACGGAGACCAGCTGGTACGAGTTCACTTACACGTTCTCCAACTGGTACGGAAAGGCCTGGAGCGTCGTGTAGACATCCGTCCCGTGGAGGGAGGCAATCCCTGGAAACCCTTTCCAGAAACCCATTCTATCGTTTTCATTCGTACCCATGACGCTCTCAGCCGCCCTCCCTGCAACCTAGCCGACGGAGATCAACAGGATCCCGATCATGACCAAGGCGAGGATCATCCAATCGGTCCTGGATAGGCTCTCCTTCAGGAACACGCGAGCGCCTATGATCGTCACGATCGGGTATGCCGATATCAACGGGAAGACGACGGACGCGGCCCCTTGGGAGACCGCCGCAGTCTCCGCGAAGTAGCCGAGCTGCCACAGCTCGGCGACGACTATCGCCGCGACGATCGGCACGGTCCATCTCGGCATCAGGACGCTCCACGCCGCTTCCTTGTGCCGCAGGTACCCGAAGGCTATCGGAGGGAGCACGAACACATACAGTCCGAGATAGGCTATCAGCGGCAGACCGTCCAGCGCGAGCTTGATGAACACGCTGCCGACGCCCCATATCAACAGCGTGGCGACGCTCAGCAGGAACGCCGTCTTAGAGAAGGAGGTCCGCCCGACGGACCGTCCCTGGGACAGCGACAGACATACCATGCTGATGATGATCAGCGATATCCCCACAGAAGTCGAGAGCGCAGGCCTTTCCCCCAGGAACACGACCGCGAGCACGGCGGTGATTGCGGGGAACGCCGCTGTCACGCTGCCCACCATGCTCACGGAGCCCCTTTCCAGAGCCTCCAGATAGATGTAGTATCCTCCACGAGCGCTCGAGGCGCCTATGAGCCCGCAGATGACATACCCGATGTGCTCGAGGTACTCACCCCAGAGGAACATGGCGCTGATGAACAGGAACGCGTACATCGGAACCGAAACGACGAAGTTCACCGCGACCATCGATGTGGCCTTCAAGGGGCCCACAGCCGCCTTGGCTATGACCTGCGTCGCACCGTAGACGAGGAGCGAACACAACGCCAAGGCGATGGAGGCTTCGATCATGATTCCCTTCTTCCCGTGCGGGCATCAGCTCCTGGGATTAGATACTTGCCATCTCCCGCTCTGGGGCGTACGCAACCGCCGCGCCCCGAGCCATCGGCTGGCCTCGGGTACGAGCGCTTCGGAGCGATTTCTTTATTGCATATCGCGCCATCGCCGATACGACGGATGAGAACATGAGCAACACAACCCCGCCCGTGGCGCCCAAGAAGCCGAAGGAGATCGCCATCCATGGCGACAGGCTCGTGGATGAGTATCACTGGTTGAGGGATCGTGACGACCCGGAGACGCTGCAGTACATAGAATCCGAGAACATGTATGCGGAAGAGATCGTGAAGGGCTTCCAGGATCTTCAGAAGGCGATCTACGAGGAGATCGTCAGAAGGACGCCGGAGGAGGACACGGACCCCCCGATCCGTATCGACGACTACGACTACTATCACAGGACTGAGAAGGGTAGGCAATACCCTCTTTATTGCAGGAGAAAACGGGTTGACGACGCGGAGGAGGAGGTTGTCGTTGACCAGAACGAGCTTGCAGAGGGCCACGACTTCTTCCACATCGACTCGGTCAAGCCGAGCCCGGACCATTCGATGGTCGCATACGCAGTCGACATGGACGGCTCAGAGCATTACGACGTTAGGATAGTGGACATCGCCTCCCGGGAAGAGCTGGACGATCAGATACGAAAGACGGGTGGCTTCGAATGGGGCTCCACCAAGAGAACGGTGTACTACATCGTCTACGACGACGTCCACCGGCCGTACAGAGTCATGCGACACATCGTGGGATCGAAGGCCGCGGACGACGAGGTCGTGTACGAGGAGCCCGACCAAGGTTGCGAGTACATGTCCCTATCGAAGAGCAAGTCGAGGGAGTACCTCTTCGTGACCGCACAGACGCTGACCACAGGGGAAGTGAACTTCCTCAGGTCCAACGACGACTCAGGTGAGTTCCGCCCTGTCGTCCCGAGGAAGAACGCCGTTAGATACTACGTCTTGCACGGTGGTGGGGATTTCACGATCGTCACGAACGATGACGCGCCGAACTTCAAGATAGTCCGTGCACCCGTTTCGGACCCGTCACGGGCGAACTGGAAGGAGATACTCCCGCAAAGCGCATCGAGGGTAGTGGACATAAGCGACCCAAATCCATGGGTGGACATCTTCGCCGACCACCTGGTCGTGTTCGAAAGGGAGGGGGCTATCAGCTCCATAAGGGTCGTGGACCTCTCCACCGGGAAATCACACGTGATCGAGCTGCCCGAAGACCTGAGGTCCGTTTGGCCTCAGGAGAACCCGGAGCTGGACTCGACGCGCTTCCGCTTCGCATACATGTCGATGACGACTCCTAAGAGGATCTACGAATACGACATGGTCAGCAGGGGACTGAGGCTCGTAAAGGATCTCGAGGTCGAAGGTTACGATTCGTCCGAGTATCACGCCGAAAGGGTGTTCGCGCGCGTCACAGACGGCACGAGCATACCCATTAACATCATACACCGAAAGGAATTGAGGAAGGACGGGGGCAATCCGCTCCTGCTCTACGCCTACGGCGCAGCTGGGGATTTCGAGGCTTCCGCGCCGGCATTCGACCCCGCGATGCTTAGCCTGCTGGAACGCGGGTTCGTCTATGCCGTGGCTGGCATCCGTGGAGGGGGGGAGTACGGACAACCGTGGTACGACGACGGCCGCATGTTGAACAAGAAGAACTGCTTCACAGATTTCATCGATTGCGCGGAGCACCTGATACGAGAGGGTTACACGTCGAAGGAGTTCTTGGCAGCAAGGGGGGCGAGCGCGGGCGGGCTGCTGGTCGCGGCGTCGACGATGATGAGGCCCGACCTGTTCAGGGTCGTCCTCGCAGAAGTGCCCTTCGTCGACGTTGTTCACACACAGCTCGACAAGACGATCCCGCTGGTGATCGGGGAGTACGAGGAGTACGGCGACATATATGACAAGGAGGTGTACGACTACTGCAAGTCGTATTCGCCGTATGAGAACGTGCGCCCCGTGAAGTATCCGAAGCTGCTCGTGACTTCTGGAATGAACGATCCCAGGGTGCCGTTCTGGGAGCCTGTCAAGTGGGTTGCGCGGATGAGGGACATCGGCGCGGAGGATAACACGATAATGCTCAGGACGAAGCTGTCGGAGGGGCACAGAGGCTCCTACGCTCGATACGACACCATCGGTGAGGAGGCGCTCAAACTCGCCTTCGTCGTCGATGGCATCCTCGGCAGACACCCTTGAGGACGGGATGAGGAGTCGGTCGGAGCCGATAACGTGCTGATACGTACAAGCACGGAATCCGGCTCAGTAGATGCGAACCGATTGCGTGGGAGCGCCTTGGGTGGTTAGGCCGTCTGTCGATCATTGCTGGCAACCGACCGACTTCACCAGATACCGATTGTTTATATAGCATATCTTCAATGCGAGTTTGCCAGAGACGCAGAGAGATTCGCGCTCTGGCTACAGCAGTTGTACACATGCTAAGGGGGATAGGAGAAGATGACATTGTTTGCCACAGGTGCGACGAGATTCGCTGCAGTACTGCTTGCCATCGCATTCATTGTGAGCGCAGTGCCGCTCGTGATGTCTGAAGACACCGCGGTCGGCACCGCCTCGGCGCAGGAAGGCGGCTACGTGAAAGTCGGCTGGATTGGAGAATTCATGAACTGGAACCCGCTCAAAGCCGAGATGGTACAGGATTGGGTCGCGTACAACCTGATATTCAGCACGCTTTTCCAATATGATGAGGACTGGGACCAAATCGTGAACCACCTGGCGACGGGGTACTATCAGGTAGATAACCCTTCTGGGAACATGAGCACATACATCAATATCACTAAGAACGCGTACTTCAGAAACGCAGAGGCCCCGACGGACACAACCCATCCGTTGACCGCTCACGACATCAAGTTCACATTCGACCTGATCCGAGCGAACCCCGGCAATTCATGGGATTACTATCTGTACAATGTCACTGGGACGTACGTGATGAACGACCATCAGGTGAAGATCGACACACAATACACGAAGGCGACTCTGATAGATGACCTTGTCTGGGTACCCATACTTCCGAAATATCAATGGGAGACGATAACGGGAGGCGCAATCCTCGGCAACTTCCGGCCCGATGAGCTCATCGGCAGCGGACCATTCTACTATGAAGATGGCTCCAAGAACGACTGGCACGATTTCGCGAAAGCGCCCAATTATCACGCCACGACAGACTATGGCGAAGCTAGGGACATAGACTATGAAGGCATCCAGTTCCAGATATTCACAGACGTAACAGGGCTCGTCTTCGCCATAAACAGTGGCAACGTCGATGTCGTAGATGTCACTGGGGCTCAGCAGTCAGCATGGGAGACGATTGGCGTCGGGGCGGATGTCCCCGTCACCAAGCAGGTGACGCAGGAACTCGGAATATACGACATCGCGATAAACGCGATTCCGCTCGAGCTCAGGGAGGCCATAGGCTATGCGGATTCCGGCAACAAGATATTGCTGGACAGGACCGTGCGACAGGCGATCGGCATGACCCTGAACAAGGAGTCGCTGAAGTACGATTACTTCAGCGGGATGCCAGACATCTCCGACACGGTGCTGAACCCCGGTTTCTGGCATGCGAACCTGACAGATCCGTTGCCTTACGATCCAGTGGCGGCAAAAGACCTGCTGATCGCCAATGGATACAGGAACTTGGACGGCGACGACTACCTGGAAGTGACCGAGGACAGCCTCGCGTACGCAGAAGGTTGGGCCGAAGTTGGCGAAGAGCTTGCGTTCAGATTGCATGTCCCGGACACGGACCCGTCATACAAGACCATCGCGATACCGTGGGTTTCGTGGGCGGCGGAAGCCGGTATACGATTCGACTACGAGGCCCTCTCGAGCGGTATAATGACCAACGAGGAGTGGTACAAGTGCGAGTACGACCTCTGGGTGTGGTCATGGTACTGGGGTCCTGAACCTCTGTCGAACCTCGCATGCTGGCTGACGGAACAGGTCAGACTGGGAGGGTACAACTGTGTCGGACCCATATGCCAGGGAGGCCTCAACGAGCCGGATGGCTGGTGGTGGGTCGATGAAGCGGATGGCGTTGCACGATGCGGATTCGACGACACGTTCGACCAGGCATTGAGGGCGATAGACAAGGACGATAGGAAGGTGTACGTCGACGAACTGCAGGAAGCGATCTACGAGACATACACGGAGTTTCCACCCTTGCACCCCATTGGCCTCTATGCGTTCACGACCGCGAGATATGATGGCTGGGGCAACTGGACCGAGCACGTCGCCAGGACTGTCATCTCAGACATGCTCTGGATCTGGTACGACCTCGAACCGACAGAGACAAACTCATACCCCGTGTTCGACACATCACCTCTCTCCATCTACGAGCCTGAGGTCGATGTCCCCGTCACTTTCACGATAGAAGTCTCGGACCCGGAAGGTGATGCGATAACCGTGAATTGGAGCGCCGGGGATGACAGCGTCCCCGTCCAACAGCAGATAACCGGCGACACAACTGAGCCCGTTGTCGCAACATGGACACACACGTACGACACGGTGGGCACTTACACGCTGAGAGTCGGGCTCTCGGACGAGTATCACCTGTACGAGAACGTGGAGACTGCCACGGTGAACGTCGTAACCGAGGCCAACCTGGGCCCCAACGTCGAAGGGCTTACTGTTACGCCGCTCCGCGCCTACATCGGCGACGAGACGACTTGGTCGGTGTGGGCTAGCGACTCTGAGCAGGGTGCCGATGGAGAAGGGCTCCTCTTCACATGGGATTGGGGTGACGGCACGTACACCACCACGCACTATCAGCCGGTCGACAACAACACGTTGGTACAGGATGAGCAGACGCATTCATGGGATGTTGTGGGTGCGTACGATGTTGTCGTATGGATCTGGGATGGATTCGATGTCGAGGCGAATGAGGCCCACAATGTCTCCGCTGAATATCCTGGAGGATTCAGGGTATACGAGAACATGCCTCCAACCGAGCCTATGGCCACAAACATATCAGGTGTTGTGGGGCAGCTGATAGGCTGTGAAGCCGTCGCAAGCGACCCAGATCCTGACAGTCTGAGGTTCACGTGGGACTGGGACGACGGGACGTTCAATGTGACCAACCACGACGCCTCTTCGAGCCTGGGAGAGGAAGTGGCCTCGACTGTAACCCATGAATGGGCTGCTGTCGGAACATATCCGGTGGAGATTTGGGTCGACGATGGTGAAGGGCATAACGTGTCCGCGACGATCTACGCCATCATACTGGCGTCGGGCGAAGAAGCGCCTCCTGGATCTGTCTCGATCAGACAGAGTCCCAACCCGGGAACCGTCGACATCCCTGTCGCCATCACCGTTGGCGCATCGGACGCCAACGAGGACGCGCTGACCGTCACCATCGATTTCGGTGACGACGGTGACACGGCGGTCAACCACACGGACGGTGGCACATCTAACATGCAGTACGCGGAGTTCTCACACACTTACGACGCGGAAGGAGTCTACACGGTGACGGTCTGGGTGGACGATGGTTCCGGATTGGCTGGTCACAACGTCTCGTCGACGAAGGAAGTGTCAGTCGTCGTCAACGAGCCTCCGAAGATAGCTCTCGCCAGCTCGTACTCCTTCTACTACAACCAGTCGAAGGAGGTCAGGCCGGTGAGCATAAGCGACCCTGATGGTGACGCGTTGACCGTGTGGTACGACTGGGGCGACGACGGCCCGATGACGAAGGGCGACCCAGAACGCGGGTTTGCCGCTTCACACGCCTACAATATGACGGGAGACTTCGTACTCACGGCGTACGCTGACGACGGCAAGGGCAACAACGAGAGCGACTTTGCCGACGTGAATGTGCAGGAAGCCAACAGGAGGCCAAGCATAACCAATGTGACCAAGAGTACGCCCGCGGAAGAGTACTTCAGGCCAGGGGAGACGATATACCTCAATGTCACTGTGCGAGACGAAGAAGGCGACAACTTGACGGTGACGGTGGACTTCGGCGACGGTTCGACGCCATCGACGATTGACTTCGACTCGGACCCCGAGGTGAATGAGACTGTCGAGTTCACGCATGCCTACGAAGAAGGAAAGGACACGGCTTACTCAGTGATAATCTCCGTGATGGACGACCAGGACCATTCGGACATGACGCCGGTCTCCCAGAAGATACTCATCACGGTCGAAGAGGAAGACACCGGTGGCGGTATCAGCGACGCGCTCATACTTGCCCTGGTGTTGATCGTCGTGCTCGTCCTGATTGCAGCCCTGATCCTCATGCGCAAGAAGGGCAAAGAGAAAGAGCCCGACATTGCCGGAGACATGGAAGGCATGGCCCCCGCAGAGGTCGAAGGAGGAACTGCCTCGGGAGAACCCTCGCCTCCTGGCGAGGAGCCGCCGCCTCCAGCGTGATGCTGGGATTATTCGCAGATCTAAACACTCTCAAACCCCTTCACTCAAGCCAACGCCTAGGCGGACTTCGCCGGCGTCATAGAATCCGAACAACTCAGGGGATGATGACACTTGGGCAAGCCTTTCAGGAGGATACTCGCCAGACGGCTGTTCAACGCTTTCATTACGATTCTCCTCATAATGTCGCTCAACTTCGTGTTATTCAGGATGGTGCCGGCCGATCCGGCGCTGCTCATGTTAAACAAAGACCCTCAGTCGACCGAGGCGCAATACTGGTACAACGTCGAGGTCATGGGACTGAACGACTCCCTCCCTGAGCAGTATGTTGGTTACATGATAGACACCTTCACCGGCAATTGGGGCATCTCCTACACCTACAAGGAACCCGTGTTAGAAGTAACAAAAGAGGCTATCGGATGGACCGTCCTTCTCATAGGCGCTTCGACTTTTTTCACCTTCTTGATAGGCGTCGCCCTAGGCAAGATCGCGGCCCTGAGACGAGGCAAAGCGTCGGACATCACAATAACCGGCTTCGGAATATTCTTCTACGGCATGCCAGTGTTCTGGTTCGCCCTGGTCCTGCTTATCGTGTTCGCTGGCTGGCTTTCTTGGTTCCCATCCGCAAACCGGATGACGCCCGGAGAGCACCCGTTCCCACTCACGATAGACAAACTCGCGGACATACTCGACCACATGGTGCTCCCGGCTGCGACGATGACGATTGGCGCCTTGGCGGGTATCATACTGATCATGAGGAACTCGCTGGTGGACGTCCTCACGGAGGACTATATCGTCACTGCCTACGCGAAGGGGATGAGCGGCAGAGAGGTCATGCAGAAGCACGCAGGGCCTAACGCGAGGCTGCCCATCGTCACGACCCTCGCGATGGATGTCGCGTTCATCTTCGGCGGGGCGTTCCAGGTCGAGATCGTATTCAATTACAAAGGCATCGGCTGGTACACCATCCAGGCGATATGGAACAGCGATTATCCAATGTGCCAATTCATATTCTTAGTGGGCGGCGTCGCTGTGGTCGCGGCCAACTTGATTGCTGACTTGGTGCTGGTGAAACTGGACCCACGTGTCCAGATAACATGAGGTGAGAATCATGGTCAAATTCGAGAAGTTGTTCGACAACGCGACCAGGAGGATATTCTCACGCAACCCGGTTCTGGCAGACAAGCTTGGGCTGACCGCGAAGGGCATAGGCAGAGTGACGGACACGTTCCTGAAGACGTGGATGGGGAAGACCGGACTGATCATCATCATGTTCTTCATACTCGTTGCGGTCTACGCGAGACTGTTCATCGACTACGATAGATATGAGACTGGAATCTACGAACAGCGCCTGGATTTCTGCTGGGAACACCCGTTCGGTACGGACAACCTCGGACGTGACGTCCTCACACGCACGGCTGAGGGGACAGAGGCCTCGCTCATCGTCGGTTTCTCCGCGATGCTCATCTCGATGGGTTTAGGCACCATCGTCGGCATGGCTTCCGGATATTGGGGCGGTTGGAGAGACGAGGTGATCATGAGGGTCAACGACATGTTCCTGTCCATACCATGGCTCGTGTTGATGATAGTCCTGGCTGCCGTGCTAGAGACGCGGAGTCTATGGACAGTGATAGTCGTCATCGGCATCACTGGATGGTCCACCACCTCAAGGATAGTCAGGGCGCAGGTGCTGTCGTTGAAGGAGAGGCAGTTCGTGGAGAGGGCGAGGGCGATCGGGGCTGGAGACGGCTACATAGTCAGCAAACACATATTTCCCAACGTCGTCCCGCTCGTCTTCGCCAACGCAATCCTGACCATCGCCATATGCATACTGTCCGAGGCGACCCTCAGCTTCCTGCGGCTCGGACCGACCAACGTGGAGACGTGGGGCAACATCCTCTCGGAGGCCTACGAGCAGCAGGTCATGCTCGGCGGCCCGTACGCGTTCATCATCATGCCGGGCATATGCATAGTCTTCGTGGTGTTGGGGTTCACGTTCATCGGGTATGCGATGGACGAGGTGCTCAACCCGAAGCTGAGGCAGAGATGACCGAGTCGCCCATGTCCAACTCGGAGGTGTGCAAGACTGAAGGATGATGAGGAACCCCGCCTTCGCGGACGTCTAGAGGAAATATGCCTCGCTGGCCAAGGCGCGGCGTTCGGGGTTGCTGACATAGACGCGATCGAGACGCTCCCGCGGGCGCGGGTGGGATGGACGATCGACGCTGAGGAGGACAAGCCGAGGGAGATCCTGCCGAACGCGAGGAGCGCTGTCGTGTTCGGCGTGGAGTCTAGGGACGACGTGCACGAGGTCGAGTATCACGTGGAGGGCGATACTTACGAATACCCGGGGTATCTCCTGTTGGCGAAGATCCGCAGAGACCTGATCGACCACCTCAAAGGCCAGGGGTATGACGCAGTCTACCCTTACGAGGACAAGTCGTTCTCGTCGTTCAAGGCGATCGCGCGACTCGCGGGCATCGGCGCCTTCGGAAAGAACTCGCTCATAATATCGCCGAGGTACGGCCCTTGGCTCAGGATCGGGGTCATATATACCGACGCGCACCTGGAACCGGACCTACAATTCGACGAAGATCTCTGCGGCGACTGCAGGGCCTGCATCGAAGCATGCCCTGTTGGCGCCATCAAAGATTATGTCGTGGACGACAGCAAGTGTCTCGTTGGCCTGACCATGGAGGACAGACAACGAAAGGACCTTCGGCCGGTGCTGGACGCATACGAACCGCAGCTCACCCGCCGCGCTCGCGTGATGTGCACGGCGTGCCAGACCGTATGCCCTCACACGTCGGAGGAACGAAGGAGAAAGTCCCTCGTCGCGCTGCCCGACCGTCTTCGACATGTGGATCGAGCGCGGGACCGGACACCATGATGGAGGCCGCCGTCAAGCCAGGCGTGACACTACATTCGGCCAAGTCCTAGACGGCAGCGGGGCTCTGAATGCCCGGCTCCTCAGACAGGTGAAAGATTAATCAGCCGAAAGACCAGTTACGGGCTTCGAAGGTGGATGTCTTATGGATGTGTTTGACGCCATAAAGGCGAGGAGTTCCGTGAGGGCCTATGACCCGACGCCGATCCCAAAGGAATCGCTGGACAGGATCCTCGAGTCCGCCCGGCTGGCCCCTTCGGCCAACAACTACCAGCCCTGGCATTTCATAGTCGTTACGGACGAGGGGAAGAGGAAGGAGCTGTCCAAAGGCACGTACGCTCGATTCCTCAAGGAATCGCCAGTGGTGATCGTCGGATGTGGCGACAGGAAGAGGTCGCCCGAATGGTACGCCGTGGACACGACCATAGCTCTGCAGAACATGGTCCTCGTGGCCACCAACGAAGGCTTGGGGACGTGCTGGATAGGCAGCTTCGACGAAGACGACGTACGAAAGCTCCTGTCGGTCCCGGACGAGCTCTCGGTCGTGGCCATGCTCTCCGTCGGATATCCGCGGAAGAAGCTGGACCTCTCGGCCATGATGGCCAGGTCGAAGAAGAGAAAGGCAATCGACGAGATAGTCAG
This sequence comes from Thermoplasmata archaeon, assembly GCA_041554135.1. Lineage (GTDB taxonomy): Archaea > Thermoplasmatota > Thermoplasmata > UBA10834 > UBA10834 > UBA10834. The sequence goes on along the minus strand of JBFFML010000001.1, from coordinate 64,819 downwards.
CCACGAGGAGTTCTCCAATCGAGAATGATCTACGCGTGCGCGCGGAGTCCCGCCAGCATGGACGACCGTCACTTCAGAAGCAGGACCCGTATCACGTCCCTTCGTCCGGCCTTCGCCCCGAAGGCCACTGGCTTCATCGAGCCCCCCTCCGACACGACCGCGAGGTCGGGGAACAGCGACGGCACCTCGCCCTCCTGGAAGTAGTGGGTCATTATGCCGTTGCCGCGTATGAACGAGAAGGGTTCCACTTCCTCGCCCTGCCCGAAGCGGACATCCCCTCGTCCGAATACCTCGACGAAGACGTGCCCGCCCTTCTTGACGACCTCGGAGATCCTCGCCGCTGCCGTGCGGCGGTCCTCGGCGGAGAGGTGCGAGAGCGTGTGGACACACGAGACGAGGTCGAACTTTTCCGAGGCAAACGGTGTTCTTGCAATATCGCATTCGACCAAATCAACATCAATCTCATCGCCCCGCTGCTCCTTCAGTTTGAGAAGCGCCTCCCTGGAGAAATCACAGCCCACGACCTCGCTGAGCCTCGCCAATGATTCCGTCATCTTCCCATCGCCGCAGCCGGCGTCCAAGACGAGAGAATCCTTCTTCAAGAGAGACCGGACAATGGACAGCTCCCCGGAGCCGCCGTACTGGAACCCTCTCTTGGAGTACAGCCTCTGCCAGGCCTGCCTCGCAACCGCGATCCTGCTGACCAATCCTATTCCCTCCCTCTAACCGCTGCGTACCAAGATAGCATCACATGGATTAAAATACTACAAGAGACTAACTCGTCGTCGAACGAACGACAGAGGAAGACTGAGACACATGCAGTTCATAAACCTGGTCAAGGACCAGCAGATCCTGAAGGCGATCTCCGAACTCGAATGGGAGGAGCCGACCCCCGTACAGGAGCGGGCGATCCCGATGGCGGAAGAGGGCACCGACCTGATGGCCCAGGCGCAGACCGGCACAGGCAAGACAGGAGCATTCGCGATCCCCATCATAGGCAAGCTGCGTATGAAGGAAGGCATCCAGTGCCTCGTGCTCGTGCCCACGCGCGAGCTCGCGGTCCAAGTGGCCGAGGACTTCGGCGATCTGTCGAAGTACGCGGGGACGAAGGCAGCCGCGATATACGGAGGGCAATCCATCAACATCCAAGTCACCAAGCTCAGGAAGGGCGTGGAATGTGTCGTCGGCACGCCTGGACGCATCATGGACCTCATGAGGAGAGGGGAGCTCGACTTCGGCAAGGTCCGACATGTGGTCCTGGACGAGGCCGACAGGATGCTCGACATGGGCTTCATAGACGACATAGAGTGGATACTCGGGCGGGTGCCCAAGAACAGGCAGACGATGCTCTTCTCGGCGACGCTGCCGGAACAGATCCGCGACCTGGCGAAGAGGTACATGAGGAATCCGCGCGAGGTGATCGTGAGCCAGGACGCGCTCACCGTCCCCCAGACGGAACAGGTGTACATCAACGTCGGCCGAAGGAACAAGATGTGGGCTCTCTGCAGGATAATCGACGATGAGAAGCCACCGAGGACGATGATATTCTGCTCGACGAAGAGGATGGTGGACACTCTCTCAGGGAAGCTTAAGGGGTACGGGTACTTCGCCGAGGGCATCCACGGGGACCTGAGCCAGGCCCAGAGGGACAAGGTGATGGCCAAGTTCCGCTCTGGAAAGGCGAAGATACTGATCGCCACCGACGTCGCGGCAAGGGGGCTGGACATCGAGGACGTCACGCATGTGATCAACTACGACATCCCCGAGAACCCGGAGGACTACGTCCACAGGATAGGCCGGACGGCGCGCGCAGGCAAGGAGGGCAGGGCGATCACCTTCGTCACGAAGGAGGAGCAGCACCTGGTCAAGGCGATCGAGAACTTCGGCAGGACGCACATCGAGGAGGACGACGTCCCCGAGACGCGAGGGAGGGAGACCGTCAGGAAGCAACTGGACCTCGACGAGTTCGCGGACCATTTCGGCATGGTGCCGTTCGAACTGAACCTCGGCAAGGACGACGGCATAGACATGACGAGCCTGCTCAGGTTCATGGAGAGGAAGTCCGGGATACGCGAGAACCTCGTGGGAACGATAGAGATAGGCAGCCGGTCGACATCGATGGAGATACACAAGAGCGTGGCGTTCAGGGCCATGAGGGACTTGCCCAGGTTGAACCTCGGCAACAAGAGGGTGGACATAAGGATTCTGAAGGACCGCGTCAGGCGTTGACCTCGCGGTTTATCTCGTCGGCCTTCACGTGGCCGACCACCTTGACCTCACAGTTCTTGAGGCCCTCCACGAGCATGACGGCCTCCCGAATCGACATCGCCAGCTCGACCCCTACGGGGCAGAACGGGCTCGTGGGCATGAATGTCAAGGACACGGAGTCGCCGCTCACCTCTATGTCGGATATCAGTCCCATGTCATAGACGTTCATCCCCGTGTGCGGGTCGACGACCGTCTTCAACGCTGCGATGACAGATTCCTTCTGGTCCATGTCCGGAAAACGCATCACGCTATCACTATTAAAACATGCCCGAAAGCCCCCGGAGGGGGGTGGGATTGAGTTCATTTATATCCGAGGGCGACGTTCAATCATCGTGGTCCAGTACTTGTTCACATCGAAGGACGGCGACGAAGTCGTCCTCAGGGAGCCTTCCACCTCAGATGCCAGAGCCCTGATGAGGTACATCAACTCCGTCATTCGAGAGCCGAGGTCCGGGATCCTGATGGACCGAACCGTCACGTTGAAGCAGGAAGAGGAATGGCTGAAGGCGAGGATAGACGAGATCAAGACGAAGAAGGCCGTCATGCTGGTCGCGGAGGTGGACGGTGAGATCGTGGGCAACTGCCATGTCGAGAGGAGGATGTGGAAGGGGCGCCACCGGGCCGTGGTCGGCGTCGCGCTCGCGAGCGGCGCAAGGGGGAAGGGCATCGGGAGAGCGCTGATGGAGCGCACCATGGAACTCGCCCTTCGACGGATGCGCGGGATAGAGACCTTCGAGTTGTCCGTGTTCGATTTCAACGAACGTGCTCACGCGCTGTACAGAAGCCTCGGCTTCGTGGAGATGGGGCGCATACCGGAATCCGTGAAAGAGGGCGGCGAGTACTCGGACGAGCTGATCATGAGGCTCAAGGTGGATGACATGAAGAGGGTCCTGTCGACGGCACGCGAGTAGACGGCGACTTGACACCCACGAAATCCTGAAGGACTGAACGCCCACGACATACATCGCCGCCTCGCACCTAAGCGAAGGGGACGACCAGCGCCGTCATCGGTATATGAGGACCGACAGCCCCTCGGCGGAGATGTGCTCAAGGTCGCCCTTCTCCGAGGCGAGCTTCTTCTTCAGAGTGTAGAATTCACGTCCCAGCTCCACCGTCCTCCCATCCGCCAAGTCGAGCCGCAAGACGTCCTCTTCCATGTCCACCGATGTCGGGTCCAACGAAGCCAGCTTCTGAGCGATCTCCTTCGCGTCCTTCTTGAACTCAGGGCCGAGGCGGCTGTGGGTCGGCCTTATGCAGACCACCTTCTCCTCCATGCTCACGCTGGCTCTGACCTCGAGCTCGACCGCCTTCACGGTAGCCCTGATGTCTCCCTCGGAGCCGGACATGAGGTCCGTGGCGTTCTCGCCGACGATCTCCACCCTGCGTATCTCGGCGTTCAGCGACAGGCCGTTTGTCGATTTCCAGGAACGGATCGCCGCGACGATCGCCTTCGCGACCTCGCCCCTCGACTCCGCGTCCCGGTCCCTCAGCGGCGCGTCTGGCCATCTGGACACGTGGATGCTGACAGGCTCCTCGCTCAGCTTGAACGACGTCTGATAAGCCTCCTCCGCGACATGCGGGAGGAAGACCGATATCATCTTCAGAAGGCCCAGGCCGACGGTGTAGAGGGCGTACCTCGCCCCTTCGTCGTCCTCCGAGTACGCACGGTGCTTGACCATCTCGAGGTAGTGGTCCGCGAACTCATGCCAGAGGAAGTCCTCGACCGCCGCCATGGACCTGTCGAACTCGTACTCGTCGTTCCAGTCCTCGACGGCCCGCACGAGCTCGCCGAACCTGCTGAGCACCCATCGGTCGATAGGGTGCATGTTCTCCGGCGGTTCGGGCTTCGTCTTGCAGGCGATACCCACGAGCCGCATGATGTTCCACACCTTTACAGCGAGGCGGTTCCCACGGACCAGCTCCTGCTGTTTGAACGCGTGGTCCATGCCGAGCGAGCATGTAGACGCGTAGTACCTCATCGCGTCCCCGCCGAACTCGTGGAGCAGGGGCATGGGGTCGACCACGTTGCCAGAGGAAGAGTGCATCGGCCTCCCGTCAGGCGCCATGACGAAGCCATGTATCATGACGTCGTGCCACGGCAGTTCGTTGGTCAGATGCATGGCCCTGAGTATCGTGTAGAACGCCCATGTTCGTATTATGTCGTGGCTCTGCGGACGCAGTGTCATCGGGTACAACTTGTCGAAAAGGACGGCGTCCCTCTCCCAGAACGCGTTGTACAGCGGCGATATGCTGGAGTCCATCCACGTGTCGAACACGTCCGTGGAGCCCACATACCTGCCTCCACAGGCCTCGCACTTGTCGGCCGAAGGCGACGTGACCGTCGGGTCCACATAGCACTCGTCCTCCTCGGCGACGAGCACGTGGCCGCAGTCCTCGCACTCCCACAGGGGTATGGCGGTCGCGAAATACCTCTGTCTGGAGACCACCCAGTCCCACGCAAGCGAGTTGATCCAGTCCTTGATCCTCACCTTCATGAACTCCGGGTGCCAATCGACCTCGTCGACCATCTTCAGCACACGGTCCTTGAACTCTATCGTCTTGACGAACCACTGCGGCACCTTCAGGAACTCTATCGGCGTGTGGCATCGCCAACACGTGCCGACGTTCTGGTCCGCCTCCTCCTGCCGGACCAGCAGGTTGGCGACCCTCATGTCATCGATGATCTCCTTCCTGGCATCGACGACGGTCATGCCTTCGTACTCCCCTGCCAGCTCCGTCATCCTGCCGGCCTCGTCAATCCCCTTCTCCAGCGGGAGGCCGTACTTCATGATCCACTCGAGGTCGTCCTTGTCGCCTATCGAACATATCATCACGGTGCCCGTGCCGAATTCGGGGTCGACCTTCGGGTCGGCGACGACCTTGACCCTGCGGTCGAACACGGGCGTGGCCAGCTCGCGGCCCACCATCCATGCCTTCGACTCGTCTTCCGGATGCACCGCGACCAGCAGGCACGTGCACAGCAGTTCCGGCCGGGTCGTCGCGATCGGCACCTCCTCGCCCGTCTCGACGTCTCTGAACTTGATGTAGTTGAGCGCCGTCATCCTGTGCTCATAGTTGACTTCCGCTTCGGCGAGGGCCGTGCCACAGCGCGTGCACCAATTCACCGGGAAATGCCCCTTGTAGACGAGGCCCTTCTTGAACATGCGTATGAATGATATCTGCGTGAGCTTCCTGTAGTATTCCGCGTCCGTCTGGTAGTATATGCTCGGATCCATGCTCTCCCCGAGCATCTCGAACTGGCGCTTCATATCGTCTATGTCCTTCTCGGCGAACTCCTCGCACATCCTGATGAACTCCTGCCGGGGGATGTCCGAGGCCTTGATGCCCATCACCTTCTCGACACGCACCTCGACGGGGGTGCCGTTGACGTCGAAGCACAGAGGGAAGAACACGTTGTACCCCTTCAGCCTCTTGTACCGCGCAGCGAAGTCTATGACGGTGTAGCCGTATGCGTGTCCGAGATGAAGGGCGCCCGAAGCGTACCTTGGAGGGTTGTCTATGCTGAACACTTCGCTCTCCGACCGTGGGTCGAAGCGGTATATCTCCCACTCCCTCCACTTCGCCTGCCACTTGGGCTCGCTCTCTCGCCAATCGTACTGGGGCATGACATCCCCCCAAGAACAGGTAGCCGTAGATAAAACTTCTTGAGCGCCGCTGACTGACTGGCCCGGGGCTCACCTGCGCTTCTTCCTGAACACGTTGGCCACGATGAGGTCCTCGACCTCGTCCGTCATCGGACCAGTCCAGTCATCGAGGTCGAACAACCCCTGGTCGAGGCATCTCACGAGGACGGCCATCTGGTGCGGGCAGAAATAGGCCTTCTCCCTGGCCTCTTGGCACTCGCAGGACGTGGCGACATCGTCCGTCGTATGGTTGACGAACCGTATCTTGTACACCTCGTACCCATCGGACCGGCGGAGGGAGAACTTCGCGTTCACGATCGATTCGTCGCTGTCGGGGTCCACCTGGACGATCTTCTTGCTGGCGGACCACTTGATGGCCTTGGCCATGTTCTCCACGAAGTATATGTCCTCCTGGGCGTCGCAGAAATCCTCGAGCACGTCGGCGTCCACGCATTCCATCAGGTGGCCCACGAGCTCGTCCTTCACCAGGCCGGAGTAGCCCTCCACGTTCTGAGTGTCGCACAGGTTCCTCAGGCTCTGAACGGTCAATCGGGAGAGTCGCAGCTCAAGCGGAACATCTTCGTACATGCTGGTCCCATCCTTGCTGATGAAGGTAATCAGCCGGCATCGAATTAAAAGTTACTGATTGTCGGGGTGCCGGCACGCCTACAATCCATCGCAGGTCGACGCTCTCCTCCGCTGGAAGACGATGATGTGGTCCTTCTCTATCCTGCTGTCGTTCCACCGCGGTATGTCCAGATGGCGGTTTATCACGTCGTACACATACATCGCCTTGACCTCGAAGCCGCACTTAAGCGCGATCCGGGCGAGTATCGCGTACGTGGGTATCCGCACCTTCCTGAACGTGTTCTCGCCGACGACCATGCAGTACTTGCCGCTCCGGGTCAACACGCGGTTCATCTCCTCGAAGTTCCTCCTCATGTCGTCGAAGTACTTGTACACGATATAGGCGCTCTTCTTCTCCTTCTCCAGCAGCTCACGGAGCACCAGCCTGAGCTCGGGTATATCCGTCCGCGGCTCCCAGGGTCTGTACTCTTCGACATACGCCCGCGAGGTGCCGACCACCCTGCCGTCCAGCTCAGCTGGGTCGTCCAGCAAGCCCAACCAGTACATCTCCAGCTTGTGCACGCTGACATAGTGCACGGCGCTCGCATACGGCGGAGAGGTTATCGCGAGGTCGACCTCCGAGTCGTCGAGCAGTATGTCCCTCGCGTCGTTGCCGATTATCTTGGCCTTCGGAGGGCTCCAGTACTCCTCGCCCACCTCCTTGGACAGACGCCACAGCTCCTCGGCGTCAATCAGCTTGTTGCGCACGGTGTTCTCGAAACGCGAGATCGAGTCGAAGGACGTGCGGCCCTGGGCGTCCAGCTTCTTCCGGAAGGACGTCACCTCGGGTATGAGTGAGTCGGCGTCGGAGTTGGACATCCTGCGGATGATAGAGGAGAAGCATATCTTGAAGAAGTCCTGGTAGTCGCCCTTGCGCATCCTCCAGACATGCTTCTTGATCGTCCCGAGGTCTTTGAGCACATCCTCCCTGAACCAGTGGTCCCTGTTCGGTATCTCGGGTATCCAGTCGGAGTTGTCGCCGTCGTCCGCCCTTATCTTCGCGAAGAGGCCATCCGCCAATGATGAGAGATGGTCCGGGTCGACCGGCGTTATCTTCACCTTCGCGATGAGCCTCGCCAACGGGTGGATGTCGACGCCGTAGCTGTTCCGCCCGAGTATGTACGACTCGAGCAGGGTCGTGCCGGAGCCCATGAACGGGTCGAGTATCACGTCCCCCGCCTTCGAGTACGACTCGAGGCAGAAGTGGGGGATCTGCGGAATGAACTTAGCGGGGTACCTGTGGATGCCGTGGGTCGCGTAGCTCACCTGCTTCCCGATGTACTTCCCCAGCTCCTCCGATAGGTCCACCGGTCTGGGGAGCCAGCTCCTACCCCCAACGCGTTTCGCAGTCGGCAGAGGCATGATACCTCAGATACCCCTCCTTGCCACTCTACATCCCACCGCCAGACGCCGACGACGAGTCGCCGGCGGCCGCCCCTCCGGACACGGTGGCGGCGACGCGCGCCTTGTCGACGCGCACCTGCTCCTTCGTGTCCCTGTCCCTCAGGGTGACCGTGCCGTCCTCCTTCGTCTGATAGTCGATCGTCACGCAGCAAGGCGTGCCGACCTCGTCCATCCTCGCGTATCTGCGTCCTATCGAGCCGGCGTCGTCGAAGTAAGCGGCGACCCCGGCAGCGACCAGCGAATCGTAAACCTCCAGCGCGAGATCGTCCAGCCCGTCCCGGGCCATCAACGGGAATACGCCGACCTTGATCGGGGCCACTAAGTCCTTCAAGGATAGCGTGATGTAATCGCCATCCCTCCTGAAGCCGTGCTCGAGTATGCAATACAGCATCCTGTCGACGCCGTACGACGGCTCAATCACGTGCGGGACGAACTTGTCGCCGGACACCCTCTTCGTCATCGTGACAACCTCGAAACATGACGACGGGACGGCGACCGCCTTTCCGCCGACCGTCACGGTCGCCTCGCCGGACCCCGCGACGGACTCGGGCGAGAGCTTCGAGACCTCCTCGGCGATCGCTTTGGTGTCGCCCTTGAACAGTTTGCCCATGACATCGTACCTGGGCCTCACGACCTCCTGCTTGACCTCCTTCGGCTCGTCGAACCTCTCGAAGGCGGTCAGGTCCGCCCCGGAATGCCTCAGATGGGCCTGGACGTCGTAGCATCCCCTGTCGGCTATGCCGACGAGCTCCATCCATCCGTAGCCCGTCTCTGCCTCGAGGTCCCAGCAGTCGGAGGCGTAGTGGGCCATCTCGTCTCGCGCGTGCTGACGGAACCTGACCCGTCCGCGGTCCAGTCCGATGTCGACGGCGAACTTCAGCGTGAGCCACATGAAGTAACCCAGGGCCTCGTTCGCTATCGTACCGGCCTCGACGGCCTCCTGGAGCGTCACATCCCTTAGGGACCCTCGGTCCGGCAGGAGCGGGAGCGTCTCGCCCTTGACTTCCCCGTACCTCGGCCACGTCTTGCGATCCGGATGGAAGAATATCTCGGCCTCCATCATGGAGAACTCCCTCAGGCGCAGCAATCCCTGCCTCGGGGAGATCTCGTTCCTGAACGCCTTGCCGATCTGGACCGCGCCGACGGGCAGTTTCTCGCGACCGAACCTGTATACCTGTGAGAAGTTGACGAAAAGGCCCTGCGCCGTCTCGGGTCTCAGGTAACCGGGCTTAGCGGATCCCGCGCCGATAGATGTCCTGAACATGAGGTTGAACCTCCGCGGGGGCGTGAGTTCGCCCTTGCAGGTGGGACATCTCACGCCGTGCCCCGCCAACACCTCGCCGAGTCCTTCCTCGTCAAGGGCGGCCGGATTGTCGTGCAGTCCGGCGGCGAGATGATCTGCCCTGTGGGTCTCCCCGCAGTTCTTGCACTCGACGTACATGTCCGCGAAGGCGTCGAGATGGCCTGACGCCTTGAACACCGGCTCAGGAGCTATGAGCGGGCACACGAGCTCCTGCAGGCCCTCCTGGCGCACGTACAGCCGCCTCCAGTGCGACTCTATGTTGTTCTTCAACGCGGCGCCCAGCGGGCCATAGTCGTAGAATCCGGCGAGCCCACCGTAGATGTCGTAAGCGGGCCATAGGAACCCCCTCCGCCTGCAGAGAGAGAGCAATTCCTGAGGGTCCATTCGGCATCACTTGGTCAATGTCGAGATGATGTCCGTGTCGTATATCATCGCGACAAGGTTGTCTTTGGAGTCCCTGACCGGCAGCTGGCCGAAATCGTGCTTCCTCATGACCTTGGCCGCGTCGGCGACCAGCGTCTTCTTGAAGACGGTCACGGGGCTCTGGACCATTATCTCCTTCACCGATATCTTCGGGAGGTTCACCTTCGATACCTCGTACCACAGCTTCATCACGTTTCTGACGCCTTCCCAGTTCCAGTTGTCAGCGCCGTTGTTCAGGCCGAGGTCGCTCATGACGACGCTGCTGTCGACGACGCTCTGGTTGAATATGTCCCTGTCTGTCACAATGCCGACCAGCTTGGCATCGTCGTCCAGAACGGGGAGCGCGTACACCTTCGCCGCCCTGAACGTGGCCAACGCGACCGCGAGGGGCGCTCCTGCGTAGACGGGTATGCAGGGCGAACGGACGATCTCCTCGACCGTCACCTGAGGGTTCTCCCGCTCCACCACTATGAGTAGATCGGTCGGCGTGACGATCCCGACGAGCTTGCCCTTCTCGACCACGGGGAGATGGGTGAGGCCCTCGTCGACCATCATCTTGGCGGCCTCCTTGACGCTGGCCTTCGGCGTCGTCGTCGGATAATCCCTCCTCATGACGAGGGCCAGCTGCTCCTCCTCTGGCTTGGAGAATATGTCCTGTCTGGTGACGAAGCCGGCCAGGGTCCCGTCCGAGGCCTTCACGACTGGCATGCCTGTCTTGTTGCTCTTCACGAGCTTCTTCAACACTTCGGTCCGAGTGCCCGGGAGCTCGGCCACGATGGGGTTCTCTGTCATGATGTCCTTGACTTTCATACTGCTCTCACCTTTTTCTGCTCCTTACGACAAGTACCGGACACGGGGCGTATCTGGTCACCCGTTCCGCGACGCTCCCCATGAACAGCTTAGAAAGGGCTGATCGACCCAGCGTCCCCAGGACGACGAGGTCGTAGTCCGCGGCTATCTCGACGATCTTCTTCGTCGGGGAGCCCTCGACTATCATGGGAGTCACCCGTACGCCGAGCGCCTCGCCCTCCTCCACGACCTCCTCCACAGCCCGCTTGCCCTCGTTCTCGAGCAGGGAGTACACGCTGACGATCGATGAGTCCATCGGGAAGCTGACAAACGATGTATGGTCCACGACGTAGAGCGCCGTGACCTCCGCGCTGAACACCTTGGCGAGGCTCAGGCCTCGGGAGACAGCCGCCTTGGTGTATTCAGAGCCGTCCGTCGCGATGAGTATCTTCTTCAGGTCGTCCAATTGCATCTCCTCCGTACCTTCCCGCCGTGCGCCACGGCCGACAGCCGCGCCGAGCCCGCGAACGACACCACATCGAGAAGGGGATCCTCGCCTCCCTGGACATCCAGTACGACGAGGTGGTCGGATGTGCTCATTTCCGTAGTTATCTTGCCCTTCGGATTTAATACTTTGCGCCCCGAAAGCGTTGCCAGGCACACGATCTCGGCGGGTGTGATCCCAGACACACCATGACATAACCCATACGCGGCCCTCAGCTCGCGCAACATGTCCGGGCTGCATATCATGGCGTTGTCCGTCCCGAGCGCGACATCTGCTCCGAGGCGCAACATCCTCGGGATGTCCGGTGCCATGCCGAAGAATCGGTTCGAAGAGGGACACACGACTATCGGGACGCCCGCTCCCGCGCATGCCGCGACATCGTCATCCGTCGCGCTCGTCATGTGTACGACGAAGCTGGGCCTCAAGCCCAATATGTCGTCTATGTCCTCCCTGACGGATTCGCTGGCGTGCAGGGAGAACGCCTTACCAGCATCCCTGCACTTCGCCGAGGCAGCCTCGAGGACCTCCAGAGGCCAATCGCTCACGGAGCTGAATGCCAGGCCGTCGGCGACCTTCAGTATCGACGCGACCTCCTCATCGCAACTGTCCGCCTTCTTGGGGCGCCCGAGCACTGTCGCCTCGAGCGGACGCCCACGAACGACATCGAGGACCGCGCAAACGCCCTCGTACCCTTCCTCGCGGAAATCGACGAACGCCGCCGTGCCCGTGTCCTCCATCAAGTCCAAGGAGGCCTTCATGCCGGCGGTCTTGACCGAGCTCGGGGCTTCCGCCAGCATCCTGTGTTTGAACCCACCTGGCCCCACAGTCTCCTCGACGGTCCCCCTTGGAGCGGGGTACGCGAACGAATCGCCGACGTGCGTGTGTGCATTGACGAATCCTGGCAGGACGATCGATGGCTTCACATTGACCGGCGCGGAGCCTTCGCAGACCTCCTCGACCGTGTCATCCCTGATCCTGAGGTACCCTGGTACGGAGCCTGTCGCCGTGAACAGCCACTTGCCGAGGTACTCGTCGGGCATGATCCCAACGGGGCGATAGCTGGAGCGCATCTAAATAGTTGCCCGTTCGCGATGACTGGACGGCGCTCAGCGACATCTTGTTTGGTGAACAAGATTTATATGGGGGGACATTATCCCCGGAAACAAGGCTAGACAGGAGAGGTATCCAGATGCCAGCAAAGGTCAACAAGGATGAATGTGTGGCTTGCGGAGCGTGCGTCGATGTATGTCCCGAAGAGGCGATAACCATGAACGACGTGGCGGTCATCGACGAGAAGAAGTGCCTTGATTGCGGAGCATGCGTGGACGAGTGCCCGAACAACGCCATAACGCTCGAGTAGGGGCGCTCCGGAACACCCCTCGGCCCCGTCGCCGTGGGGTGGCAAACCAGTTATCCGCGGCCAGATGATCCTTTTCAGACTTTAGACAACCTTGATATACGCACACCCTCCTCCAAGACGAGGGTGAGCCAACGACCGATTGGCTGATCACGGCCGCCGTCATAATCGCCGTTGCCTTCGTTCCTTCCTTGCTGTACCTTGTTTGGATAAGGAACACCGAGAGATACTCCCGTGAGCCTTACAAGAGGCTTCTAAGCGTGTTCCTCTACGGCGCGATATTCTCCGTGTCCATCGCGCTAGTGCTCGAGATCGCGCTGATGATACTCCTCGACGAGAACGTGGAGAGGGTATACGAGCTGCTTGGCGACGACCCGAGCGTCACCGCCTTGTTGCTCGCATGCGTGATCGCGCCGTTCGTCGAGGAGGCCGCGAAAGGGCTTGGCATCGTACGTGTCAAGAGGGCCTTCACGGAACTCGAGAACGGGATAGTGTACGGGGCGGCTGTCGGCCTCGGCTTCGCGGCGACGGAGAACCTGTTGTACGAGAACGCCGCTCTGATGGACGGCGGGACCCAGGCGTTCATAGCCACGGCGGTTGTGAGGAGCATCTCCGCCGCGCTGTTGCACGCGTCCGCATCATCGGTCCTCGGCCTGGGTTTGGCCAAGAAGGCCATGAGGCGAGGTGGATGGATGCCCTTCTACCTCGGAGCGGTCCTGATGCACAGCGCGTTCAATTTCGCCGCGTCCTTCGGCGTGCTTTACGAGGACGAGATCGGCCAGATAGCCTACTCCATCGGGCTCTTCGCCGCCATCGCAATAGCGTTCGTCGGGATCTCGACCGTGCGCTCGAAGATAAGGTCGCTTGATTCAGGCCGCAGACGTCCGAGGATGAGGTCAGCCCGGTGACGGCGGCTCCCCCGCCCAGGCCCAGTGGGAAAGTAATATAGGCGTCGCCCACGATGACTTCCCGTTGCGATTCAGATCGTTCATCTCGGTCGACATCGGTCCGACGGATCCGCTGCTGGCGCTGCTGGAAGGCCTGAGGCGCACCGGCGCAGACCTCAAGATGGTGAGGCCGGAGAACCTGCACGTGACCCTGAGGTTCCTCGGAGACATCGACGACTCCGCGGTAGATGGGATCGCGCGTATAATGGAGGAGTCTGTGACGGGCCTCGAACCGTTCAAAGGCGAGATGAAGGGCATGGGGGCCTTCCCGTCGCTATCGAACATCAGAGTGATATGGATCGGTCTGGAGAACGTGCAGGGGCTGTCTACCTTGGCTGAAAGGCTGGACTCATCGCTGCGCGAGTTGGACTTCGAGAGGGACAAGAAGGGATTCAAGCCACACCTGACGGTCGCCCGGACAAGGAGTTCCAGGAACCTTGGCGGCCTTCAGGACCTCATCAACTCCAACGTCGCCACGGATTTCGGCCAGTTCGACGTGCAGAGCGTGAAGCTTAAGAGGAGCGTGCTGACGCCGCATGGGCCGAGGTACTCCGATGTAAGGGAGACGTCATTCGGCGGCCGTTAGAGTGGGCGAGTCGATAGCAAGACGGTCGACCGATCTCATGTCCTGAGGGCCTCGTCCAGAAGCTCGGATATGTCCATCACGGGCATACGTGATGATCCCGTCTGGCAATCCCGGAGGTTCTGCACGCACCAGGGGCAGGCGGTGACGATCGTGTCAGCACCGACGGCGGCCGCCTCGGCTATCCTCTGACGCGCGATCGCGACCGCAAGTCCCGGGTGTCCGCTCTTGACTCCCGAGCCCGCGCCGCAACAGGCGCTCTCCTCACGCGACCGAGGCATCTCCACGACCGGCGTGGCGACTGCCGCCCCGACCAGCCTCCTGGGCTCTTCGAACACCCCGCGTTCGCGGCCAAGGTCGCACGGGTCGTGGTATGTCACTCTGCCCAGCGAGGACACTCTGTCGAGTCGGAGGGCGTCCAATCGCTCCACAAGCCACTGCGAGAGATGCTGGACGCGGACACCGTGCAGCTCCTTGAGATCGTCGTACGAATCGAGCGTGGAGTGGCAGCCCGGACACGATGTCACCACGGTGTGTGCCCCCGCCGCGGCGAAAGCCGCGAAGCATTCCTCCGCCTTTCCCCTCGCGAGGTCCGCACCTCCGAGCTTTCGGACAGTGGAGCCGCAACAAGCCTCGTCCTGGCCCAGGTACGCGGGCTCGACGCCTGTCGCCCTCATCAGCCGCACCGCCCTCTGCGCGGACTCAGGGAAGAGATGTGAGGTCGAGCACCCAGCGAAGTATACCGTCCCCCCCTCAGACGGTAGGTTCAGGTCCTTCGCCCACCTCGCCTTCCTCGCCCGCGGCATCTGCCACGGATTGTCGTAGTTCCTAACGCTCGCCACGACTGCGGCATGCTCGGGTAGCAGGCCGTGCCCGCCAGCGACGGACTCCGCCCTTGCCTTCAGCAGCCCGCCCCTGATGTCGATCCTGACGGGACAGGCGTCCTCGCACGCGCCGCATGACGTGCAAAGATACAGGCCCGCTTCGTAGGCGGCCTCCAAATCTCCGAGCGAGCTGAGGAGGTACGCCCCTTGGCCCCCCATGTGCCCGTCCGCGCCGAAGACGGGACCGATCACGTCATAGACTGGACATCGGGTCAGACATGACCCGCACCCGATGCAGTAGAGAGGCTCCCTCACTGACGCGTCGAGACGGCCCTCGTCCACGATTATCACCACGACCTCCTTCGGGCCGTGCATGCCCTTGAACACCTGCTTCTCTATGTCCGCGGTGTAACTGGGACCGGTTATCACGTTCACGTACGCCGTGGCGACCTTGCCAGTCGAGTACAGCGTCTGCATGCCGACGACGCTCATGGCGTCGCCAAGAGAAGGCACGATCTTCTCGGGAGTGGTCACCACGATGTGCTTCCCCGGGAGCGACGCGCAGCGCGCCGCGTTGCCCTCGTTGTGGACTATCACCACCGCGCCCTCCAGAGCCGCGATGGCGTTCGCCCCTGTGACGCCCACGCGCGCCCTGCCCAGGTGTCCGGCTATCTCGTCCCTCACGGCGGCCGTAAGCTCCTCGGGACTATCGGATATGCTGCGGCCATATCTGGCCGACAACAGCTCGGCTATCTCCCCCCTCGTCATGTGACACGCGGGCCCTGTGGGGTGCACGGGCTCGCATCCGGCGAGCTGCACGACCCTGTCGCCAAGGTCGGTCTCGACGACCTCGAACCCCTGCCGTTCGAGTGCCTGTACGAGCTTGATGGCCTTCGTCACGTTGGACTTCGACTTGACGACAAGACGCTCGTCGCCCAGCTCATCCACCACAGCGCGAACGGCGGATTCGGCGTCCTTGGCCAGCACCACCCTGCATCCGTTCTCGCGCAGGGCGTTCATCGCGTCAGATAGAAGCCGCTCATCACCCACACACCGCTCCTTGAGCGCCCTGAGCCAGTCCCTGCGGAGCTCGAGGTCCGGAAGGCGCGAACTGTTCAGCTGTCGTCTCTCGATGATGGTCTTGAAAGAACGCCTCATGCCGTCGAGCGAGGCGGACCCCTCGACGGCTTTGGAGACCCTGGAACGGTTGTCGGCAGCCATTGGATCACCCTGCGGCGCTTCATGCGCGACACGAGAACGCCGAGCGGCTACGTCTCGCTGAGCGTCTTCAACTGGTCATAGGCGATCGAATGGGATATGCCGGCCTTCTTGAGGACCTTGCTCAGCCTCTCTGTGACCCTGACGACCTGTCCCGTCTTGACATCGGCGCGGACGTACATCTCCTTCTTACCCTGGGTGAGCGGGAAGATGAGCCTCATCCTCCCGCGTCGGTTGTACCCTTCCGGCTTCCTGTTCTTCGACAGGTCCATCAGGTTCATTCGGATGAACATCTGCAGTATCTCCTCCTCGTCCGGCATCTGGTCCGTCTCCTCCAAAAAGGCCCTCAGCACCTGCTCGAACGACTTGGACAAGTCCCTGTACTTGAACTGAGGCTTGAACAATATGTGACCGGTTTGAGCCTTCATCCGAACCGTTCTGATTAGTTAACCTGTATTTAACGATGATGCACCCCAGCGAGGGCATGGCCTGGCACAATTGATTTATCAGCATATGCATACGCTCCTCGATATGACCAATGTCCTGACCGTCGCCGGCTCAGACCCCGTGGGCGGCGCGGGCATCCAAGCGGACACGAAGGCGATAGAGGCGATGGGGCTCCACGCATGCTCGGTCGTCACATGCGTCACATCGCAGAACACCAAGGGAGTGTACTCGATATCGCCCGTCCCGAGCGACGAGGTCGAGGCGCAGCTCAAGGCTGTGCTGAAGGATGTCCGATTCGACGCCGCCAAGACGGGGATGCTGTACGACGACGGCATCGTCAGGACCGTCTCGAGGATGTTGCGGCGCTTCCCCGCACCCATCGTGGTGGACCCTGTGATGGCCTCCACGACGGGGGGATCCCTGCACCGAGAAGGGTTCGTGGAGGAGCTAAAGCGGTCGCTGCTGCCTCTTGCGACGCTCGTCACGCCCAACAAGCTGGAGGCGGAGCTGCTGTCGGGCATAGAGATCGGCAGCGAGCGGGACGCGGTGAAGGCTGCAAGGGCCATCATGAGGTCCGGCGCCAAAGCAGTGCTCGTGAAGGGCGGCCACATGAGGGGCGAGGAGGCCGTTGACCATCTCGTCTTGAAGGGCAGAGCGGTGAGACTGGTGTCGCCCAGGCTTGACCTGGACGTCCATGGCACCGGATGCGTGCTCTCTTCGTTCATCGCCGGACGGTTGGCCCTGGGCGACAGCCTGGAGGAGGCCGCGGCGAGGGCGAAGACCCTGACGTTCAGGTCGATTCGGGCGAGCAGACGCGTCGGGAGAGGCGTCCCGTGCGTGAACCCCATGGCCGTCGTCGAGTATGAGGCCAGCAAGCCAGGCGTCCTGGTGGAGGTCGATGACGCCGTGAGAGCCGCGGAATCGCTGTTGGACTCGCGCCTGTTGCCGGAGGTCGGGTCGAACATCGGCTACTGCGTCGACGGCGCGCTCGACCCTGGCGACGTCGCGGCGCTGACTGGAAGGATCGTCAGAGTGGGAAGCGAGGCCAAGGCCGTCGGCTGCGCCCGCTTCGGCGCTTCGAAACACATCGCGAGGATCGTGGTCGCGGCGCACGCGAGCGACCCCGGTGTGCGCTGCGCCATGAACGTCAAGTACTCCCCCGAGGCGGTCAGGGCGTGCAGGGCGGCCGGACTGTCAGTAGCGTCATTCGACAGGGCCAGGGAGCCCAAGGGAGCCTCGTCGATGACATGGGGCGTGTCGTACGCGATAGGACGGCACGGCGGGGTCCCAGACGTCATATTCGACAAGGGCGGGCTCGGGAAGGAGCCGATGATCCGGCTCCTCGGCAAGAACCCGGACGACGTCGTCGCGAAGCTGCGATCGATGGCGTCCAAGCTCGATAAAGGGTGAATGATTGAAGATCGCCATGTTCACGGACTCGTACCATCCGACCGTCGATGGCGCTGTGGTCTCTATGGAGCGACAGTGCGAGGGCCTCGAGGCGAAGGGGCACGAGATCGTCATCATGGCCCCAGACACGCCCGGCAAGGTGAATGGCAGATGGCCCGTTCACTACCTCCCGTCGACGGAGTTCCGCTCGTACAAGGGTTACAGGATAGTCGTCTCGCCATCGGACATGCTCGAGCACCTGAGGAGCCAGGAGCCCGACATCATACACTGTCACGGCTTGGCCTCGATGGCGATCTTGAGCCTCACGGCAGCGAGGGCTATGCGCCTGCCGAGCGTGCTCACTTTCCACACGATGGCCAACGAAGCCGTCAAGCACTATTCGTTCTTCAACTTCCGTGAGGACCTGATGGTGCCCCTCGTCTGGACCTACCTTAGGAACCTGTTGAGAAGGCCGGACATGGTCATCTTCCCGTCCGAGCCGATCAAGCGGGAGATAACGGCCCATGGCGTCCGGCCCAAGTCGTTCGCGGTCGTCCCGACGGGCGTCGACTGCGACGCGTTCTCCCCTGCGAACCACGACCCGTCCATGTTGTCGAGATACGGCCTGGACGACAAGCGCGTCCTGCTCCACGTGGGCAGGCTGTCGAAAGAGAAGCGCCTGGACATCGTGCTCAGGGCGTTCAAGGAGCTCAGAGGAGAGGTTCCTGAGCTCAGACTGCTGATCGTCGGCTCCGGCCCGGCCGAAGCGGAGTACAAGAAGCTCGCGGCCGACTTGGGGCTCGCCCAGGAGGCCGTGTTCGCCGGGTTCGTGCCGAACGATGTGCTCGCGAAAGCGTACGCCACGTGCGACATGCTCGTGCTCGCATCCACGTTCGAGACCCAGGGGCTCGTGATACTCGAGGCGATGGCTTCCGGGACGCCAGTCGCTGGCATGAGACGCAGGGCGATACCGGAGTTCATCCAGGATGGGCACAACGGCTGCCTGTTCGACGAGGACTCGTGCGCGGATGCCATCAGAAGGTGCCTGGAGGACGTCGACGCGCTGGGAGCGAACGCCCTGAAGACCGCGAGGACGCACTCCACAGAGACATACATCCAGAAGCTCGAGGAGGCGTACGAGAAGGCGCGAGCGGTGAAGGCCGCCGCGCTCGGATGAGCCGCGAGGACGACTGGCCGAGCACGAGCGTCGTTGGCACGAAAGTTTTTCTATTGGCGTGTGTCATGCTGGATGCGGGGTAAGAGCACGCCAGTCTCCTACGCCGCATTCGTCGCCCTCTACGTCGCATCGGCCGTGGCGGGCATCGCCGCCGCCCTAGCAGTGGTGGTCGGCTGGCGCAACCTGTCGTTCAGCCGATTCGCTGGCTCTGTCAGGTTCAACCTCCTCTACATCGTGATCATCTTAGCGGCGCCCCTGCTGCTGTTCCTCGAGCACGCGCTGGTTAGCCCCGCCCCGGACTCGAAGGAGGTCATATACACGAACTGGCTGTTCAGCGTCGGCGGCAACGCCATACGCATCCTGCAGCACACGCTCGACTACCAGATAGTCGCCGACTTCTCGATCCTCGTGTACGTGTGGGTGTACACGTTCATCCTATACTTCACCCCGATACTGATCCTGGCGCTCGACGACAGGGCGACGTTCAGGAGATATTCCATCGCGATGCTGTTCAACTACCTAGTCCTCCTGCCGTTCTACATATTCTTCCCCGTCACCGTATCCGGGTTCTACGCCGAGTCGGGGATGACGCCGGTCCTGTACATCGACACCAACTGGGGCAGGATGGTCACGAGCGTGGACCCGCTCAACAACGATTTCCCGAGCGCCCACGTGAGCCTCGTCGTCACTGCCCTGCTCATTCTCGCCTCGGCAGGCGTGGACTACAGACGCTACTACTACTTCATGGCCTGCGCCGCCGTCGGCATAACGTTCTCCGTGCTCTACCTGGGCGTACATTGGCTCGCGGACGTGTTCGCCGGTTTCGTGCTCGCGATCGGCGCGTACGTGTTCTCCGGCAACCCGAGGGTGCAGATGACGTTCGACAGGCACATCAGAAGGCTTTCCGCCAGGTTGCGCGTTACACCCCTGAGGACAGAAGGAGGGCCGCCGGACGCCTAGGAGGCCTTGACGACGCTGATTATGCTGACCTCGAAGAACAGCGCCCTACCGGCTACCTCGCCGTTGTACCCGATCTGTGGGTCGCTCTTGTGTATCTCGAATGTGTCGTTCTCGTCGTCGAACGAGGATATGACGAACGCGTCGCCGTCGTGCGTCTCTCCCTTGACAGCGTACACGTCGCCGGGGCCGACGTCGTGCCTCACGACTATCTCGCCAGCGCCGTCATCGGCATCGGAGTCGAACGACTCGACCACGCACCCCCAGCCCTGAGGGTCGTCGTCGTCCGTCGGGTCGCCGAACGGGTACACCGTCTCGCCGACCGTCGGGAAGTGCTTGAAAGTGACGAGTCCGAATGAAATCTCCGTCACGACCACGTCCCAGCCCCATTTGTAATGCGGCACATGGGCCATCACGGTCGGGTCGACCTTGAAGAGGTTGCTGAAGGTCTGCTCGGGCATCGTCTCCGTGCCAACGACACGCTCCTCCAACGGAACGGTCTCGAGCATGCTGGGGTCGACAGGGTACGCGTCTTCGGCGGCGACCTCGATCACCGTCTCGTCTTCGACGGACAGACCGATCACCCCGAGGGCGAAGCCCTTGATGGTCCCGCCCTGCTCGCCGTACAGCCCGGCGATCATCTCGAACGGGGCGTAGCTGTCGTTGTCCCTCAGGGCGAAGGTCAGCGATTTCGGGTAGAGGACATCGTTCTCCGCGACGGAGAGTATGCTGGTGTCGAACACGCGCCCGTCGGAGAAACGGCCGATGTAGTTCATCGTGACGGTGTCGTCCATCTCCACGACGTCGAATGTGGACGACCTGTGCGCGAGCGAGTTGTCGTAGACGATGTAGCCTATGACGCCCGCGGATATGACTAGCGCTACGGCGGCAATCACTATCATCATCCGTCCGCGGTCCCGCGACGGAGACCGCGTCTCAGCATCAAGAGCCATATAGGGTCCTGGAGCGCGGTTATGCCCTGGCCCGATATAAAGCTTATCCGTGCGCAGAGGAGCCGTCCAGTCTGGCGTCAGCCACCAGATATCGGCGGGAAGACGGATACCTCGTCGCCCTCCTTGAGGGCGACTCCCCGGATGCCGTCCGGCCCCACGACCAGGCCGTTCACCAGGAGGACCACCTTGTCGAACGCGCCCCTGCGCGAGCCGATGACGGCGCCGAATCCGTCGCCGTATCTCCCGAGCAGGGCGGACTCGAGCTCCAACAGGTCACTGGCGTCGACAGAGCAGCGGTCGGACCCGGCCTCGTCCCTCACCGTGGCATACATCCTGACTGTCACGTTCGCCATCGGCTATCACCCCGCGCAACCGCAGAGGTCGCGACGTCGGCTTAATGCCTTCGGCCGACGCGCCCGCGATGACAGCAGCCGCGAGCCGCGGCGAAAGCGGCTGTGCGCATTTTTATGATACATATCTCGGCGAATCAGACTCCGATCATACAATATTCCGTTGAACAGCAGGAGCGGAGAGAAGGCCGCGACCCGCGGCCGACGGGGGCGACAACGCGGCGTCGGGATAATCCCTATCAATACGGAGCGGACTATCCATCACAGAGCGCGTCTCTGGTGAGTGATGACAGTTGGCGGACGGGAAGGAGAAGGAGGTTGCGATCAGCGTGAAGGGCATGCATTGCGCCACATGCACTGCGGCCGTCAAGGACGCGATCGACTCCCTGGAAGGCGTCTCCCGGTCCAGCATAAACCTGGCGACGGAGAAGGCGGTGGTCAGGTTCGACCCCGGCAAGGTATCGCTGGCGGACATCGAGGGGTCAGTCACAGCGGCGGGCTACGAGGTCGTGAAGAACAGGATGGTGCTCACCGTCAGCGGGATGCATTGCGCCACGTGCGCCTCCGCCGTGAAGGACGCGCTCAAGGCCGTTCCCGGCGTGGTCTCAGCGAACGTCAGCTTCGCGCTCGGACGCGCCAGCATAGAGTATGAGCCGACGACGCTCGACAGGGCTGCGGTCATCCGCGCAATCGAGAAAGCGGGATACAGGGTGCTGGAGATCGAGGGCGTGATGGCGGAGAAGCTCGCCAGGGCGGAGGAGCTGAGGGATGTGAGGCGCGCGCTGACCGTCGCTGCCGTGTTCGCTGTCCCTGTCGCCGTGCTGTCGATGGCGGGAGGCCTGTTCGGCATCGACGTGACGGATGGAGTCTGGCGGAACCCCCTGCTGCTCCTGCTCTCGCTGCCCGTGCAGTTCTTCGCCGGGTGGAGGTATTACAGAGGCGCCTACAGGTCGATACTGAACCGACGCGCGAACATGGACACGCTCGTCGTCCTGGGCACATCCTCCGCATGGCTCTACAGCGCCTTCGTGACCCTCCTGCCGGACGCGGCCTCTTCGGACGCGGTCTACTTCGACACCTCGGCTGTCATCATAACCCTCGTGCTCCTGGGCAAGTTCATAGAGCTGAGGGCGCGAGGGGCGACCTCCGAGGCGATCGTCAAGCTCATGGACCTCCAGCCGCAGACGGCGACCAGGCTTGAGGACGGAGTCGAGAGGGAGGTGCCTTGGGAGGACATCGTCGCGGACGACACCGTGGTCGTCCGGCCCGGAGAGAGGGTCCCGGTGGACGGCGTCGTCGAGTCCGGCGTATCGTCGGTGGACGAGTCCGTCGTGACGGGGGAGTCTATCCCGGTGGAGAAGGCCAGCGGCTCCGAGGTGACCGGGGGCACGGTGAACCTAAGCGGTGTGCTGACCGTCCGGGCGACGAGGGTCGGCAAGGACACCACCCTGTCCCAGATAGTCAAGCTGGTGGAGGATGCTCAGGCCACGAAGGCTCCGATCGAGAGGTACGCGGACGTGGTGGCGGGATACTTCGTCCCCGCCGTGATGATCGTCGCGCTTGCCGCTCTGGCATTCTGGCTGTTCGTGGGCGCGGCCCTTTGGGACGTGGGCGACGCGCTGCCGTTCTCCCTCACCATATTCGTCGCGATACTCGTGATAGCCTGCCCATGCGCCCTGGGGCTGGCGACGCCAACGGCGGTCGTCGTGGGCACGGGCAGGGGCGCTCAGCTCGGGGTGCTCATCAAGGACGCCGAGGCGCTCGAGCGGGCCCGGAAGCTCACGACGGTCGTGTTCGACAAGACCGGCACCATCACGAAGGGCGACCCGACCGTCGTGGTCATCGAGCCGGCTGAGGGTGTCGGCGAGGAGCGGCTCATGCGCCTCGCGGGAGGCGCCGAGAGAGGTACCGAGCACGCCCTGTCGAGGGCGATAGTCTCCGCGGCCGCGGAGAAGGGCATCGATCTCCCCACGCCGCGGTCCTCGCGGATCGTCCCAGGGGAAGGGGTGTCGACAGACCTGGGCGACATGACCGTCCACGTGGGGAACAGGCGTCTGGCAGGCCGACTCGGGCTGGACGTGAGGCACCTTGAGCGACGCATCGAGGAGCTCGAGGGCGACGGCGTCACCACCGTCGTCGCCATGACGGACGACCGCATCCTGGGCCTCATCGGGGTGGCGGACACCATCAGGGAGGAGGCGGTGGAGGTCGTCGACGCCCTGAGGGCGCTGGACCTGCGAGTGATGATGCTAACCGGCGACAACGCCCGGACCGCCAGGGCGATCGCCAGGCTCGCGGGCATAGAGGAGGTGGCGTCTGAGGTGATGCCAGCCGACAAGGCGGAGGTCGTGAGGTCGCTCCAGCAGGGCGGCGAGGTCGTCGCCATGGTCGGCGACGGCATAAACGACGCCCCCGCCCTGGCACAGGCGGACATAGGCATAGCCGTCGGGGGCGGCACCGATATCGCGCTCGAGGCCGGGAACATCGTGACGATGGGCGGCAGCCTGAGAGGCGTGGAGACCGCGATCAAGCTCAGCAGGAGCACCTTCGCCAAGATCAGGCAGAACCTGTTCTGGGCGCTGGCGTACAACACCGCCTCGATACCCATAGCCGCGGGCGTCCTGTACCCGGCCACGGGCTGGCTCCTCGACCCCATGATAGCCGCAGGGGCGATGGCCCTGAGTTCCGTGTCCGTCGTGACGAACGCCTCCCTTCTCAAGCGGTTCCGCCCTTGAGCCCCGCGCTCGTCCGCCGGAACGCATTTCGAGTGATGCCAGAGGCAAAAAGGTTATGTTGACGGTTGCCAATGACAATGTCCGACTCCGGGAATGGCCCGACGGGACCGTCGGGTGTCAATCGGAAGGCAACGGACGACACGTGGTCCGCCTGTCCCCAGATTCGGCTCAGTCGGTTGTGGCGCTATGTTCGGTAAGAAGATGGTAGTTGGATTCCTCGTCGACAGTGACCGCAGACTCCTGAAGGAGTTCCTCTTCAACCCCAAGGCGGAGGTCACCTACGAGGATGTCCTCAAGGCCACGGAGGGAAAGGGGGAGTTGCCGGCGCTGGGGGCGTTCGAGGTCGACAGGTTCGTGGGCAATGTGGTCGCCGGGGAGAACGTCCATTTCATCATCGTCAGCAGGGACGTCGCGGAGGATGACGAGCTCGAGTTCTTCAGGTACATGCTGAACTCCGTCGAGAGCCGCTTCTCCGAGGCGTTGCAGGAGAGGGTCTCGAGCGCCAAGGAGACGGAGGAGAGAGTCAAGGCCGAGCAGGAGAAGCTGCGGGCGGAATCGGCGAAGGCCAACGAGGAGAAGGCCGAGCTGGACCGCGAGGCGGAGGAGCTCGACCTGCTGAAGACCGAGCTGGAGAACCTGCGGATGGAGACCTCCAAGTGGCAGGAGGAGCTCAAGGAGTTCGAGACGAGGATAAACGACAGGCACGCGCAGATCAACGACAGGGTCTCGCTCCTGCTGGAGAGGGAGCAGGCGCTCGTGCGCAACCAGAAGGCCTTCGAGGCCGCCATGGACGCGAAGAGGAGCCTCATACGGTCCATGCAGAACCAGATCGCGCGGGGCATCGCCGAGTACGAGGAGGGCTTCGGCAAGCTGGTCGCGGAGAGGGCGGACCTGGCTGAGCGCCGGACGAGGCTCGACGAGGGCCTGGCCAGATTCTCCGAGGAGAAGGAGGGATGGGACGGCAAGGTCGAGGATCTGAAAGCGCGGATGGCGAAGGTCGAGCTGGATACGACGGAGCTCAACGCCCTCAGGGACGAGCTGTCCGTCAAGGAGAAGACCCTCAAGGACCAGAGGGCGCAGCTCGACGAGCGCGAGAGGAACATCGAAGCGGCGATCATGAACCTCGAGAGGGAGCAGGAGGCAATCGCGGGCGAGCGGGAGAAGCGCGAGGCGGAGCTCGCCGAGAGGGCGAGGGGCCTGGACGAGCGCGAGGCGGCGACGAAGGCGAACGAGGCCGTGGTCTCCCAGGGGCTGAGGGAGCACGGCGAGAGGCTCGCCGAGTTGGAGCGCAGGGCCCAGGAGTTGGACGCACAGTCGACGGTCGTCGCGGCGAGGGAGGCCGAGGTCGAGGGCACGAGGAAGGCGCTCGAGACCGAGAAGGCGGAGCTCGCCGACCGCAGGACCCAGATAGAGGCGAGCGCCGAGGCGCAGCAGGCGGAGCTGTCGACGCTCCTGGCGAACATCGGCAAGGAGAACGAGGGGCTGAGGTCGAAGGCGAAGGCCCTGAACGACCTCGAGGCGCAGCTCAAGGAGAGGGGAGACAGGGTCTCCGCGTCCGAGGTGCGCGTGGAATCGCTCCTTCGCGAGCTGGACAAGCGCGAGAAGGACATAACGAAGAGGGAGGCCGCGCTCGAGGAGCGCGAGGCGACCGACAGGGCCGCCTCGGAAAGCATGAAGGAGCGAGAGGCCGAGATAGCCCGCAGGGCGGCCCAGGTGGAGGAGCTCAAGGCGAGTGTCGCGGCGAAGGAGGAGGAGGTCGCGACCGCAAAGGCGGACCTCGAGGCCGCGAAGGCGTTGACGGCCAGCCAGCAGGCCGAGCGGGCGGAGGAGTCGAAGCTCATCGCCGAGCGCGAAGACAGCCTCCGCAACAGGGCGGAGGAGCTCGACAGAAGGGAGCAGGCGATGGATTCCATGCAGAAGGAGCTGGACGAGCGCGACAAGGCCTTGGGCGAGAGGGAGAGCGCCCTGCGCGACGAGGGAGAGCGCGTCACGGCGAAGGCAGCCGCGGAGATGGCCCGGCTGGAGGAGGAGAGGAAGAGCTTCTCCGAGAGGAACGCGGAGCTCGAGGCTCAGCGTAAGAGCGTCGCGGCGAAGGAGGAGGAGCTCGCAAAGGCCCGCGCGGAGTTCGAGGAGCGCGAGGCGGAGTTCGGCAGAAGGATGGAGGAGATCGACAAGAAGAAGGCCACGCTCGACCAGGAAGTCGACCGGCTGGCGCAGGAGCGCGAGAAGGTCGAGTCTATGAGGGAGAACCTGGAGAAGCGCAGGAAGGTCATAAGCGAACAGGTGGACAGCATCTCCGACATCACCAAGAGGCTGGAGAAACTGAGGGCCAGGTCCGCGAAGAAGACCGAGGAGCCGGGACCCCAACAGGATGCGGCCGAAGCCGCGGCGGACGGCGCCGACAAGGGCGGAGACGCCACGTGACGAGGGATGTGTTTTCGTAGCACTCGAAACCCGACCGGAGCGGGAGGGCTCTGCTCACGCGAGACGGGGCCAGCTGTGTTCCAGGCTCCTGGACGCCTCGATGAGGGTCCTTCTGAACAGTGGTCTTGTCGCCGCACCGCGTCGCAGGTGCTTCGCAACGAAGGGTCTCGCGCTCTCGACCGCTTCCATCCCCGAGCTTCTCTCGTAGCTGTCGAGGAGCTTCATGCATAGGTCGAACTTGATCGGCGTGAACACCGGCTCGCTACCGAGGATGGACGCTATCAGCTGGCCCAGGTCCTCGAGCGGCTCCCCCGCGCCCGAGTCCTCCAGGTCGATGCCGTATATCTTGTCGTCCCAGTACAGGAAGTTGGTCAGCTCGGCGTCGGCCATGACGATCTGAGAAACCCCCTCGCTCAGCTCCTGATGGAACCTGGCGAGCCAGGACCCGAGTTTACGAGCGGCCTCCGCGTTGAACAGATGGTTGATAAGGGAGTCGCATCGTTCACCCGGCACGTACTCAATGACCATGTAGTCACCGCGACGATACAGAGCGAAAGGCACCTCGAGCCCCTTCTCCCGTGCTTTCAGCAGCACGCCGAACTCGTTCTCCGCCTTGCCGCTGAGGGAGCGCTTCACGATCACGGGACGGACGTCAGTCTCAACGGCCCACACCCTGTTGCGCATGCTGGGTATTAGCCTCTCGTTGACAAGGACCACGCGCTGGTTGAGCGCGCTCCTCAACGCATCCCAGCCAGGAGAGTCCAACGCCGTCAGGTCCTGTGCCATCAGACCTCCCTTATGTGGCGTACTTCAATAAGTATTCTGTGGCCCAGCGATTATCTGGAGGATTCGACGCGCGGGCGCGGCTGCTGCTTCTGGTTGCCGTTCCACATCGCCAAGTCCTCCCTCAGGGAGTCGAGAAGCTGCTTCGTGATACGCAGAGCCTCGTCGACGTCGTCGCCGTGAAGTGCGTTCATGGCGCTCTTCATCATGACGACGTACCGGGCGGTGTCCGCGCCCTGGACCTTGACATCCAGGATGAGGTTCCGCGCCTTCGCGAGCTCACCCCTCACCAGGTCCGGGATGCTGGGGGACACCATCTCCTCGGTCTGCTTGGCGAGGGCCGAGACGAGAGGCCAATCGCCCTCCCTGCAGGCCTCCCAGGCGTCAGTCACCAGCCGCCTCGCCTTGATCGTGTCCGTCCCCAGGAGGCTCACCTCCTCGATGACCGACTCGATCTCCTCGAGCAGACGAGCCGATCCCTCGAAACCGTGGAGCGCCTCGGCGTATAGCAGGTCGCGGGACTTCGCCCTCGGCTTCATCATCGAGAAGACATCGAACCGCTCAGGAGAGGAGTATGGCTCCTCAATCTCGGCCGGCGAAGGATCGATGCGCTCGACCCCCTGCGCCTCCACGCCTTCCTCGGAGGAGTCGTCGGCGAAGATCGCCCCGCAGAACGGGCAGTAGGAGTCGTTGGACGATACATACATGTCGCAGGAAGTGCACTGGTACTGCACGTCCTCGGCGGATCCGGAGGCGTTCTCCACGCGTTCATCGTGCACCGCGTGGGAGATACCCTCGGTGTCCGCTATGCGGGAGTACTCGCGCGTGGGGCTGGGCCTGCTCGGCGCACGCGGCTCCGACGGGAGAGACCGGAGCGTCCTCTGCAGCCTCTGCCGGGACCTCTCCTGCTGTGGATACCTTCTGTTCATACCGTCTGGGGGCATTGCCAGCTCTCACTCTCCGTGTGACGACTGTCGTCTAGACTGTCGCGTTCCAGAGTATTTGAAGTGTGGCGCTTGGCTATCAGGAGATGCAAGAGATCGGCAGTAGGTTCTCGAAGGCTACTCCCTACCTACCATCGCCAGGAATTCGGCCTCGGTGAGGATCCTCTTCTTCATGCTGCGGGCCTTCTTTGCTTTCGACCCCGGGTTGGCGCCTACGACGACGAAGTCCGTCGCCTTCGTCACAGAGGAGCCCACGTTGCCTCCGAGCGCCTCAACCATGCCACCCGCCTCTGCACGGGTCATCGACTCCAGCTCGCCCGTGAACAGGAACGTCTTGCCCTCCAACGGCCCCGAGGACCGCCTGGACGAGGACATCTCGATGCCGTCGTCACGAAGGCGCTCGACCAGGTCCACGTTGACCGGGTTATCGAAGAAGCCACGGACGGAGTCCGCGACCACGCCGCCAACGCCGGACACCTGGGTCAGCTCCTCCACGCTGGCCGACATCAGCGCTTCCATGCCACCGAAGCGCCGTGCGAGGTCCCTGGCCGTCGTGAAGCCCACATGCCGTATGC
Source organism: Thermoplasmata archaeon (assembly GCA_041554135.1). GTDB lineage: Archaea > Thermoplasmatota > Thermoplasmata > UBA10834 > UBA10834 > UBA10834. The sequence goes on along the minus strand of JBFFML010000001.1, from coordinate 36,193 downwards.
CCAGGGCGAAAAGCACCCGCTCGAACTCCCTTCCGCGGCTCGCGTCTATAGCGTCCGTGATGTTGCGGGCGGACCTCTCGGCCACGCCTTCGAGGCGGAGAAGGTCGTCTGGTTCGAGCTTGTAGAGGTCGGCGACGCTGTCGACCATGCGAGAGTCGACCAGCTGGTCTATCAGGGACGGGCCCACCCCCTCGATGTCCATCGCGTCGCGTGAGCAGAAGTGCAGCAGCCGCTCCTTCAGCTGGGCCGGGCAAGACGCGTTGTAGCACCTCCTCACGGCACCCTCCTCGCGCATCGCCTCCGAGCCGCACACCGGGCATCTGGACGGCATCCTGAACGGTCTCTCGTCGCCGGAGCGGGCGTCCACGATCGGCTTCACGACCTGAGGTATGACGTCGCCCGCCCTCTCGACAAGCACGCGGTCGCCTATCATCAGCCCTTTCCTCTCGACCTCCCCCTCGTTGTGGAGGGTCGCCCTGGACACCATCACCCCGCCGATCTCCACCGGCTCGAGGACCGCCACCGGCGTCAAGGCACCCGTCCGGCCCACCTGGACCTTTATGTCGAGCAGCTTCGTCGTCATCTGTTTCGCGGGGAACTTGTACGCGATGGCCCAGCGCGGGTTCTTCGCCGTCGACCCCAGGCGCGCCTGCTGGGCCAGCGAGTCGACCTTCACGACCATCCCGTCTATCTCGTAGGCGACATCGCCCCTCCGCGACTCCCAACGATTGATGTGCTCGATGACCGCCTCGATGCCGTCGAACTTGTCGACGGCCGGGCTGGTCTTGAGCCCAGCCCTCCTGATGGCCTCGAGGCAGGAGGAGTGCGTGTCCGGCATGCTCTCGCTGCTGTAACTGAGCGAATAGAAGATGGCGTCGAGCGGCCTTGAGGCGGCCACCTTGGGGTCCAGCTGCCTTATCGACCCCGCCGCTGCGTTCCTCGGATTGGCGAACAGGGCCTGGCCTGCTTCCGCTCGCTTCCTGTTGAGCTCCTTGAAGCCCTCGAGGGGGAGGTACACCTCGCCCCTGACCTCCGCCGTCCTCAGCCCCGACGCGGGGTCAAGCCTGAACGGTATGCTGCGGATCGTCCTGATGTTTGACGTCACATCCTCCCCGACGCTGCCGTCCCCCCTCGTGGCGCCGCGGACGAGGACGCCGTCCTCGTAGAGCAGCGCTATCCCCAGACCGTCTATCTTCAGCTCCACCACGTATTCGACGGGTTCGCCGCCGAGCCATCTCATGATCCGCTTGTCGTACTCACGCAGCTCGTCCTCCGAATAGCAGTTGTCCAAGCTCAGCATGGACACGCGGTGCTCCACCTGGGCGAACTCGTCCAGCGGCCGGCCGGAGACCCTCTGCGTCGGCGAGCCCTCTAGCGCCAGGTCGGGATGCTCGGCCTCCAGCTCGGCGAGCTCCTTCAGCAGCATGTCATATTCGTAGTCGGATATCTCAGGGCTGTCCTCGACGTAGTACTTCCTGTCGTGGTAGGATATGAGATCGACCAGCTCCTCCATCCTCTTCCGCGCTTGCTTGCGACCGTCGCTCATGATCTCCTTCCACCCAGCCTGTCCCGGATCGAGTCCGGCTCGAGCGTGTTGAGCACGTCCTTGGCCTCGAGCCAACCGCGCCTCGCCGTTATGATACCGAATTCGAGGTAATCAAGATGTCGAACGGAGTGCGCGTCCGTGCCGATGGTGACCGACACACCCCTCTCCTTGGCCAAACGACAGTGCACGTCCCTGAGGTCGAGCCTGTCGGGGAAGGCGTTGATCTCCATGGCGACACCGTTGTCCGCCGCAGCATCGAACAGCCTCTGGAGGTCGACTTCCACGGGATCCCGGCGACCGATGACGCGCCCCGTGGGATGGCCAATGATGTCCACATCCCCGGACTCGATGGCCCTAACGATCCGATCGGTCATCTCAGCCTTGCCCATCTTCATCCTGGAGTGGACGGACGCTATCACCACATCCAGCTGCTTCAGCAATGATGACGGGAAATCCAGCGAGCCGTCGGCCTTGATGTCCACTTCGGAGCCCGCGAACACCGTGATCGCGTCGGCATGCTCGTCAGCCACGCGCCGGACCTCCTTCACCTGCCTTCTGAGCTTGTCCGGCGAGAGGCCGTTCGCTATCGTCAGGCTTGCCGAGTGGTCCGTTATCGCGACGAAATCGTACTCCCTCGCGATCGCCGCATCGACGATGTCGTCTATCGAGTCCGAGCCATCGCTCCACTCCGTGTGTGTGTGGAAGTCCCCCTTCATGTCCGAAGGGGCCACCAGCACGGGCAGCCCATCACCTCGAGCGGCATCGATCTCGCCAGAGTCCTCCCTGAGCTCCGGAGGGATCCAAGGAAGGCCGAGGGCTCCGTACACGGCCTCCTCGGAGTCTCCAGCGACGACCTCGTCCGTGTCCCTCTCGAACACGCCGTACTCGTTCACCTTGAGGCCTCTCTCCACACCCATCTTCCGAATCTGGACATTGTGCTCTTTCGAGCCCGTGAAGTACTGGAGCGCCGCCCCGTAGCTTGAGCGCTCGACGACTCTGAGGTCGACCTGCAGACCGTTCTGGAGGCGGACGCTCGACTTGGTCGAGCCGCTTGCGGATACCTCGGAGACGAGATCGTATGAAAGGAACGCCTTCGTGACGGCCTCGGGGGTCTCGCTCCCCACGAGGAGGTCGATGTCGCCTATCGTGTCCCTCCCCCTTCTCAGGCTTCCGCAGATGCTCATGAGGTCGGACGGCAGCTCCTCCATCAAGTGCGCCAGATACGCCCTTGCGACTGGGAGCGCCTCGCCAAGCAGAGTGCGCCCGCCGGTCGATTCCAGCGTGCGTATCCCGTTCAGTATCCTCTCCTCCGTCTTCGCGCCAAAGCCTTTCAGCGATTGTAGCCTGTGGCTCTCCGCGGCCTCCTTCAGTTCGGCCACGGAGGATATGCCCATATCGCGATGCAGCTGCATGGCCGTCTTGGGACCGACGTCCGGTATCATGAGCAGCTCCAGAAGGCCCGGAGGGACCTCCGCCCTCAGCGTATCCAGGTACTCCAGCTCGCCAGTCTCGACGATCTCCTCTATCTTCTTGGCGATCGCAGCACCGACGCCCGGTATCTCCTCGTGCCTGCCATCTCGCACGATGTCTCCGACATCGACTTCGAGCTGCTCTATGGCCGATGCCGCCCTCCTGTACGCCTGGGGCTTGAAGGAGACTCCCTGCAGTTCGAGCAGGTCGGCTATCTCGTAGAATATCCTGGCTACGTCCGAGTTGCGCATCTTGGACCACGTGCTGGCCATCCTGATTCCCCTCGCCCAGAATATAGGTTTCCACCCTATCGGGGGCGCTCACTGTGGAGAGGTTCAGGGGACGGTCCGGGATCACGCTCATGGAGAGAGTCCAAGACCGATGCTTATACATGGGTCTCCGCCGATGCTGGCATGGCTTATGCGACGAACATATATACCGATTGTGATATGTACATATCGTGAATGGTATGATTGCGCCCATGGACTATGAGCTCCTGACGATACTGGCCAGACGAGGGAGGATCCCACTCATAAGGACGCTTAAGTCGTTCCCGGAAAGGCAGTTCAGCATAAACGAGCTCGCCCGCACGGCCGGTGTTCCCACGATGACCACCTGGAGAGCCGTGGAGGAGTTCAGGCGGGCCAAGATAGTCAAAGTGCGCAAGATCGGGAATGTCAGCTCCGTGAGGATAACGGACGAGCCAGCCATGCTCAAGATGCTCAGACTCGTCAAGGACACAGACCCGCAGAAGGCGGCCGCCAAGGACTTCGCGGAGAGGATCTCGGCCCACGGTTGGGCCCGGGAGTGCAGGCTGTTCGGCTCTGTCGGCAGGGGCGAGCACATGCTGGGAGAGGAAGTGGACATCGCGGTCGTGTTCGACGACAGGCAGGTGTCGGAGGAGGAGGCCAGGTCGGAGGCCCAGAGGATATCGAAGGAGATCCGCGTAGGCACGAACGTCACCGTGGTGCCGCTCTGCATGTCGGTGAAGGAGATGTCAAGGAAGGGAGGGTTGGCGTCCGAACTGAGGGACAAGGAGACAATATGGTCGCGCAATCGATGACGCCGCCGATGAGCGCTCGCCCCAGACGGCCCGCGACACCTACCGTATGCTGGAGAAATGCTCGTACACGAGCCTCGCGATCTTCGCCCCAGCGAGGGTGGCCTTGTCGATGTTGCCCTCCTGGAGGTTCTTGAAGAAACAGCAGAGCACGACGTGGGAATCGGACGAGACGTACACCACGCCCGCGCTCGCCACAGAACAGGTCGTGTCGCCCGACTTGAGCGCGAACTGCACGTCCGGCGACAGGAGGCGCGACATCGACGTTGGGCTGCCCTCGCGCAACAGCAACGACAGCATCATCTCGCAGGCCTCCGGGGACACGATCTCGTGCCGGACTATCTTCTCCAACAGGACGCCGATCTCCCTCGGGGCGCCGACGTTGTCGAAGGCCTCGTCATATATCCGCTGTATCTTGAGCCGCTTCTGCGCCTTGACGCCGTAGATGCTCTCGTACTTCTTCCTGAACTCATCGATCGAGAGGTTCGACGCCTCCCTCTCCGTCTCGTTCAGCGCCTTCATCCGCTCAATGTCGGAGAGGCTCTTCCACTTGCGAGCGGCGTCAGGTATGGGCAGGTCCTTGTATGGGCCGTAACCCATGGACATCAGGAAGCTCTCGCGGTAAGGGATGTATATCGATGTCTTGGCGAGACCCAGCTCGCGAATGAGCATGTTGACCCGCTGTATGCCTATCCTCTTCCACAGCATCTCGGAGGCGGTGTTGTCCGTCGCTATGATCATGAGGGCCAACAGGTCGCGCACGGTGGGCTTGAGGCCGGGTTGGAGATACTGCAACAGGCCCTCGCCGATGCAGTAGTGCCTCGTCTCGAGCTCTATCCTCTCGTCGAGGGATATCATGCCCGCCTCGGCCTGGCGATAGGTCTCCACCATGACGGCGATCTTGAACACGCTGCCCAGAGGGAATATCTTGTCCTGATCGATGCCGAAGGATTCCCCGGACTCTATGTGCTTCATGTAGAAGCCCATCTGTCCCTTGACCTCCTTCGAGCACTTCACTATGCTCGCCCTGAGCTTCGCTAGCCCGGGTGATGTCGATGACGACTTCTTTGTGGTGGATGCCAATGCGAACAGCCCTCTCCGAGCCTGCGTGGCGATGACAAGCGTGTCTCCGTCCAATCAGGAGTCTGCGCCAAGCGGTGTCCAGAAGCATCGGTATGTTGCTATTTGAGGACTTCGCTCGAACAACGCACTGGAGAAGGTATCGAAGCCAGTGTGGCGCCGCGCGGCCCGTGCGGCCAGGCGGATCCCTCGTATCAGAACATGGAAAAGGGGGGACAGAGACAGGAAGGAGGGCGAGGCCAATGGGGGGATATGGGGGAGGAGGTGGTTGGCTCTCTTGGCCCTTCGGAAAAAGAGATGTCCCTTCTTCCGGTCTCCTATCCCGAGAGCGTCCTGGAGCGTTCATATACCTGCCTCCCTGAGAATCAGCGATGATAACATCCGCAGGGCATGGCCTCCGAAAACCTTTTTCCGCAGAGCCAGGATATACGGGCCGTGACGGACTCACCACCTCCGAGGGTCGATATCTCGACCATCAAGGGCGTGATATTCGACCTCGACGACACGCTCGTGCTATCCACCGTCGATTACGCCCGGTTCAAACGGCGGATAATCGAGAGGATAGCCTCCGCCGGCAAGGACGACCCCCGCCTCTACAACCACGAGGAGGGGATAATCTCCCTCATCTCCAGATACAAGGAGAGGATGTCGGCCAGGGGCGAGACGGCCGATTGGATTGCGGCCGAGCTCGCGGAGTTCGACAGGATAATGGACTATGTGGAGCTGGAGAGGGTGCACGAGACGAGGGAGATCCCTGGGGCCAGGGAGCTGCTCGCCACCCTCAAGGCGCACTCGATCAAGACAGGCATCCTCACGCGGGGGTGCGGGGAGTACGTGAAGGCGGTCCTAGACCTCACGGACCTCGCGCAGCTCGTGGACGCCGTGGAGTGCCGCAACTCCCATGTCCCCCCGAAACCCAACCCCGAACCGTACTGGCGCCTCGTGGAGCGCCTCGGGCTGCGGCCAGAGGAGACCGTGTTCGTCGGGGACCATCACATAGACATCGCGTGCGCTAGAAACGCGGGCGTGCCGTTCATCGGAGTGATGACGGGGGACCTCTCCGACCGAGAGCTGAGGGACGCAGGGAGCGCCGAGGTCTTCGAGAGCGTCGCGCAGATTTCGGAATGGGCGAGGAGCACACTGAAGAAACGCACCGGTTGAACCGAAAAGATACCACGCGAATGATTGTCTCGACGGATTGAACTGTAAAACGCTCATCTGTGACCGGCGTCGAGGAGCCGTATCTCTCCCGTCGCTGAGTCGTACAACGACTCGTCCTGCGCGTCGGCATCAACCGGCTTGGGCACGACCACTTCGAGGTTCCTCTCAAGCAACGCCAGTTCTCTCTCGCTGAGCGTCCGAGGGTCCATCGGCACCAGGAGCGAGGAGTTGTTCGTTATCACGATGTCCCTCAGCTGGTTCATGAACTGAAGCATCCTGTCGTACGTGTTGAGCGATATGAGGTACTCGAGCCCGTCGATCAGCACGACGCTCTTCTCCCTGTTCTCTATGAACGACCGCAACTGGCTCATGAGTATGCCTATGGCGGTCGGGTTGACCCGGCCGTCGCCCACGAGGTTCGTAAGCCAGACGACTCTGCTGTCGCCTATGTTGCGCTCGCTGGCCACCCTGCTCGGGAGCTCACGGGTCACGACTAGGCCGCAGCAGCCTGAGGCTAGTCCCTGCTCGAAGAAATCGAAGCTGACCCTCGGACGCCTCTCCTCTACGAGGTATACGTTTCCGAGCTTGGGCTCTCCGCTGAGCGAAATGCCTGATGCATCGGCTGAGGCCACTTTCGCATCCCATCCTTAGGCAATCTATATGTGACAAGTTTTATATAATACTGTTGACACGGGCATCATCCAGGTCATTCACGCGGCCGCCACCACTGCCCCCGCGGACGGCCCCATCCCGACACTTGCGTCGGCTGTCCTGCATAGGATGCCTCTACATCGACCATGCCGCGCATCCGGAGGCGCGTCAGTAGGGCCCATACACGACCATCTGGGTCGCCGGGATGTCCTCCACGCCTCTCCGAAAGGTTTTATGAAGCCGAAGCTGTTTCAAGGTCTACGCCCTCGTTCATTTGTGTTGCGGCCGACAGCAGCCTTGCCGGAGATGTGTAGATGAAAGATATGCCTTCGATCGAGATTGACTTCCTTTTCAGGGAATTGCCTGACGGGGTCTTCGTGTGCGATAGGACGGGAGCGATAGCACACGCCAACCCTGCGTTCGCCAAGGCGCTGGGATACTCCGAGCAGGCAATGAAAGGCAAGAACATCGCAACCGACCTGGTCGACCGTCCACTTGAATGGCAGGCGTTGGCCTCCCTGCTGGACCAGGGGAGCTCCATCATGGACTACGAGATCAAGATGAGGCGCTCCGACGGCGGGAAGGCGGTCATGTCGATCTCGGCCATGCTCTACAGGGACTCAAAAGGCGCGCCCGTCGGCGTAGCAGGCGTCATCAGGGACATATCGACGAGGAAGGGCGTCGAGAACGAGTTCAGGGAGAAGGCCTTCAGGACGGACATAGTGAACAGGATCGCCAAGATGGCAGGTGCGGGCAAGGACCTCCAGAACGTCCTGAGGGGCCTCGGCGACGACCTGAGGAAGCTCGTGCCGTTCGAGCAGCTGAGCGTAGGCTCCACGGAGGAGAAGGGACGGCATGTCGAGGTGCTGGTGCCGAACCCCGAGGACCCGTCGAGGGCTCGGTCGCTGGGGAAGGTACCGTTCGAGGGAAGCCTCGTGGAGAAGCTCAAGTACGGCAGGACCGCCGTCATCGTCGAGAAGGACGCGACGAGGAAGCTGTTCTCCGAGTTCGCGCTCCTGGACGGTTCGCGCATGAGTTCGCTCCTGGCAGTGCCGCTCAAGAGCCGAGGGAGGATAGTCGGCTCGCTCAACGTGGCCCACTCGAAACAGGGGGAGTACAACTGGGAGAGCGCCGAGGTGCTCCAATCGGTCGCGGACCAGCTGGCGGGCATAATCGACAACATGATGCTCCTCAAGTCGCTCGAGGAGAAGATCAAGCTGCACGAGACGCTGCTCGAGTCCGGCGTGGAGCTCCAGAAGGCGATAACCACGCAGCAGATATACGCAGCCATCGCCTCGCATCTTAGGGAGGTCGTGCCGTACGAGGACCTCTCGTTCTATCTCGTCGACTGGCAGCAGAAGCGCATCTACCCCGTGTACGCAGCGGGCTCGTACACCGACGAGATCATGGCCTCCGCCGGAGGGCTCGACGAGGGCATAGTCGCGTATGTCGCCAAGACCGGGAAGGCGGAGTTCGTGGACGACGTCGACGAGGACCCCAGGAGCTGCCAAGTGGAGGGCACGCCTGCGGAGCACAACTCGATGCTCGCCATACCGCTCATAGCGGGAGGCAGGGTCCTCGGGGTGCTCGAGGTGTACCGGGAGAGGGGACACGTCTTCACGATGGCGGACCTCGAGGCGGGCCTGCTGTTCGCGCAGCAGGCGTCCGTGGCGCTCTCGAACGCCCAGGTCGTATCGAGGCTCCAGGAGGCGCACAAGGAGATCGAGCTCCTCAACGACCTCATGTTCCACGACATCAACAACTACAACTTCGCTACGCTGAACTACATCGAGAACGTGCTGTCGACCGGGGAGGTCACCGGGGAGAGCAGGGATGAGTTGAACAAGGCGCTCCGCCTCATGAGGCAGAACTCCAGGCTCATAGAGAACGTCAAGAAGCTGACGAAGATCGGGATCATGGACCCGGGCGATTTCACGGCCGTCGATCTCTGCGACGTGCTCGCCAGGGTCACGTCCGGGCTCGCCCACTCGGCGCCCGGCAAGAGTCTGAGCGTCAAGCTGGACCTTCCCGAATCCAAGGCGTTCGTCAAGGGCAACTCGCTCATGGAGGAGCTGTTCGTCAACCTCCTGAACAACGCCATAAAGTACGACTCCCACGAGGACGTGGAGATAGATGTCGCGTGCTCCAAGGTCCTCGAGGACGGCGTGGCCCTCTGGAAGGTGACCATCGCCGACCGCGGGCAGGGGATCCCCGACGACCTGAAACCCAGGCTGTTCCGGAAGTACGTGCGCCTGAAAACCGACACGGACGTCTCAGGCACTGGCCTGGGCCTGTCCATAGTCAGGGCCCTCGCCGACAAGTTCAACGGCAGGGTCTGGGTGGAGGACAGGGTGCACGGACGAAGCGACCAGGGAGCGAAGTTCTGCGTCGAGCTGCCGGCGACACGGGGAGACGACGGATAGGCGCAAGTTCTAAGGTTAGAGGCCGCTGTCCGAAGGCGCATGCGCTACGAGCAACGAGCCAAGCCGACGGTCTCCATCAGGAGATGCGCGTCCTACGACGGCGCGGCGGTGGACGACACCGTGAGGAAGGCCTTGGGCGACCTCGGGGGGATCGGGAGCTTCGTGTCGGCAGGCGAGAGGATACTGGTCAAGCCGAACATGCTGATACCCCGACGGCCAGAGGAGGCCGTCACGACGCATCCGGAGCTGGTCCGGGCCGCGATAAGGCTGGTCAAGGAGGCGGGAGGCGAGGTCGTCGTGGGCGACTCCCCGGCAGGTAAACCCACGGAGAGGATGCTCAGACATCTGGCCGACAGGACGGGGATCGCCTCGGTCTGCGAGGAGGAGGGCGTCGACTTCCTGCTCTTCACCGAGGGCTCGACCGTGCCGTGCCCGGACGGGAGGGCGGCCAAGTCGTTCGAGCTCAACTCCACCGTCGGCGAGGTCGACGGGATCATCTCCCTCGCAAAGCTCAAGACGCACTCGTTCACGAGGTTCACGGGCGCCGTGAAGAACCTGTTCGGTCTCGTCCAAGGCCGTGAGAAAGCGGAGTGTCACATGCGCATGAAGGACCCCGAGACCTTCTCCGAGATGCTTGTCGACCTCGCTGAATGCGTCCGACCCAGGCTAACGATCATGGACGGCGTGGTGGGCATGGACGGCGACGGCCCCTCCGCCGGTAGAGTCAGGGACGTCGGCGTTGTGCTCGCGTCGGCCAACCCGCACGCGCTCGACGTGGCCGCGTTGAAGGCAGTGGGCGCGGACCCAGGGTCCGTCTGGACGGTCGCGTCCGCGAGGCGTCGCGGGCTGTTGCCAGCGGACGACGGAGATGAAGGCGTGAGGATCGTGGGCGACGACCTCTCGAGCCTCTCGATCGCCCCCTTCAGGATGCCCCCGAAGCTGAGGCTGTTCGGCGCGATACCGAGCGTCCTCGGCGGCCTCGCCTCGGAGGCCGCCGCGAGGAAGCCTTTCTTCCTGGAGAGCAGGTGCGCGCTCTGCTCCTCGTGCGTGGACATCTGTCCCGCGGAGGCGCTATCCATCGCCGACGGCGCCGAAGCCGTCGACATAGACAGGGACCTGTGCATCCGCTGCTACTGCTGCCAGGAGGTATGCCCTGAGAGCGCAGTCGAGCTGAGGCGAACGCCCGTGAGGTCCCTCGGTAGGGCCCTCGCCTCACGCCTGAGGAGAAGGTCCGCCTGAAACGCGGCCGGGGGAGGAGCGCGTGGCGTCGCCAATCGGGTGATGAAAGGAAAACGAAGAGGTTTGTCTAATGGGTTTGATCCCCGGACGGGGGCCGTCACTGCTCGTGTCTGCGCCCCGCACCAGCCACCAACGCCGCAACCAACATGGTCACCGCGCAGATGACCGACGCGAGCGACACGATCTCGGCCGTCACGGAGGTCGTCGATGCGGGCTGCATGCCCGTCGCCGCAGGCTCCTCCAACGGCGCAACGAAGCTGGGCACCGCCGAGCTGCTCGCCGCCATCGTCGTGGGGTTCACGTTGAACTCGAGCCAGGGAGCACCGTTGTATAGGAGGCCGCCCTCGCGCGGGTTCACCGGCTCCCACGGCCCCTCAACGATGAGAGTCTTGTTGCCCGCATACCACTGGCTGCCCGCGGCGAGGCTGAGGTCGCAGTAGCCGAGGTCCATCTCACCGGTGTACTTCAGCGCGTCGTAGGCGGCGAACGACGGGATCGTCTTGAACGCGTCGCTCACGGCATTCGACGGGACCCACTCGGCGTAGTAGCCCGGCACTCCGCCCATCGGCAGCTCCACGACGAGCCTTCCATAGGAAGGCAACGTGAACTGCACGGGGGTGTACTCGTATGACGACTCGTTCTCGTACTTCGGGTCGCCGCAGTTCCAGCTCTGATACGTCAAGCTGGCGTAGTCGTCGTACGCGGACTCCAGGTGCGAGCCCTTCCCCTCGACGTAGTCGAGATGCGCGGGGAACCAGGCATATGCGCACGGAGCGCCCCACTCCACGGCCGTGGCGTTCTGCTTCACCGCCTTCATGCTCCACTGGCACACGGCGTCCATCGATATGTTCACCGTCGAATCGGAGTACTCGAGCGTCATCTCGAAGTCCTCCATGTACGGCTGGTGGATGGACAGCCCAGACGCCGCGAGCCACCTCGTCAACAGCGCCTCGTAGCCCCAGGTGACGTCGCCCATGATGAGGGTCACCTCGTCGGCATCGCCTGAGAGCATCATCATCGGGCCAAGTCCGAAGAGGTCCGTGTACGTGTACTCGTAGCCGTTGTAGATGTCGTACACGACGTTGCCTTGGTTGAGGGCCCACGCACTGTAACTTGCCCTGTAGCCGGCGCCGTTGGCCGCCCACCAGGTCGCCGGGTCAGCGTCCGTCGGCATGCCGAGCCACTCGAGGGCCGCCTCGCGGTTCATGGTCAGGTTGATCCATGCCCCAGAGAGCCAGCCGTCGTCGTTCCAGTCGACGACGTCGTAGTAGTCCGAATGCCAGAACTCGGTGCCTTCCCATACAGGGATCCATTCGGCGTCGTACGAGGCTGGCGTCAGATACTGGTGGTATATGTGCACCGTCGCCTCGGCGCCCGTCTGCGGGCCCGTGCCCTCGATTGGCAGGAACATGGGGCTGTGCACGTCCAGGTTCGGCAGGAGCGACCCCTCGACGTTCCATCTGTACGGGGTGTAGATTATCCCTACGGTCTTGTCGCCGAAGGCGTCGTACAGATACGTCATGCTGCCCGCGCCCTCCGTCAGCGCACGGTCGGTGTCCCATGCCGAGTTGACTCTCGTATCCCACCAGTCGCCCCAGTTCTCGCCGAACAGGTCGTATATCTTGTACGTAAGCGAGGAGACCACGTACTCGTTCACCTCGATGTCCACCGAGTCGGATAGCGAGTTCGCCACATCTTCGACGGTGACGGTCTGCAGGCCGAGCTTGCTGAGCGACAGCTCGTCGACGAAACCGTGGGTGCCGGCGTCCCCGGGCAGGAACGTGTAGTCGCTCGGGAGCACCGCGAAGCCGCTGTCGTCCGTCGAGCTGAACTCCACAACACCGTCGTACTCAGCGAACACCTCGCCGTATTGGTGATACACCGTCACGGTCATCGAGAACGTTACGTTCTCCATCACCGATGCGACGGAGCCCTCCGCCACGAGCGTCGTGGCGACGAGCTCCTCTATATCGATGCCCGTCTGGCTCCCAGTCTTCGTCGGGTCCGCGATGGCCTCCACCGTCACTGTGTATATGCCGGGCTCGTCGAACGACACTGCCATCTCGAACTCGTGCGTCCCCTGGTCCGTGGCGGAGACGAACTGGTAGTCGTCAGGCAGCGTCACGCCCACCGACGGTGTCGATGAGAACGTTATCCAGCCGTCGTACTGCGCGTAGGTCGTGCCCACGTTGTTGACGGCCGTCACCGTCACGGAGGAGTAGTTGTTCTCCCACATGTCGGTTATCCCAGTCACATCGAAGTGGTCCAGCTCCAGCGCGACGTCCGAGACCCAGACGTCTATCGAGCCCATGGGGGTGCCGTCGGCCGAGTCATTGGCCCACACCGTGAACATGCCGGAAGCGGTGAAGGTCAGTGCGACCTCGATGCTCGAAAGCCCCAGCGTGAAGGCCGTTGGATCTGGCAAGGTCACATCGCCAGTCCTGTTCGTCTCGAAGTCTACCGTGCCGTCGTAACCGACGAACTCGCGGTCATACTGGTCGAACACCGTCACGGTCATCATCTCCTCGACATTCGGCTCCGCTGGGTAGTTCACCCCTGTGAGCTCGAAGTAGGCCGCTGCCGCGGCCGGGTCCACCATGACAGAGGCGCTCCCGGTCGCTTCCGTTACCACCGAGTCGCTCACGTTGAGGTAGTGCGCGCCATCGGTCGAGAAAGTCACCGTCGCGACATGCTCGCCGTCCAATCCCGTGAAGTCGACAGGGGCTGGCAGGTCGGCACCGACGTCGTCCGAGTCGAACTCCACCGTGCCCTCATAGCCCGTGAACACCTCGCTCCACTGGTTGTACGCGGTGACGGTGGCGTCCGTCGGCTCATCGGCTATCACCTGAGCGCCGGAGAACACCACGCCGAAATGGTCTATCACGGGGCTCTCGACCACATGTATGTTTGAGACCGTCGCGCTGATGCTGGTGTCACTCACGTCGTACACCGTAAGGGTGTATGAGGCGTCGTGAGTCTCGGCGTCCACCGTGTTGAACACGATGGTGAACTCGTGAGTCCCTTCATCCGCAGGCACGAAAGTGTAGTCGTCGGGCAGCAAGGCGGCGAGGTCTTCGGACTCGAAGGTCACCGTCCCGGCGTACTCCGTCATCGGTTCGGCGGTCAGAGAGTTCTCGACCGTCACGTTGAAGGTGACGACCTCGCCCATCTCGACCTCCGACGGCATGTCCTCGATCTTGAGCACGGGCTCGGCCGTCGATGGCGGCCGGAACTCGATGTACGGTGCGCCGTAAGGCAGCACATCTATCCGGGCCCACTCATCCGCGAGCCACTGATGGGCAGTCTGGTTGCGGGACCAATCCCACATATCGAAGGGACCCGTGTAGATGATCTGCCTCGCCTCGTTGTCGATGGTTATGAAGTCCGGATCATCGGACGGCATAGGTTCGGCGTACACCACCTGCATCGCACCCCACACCTCGGAGACGTCCGGGATGACAGAGTCCGTCGCTCCTGGGTCGTGTATCAGGAACATCTGGTCTCCCGCGGGCCACTCCAGCGTCAGCGTCTCGCCTTCCGAGAGGTTCCATGCTCCAGGCGCGTAGTCGTATGACATGTTCATGCCGTACCACTCGCTCCCGGGCGCGTAGTTGAGATACTTATACATCTCGCCTGGATCTGCAGACCAGTTCCAGTAGCGGTCATACAGAGACTTGTTATCATATGGCGGCTCGCCTGATAGGACGTAGTCCTGCATGAGAGCCTCCCAGCTCCAGCATGGTTCAGCTTCCAGCGTCGTCTCGTAGGCGTACAAGGCGTACTGCACGGCCGTGTCCATGTTTATCTGAGCGAGTTCCGGGCCGATGGATGCCTCGAGCGTCATGTCCTCAAAGTACCACTCCGTAGGCATCCAAGCATCTTTCATCCACCGTGTCAGAAGCGCCTCCGCGCCCCAGCTGATGGTGTCGAATGTCAGAACTATCTCGTCGCCGGACTTCTCAGCATCGATCTCGAACCACACGAACTGCAGAGGGTAATCGTACATCCAGAAGATGTCGAATCGCTCCGGCCCAGCCTCGTGGACCATCCATTCCTCCCAGAGGTTGCTGATGCTTCCACCGTTGAAATCCCACCAAGTGTCGAAGTCGTCGAAGTCGCCACTCGTGAGGTTGAGCACGCCTCTGGCGGCCTGCTCGTCCAGCGTCACCGTGCCATTGAGCGCCACGTACCAACCGTCGAAGTATCCAATAGCGGACGGTCCCAGCGGCTTAGCCAGGGCCTCCTCAAGCGTAATGTAGTTCAAATACCAGTCGATGTACGCGTTCCCGCCGCTGACGGTGTCGCTGAACATCGGAAGGAACACGGGGTTCTCGTTCATGTTCACTTCGCTGAGGTTCTTCGCGGCCATGTCCATCCGCATGAATGTGTAGACCCAGACGTTCCCTGGGGGGTTGCCCTCCCACAGGTACAGGTACGGGTACTCGTCGGTGAGCTTGAACTCCTCGTTCCCGATCGCGGCCCTCTGCTCGTACCAGTCACCGATGGGATGGTTGAACATGTCGTACCAGTAGTAATCGACTGTCCTGTCGACGACGACGCCGACATTGACCGTCGCATTCCCGCTCTTGCTCTCTGAGCCCACTGTCGCAGTGGCCGTGAGAATCGCGGTCCCTTCGACGGATGCGGAGAATGTCGTCACCGCGCCTGTCGTGTTACTGAGAGTGTAGTCGCCGGCTTCGATCCCAGAGACGCTCCATGCGAACGTCGCGCCCGTCATCGGCTCTCCGACCGAGTTGAGGGCCGTCGCGGTGAAGTCCCACTCCTCATCATAGTCCAACGACTTCTCAGACGGCATGATGATCACGCTGTCCAGCGTCGGAGGCAGGACGGTTACCTCGAGCGTGGCAGTGTACGACGCGTCGCCGTAATCGACGTCACATGATATGGTCCCGCTGCCGCCCTCGTTCCCGGCTGAGAATTTCACCTCCGCGGATCGCGTCTTGTCAAAAGTGCCCAACGTGGACGGAGACACTGACCATGCGAGATCGGTGTCGTCATCATCCGTCACATCGTCGTCTCCCCACTCCGCAGTGACGGATAAGCTCACTATCGCGCCGGCAGGTATGTCTCCTTCAGGGTCCTGCTCTATCGTCGCCGTCAGCTCTTTCGCGCCCATCAAGACGTAAAGGGCGCTCCCGATCAGAGCTGCAACGACGATGATTGCGATTATCACGACCCAGAGCTTCTTCTTGCCGGCCTTCTTCGGCGGCGACACAGACTCTGCCCCGGTCGGCTCTGTCTCCGCACCGGCGGCTGGTTCCGAAGCGGATTGCTCACTAACACCACTATCTTCTGACACTATGTTTTCCCCCTAATCTGAGGCTCGACTGGCAAACAAAGTCGTAAGCGCAGTTCCTCTATAAATATCATGGCATGCGCATCCGCAAAATAGGGGCTGAATTAACGAATTACTTTCATTCCAGATACCAGTAAGTCGAGCGATTTGCAGTTTAGGAGGACGATAACCGAGCGACTGTCTTTCGTCACGCCGATGTGGAGGAGACGGTCCCCGCATGCCCGCTCACTGTCCTGCCTCTCTCCGAGAAACGGTCTCAGGACCGTCTGCGTCGGAGCAGGCGCGATACGGCACAGCAGCGGAAGGTCTGATATGATTTCCTGAATGACGCCATTCGGATCGGAATCGACTTGCCGAAGGACATTGTGGAACACGAGCACTGTTGGCGTTGACCGTCTGTGTTGGGAATACTTGAGGGATAGAGGGGCTCGCCGATGCGCCCGTGCTTGATTGCCGACGGGCGCGTCCGTGAGCGAATCCGTCGAGGCAACCGTTCTTGCCGAAATCCCTCCGAGGGCGTCGGCAAGTAACATATGGACTATGAGAGAGCGCGTCATCGTGATCATGACAGAGATGGCCAAGGAGTGAATGTTTCACCTCGTCGGTACGCGCGGACAGCGCATTTCCGGCGACGAGCGTCTAGTGTTTCGAAACGCCTGCTGATGCGGACCTAAAATCGAAAAGAGTCGCCGCAGCGTTTGAGGAACCACCCACAGAATGACATTGGAACGAGTGCGTGCACAAGTCGCAATTCTTATCATCGCAGACCCGATTATTCGAAGAATGTGTTGCGCGCGCGCCGGGATGTCACAATGTTCATATACAACAGATAGTATTCAAGGCCCGGCCATCCAAAATGGGGATACGACCTTCCGGGAACGAAGCCCCGTGAAGGCAAGTTGGAATGGACGAAGCCAGTCGCGTGCGCCGCGGCTTGGGGCGAAGCGTTTGAAGGCCTTGAGTTGGCAGGGACAGAAACGGGGGAAGTGAGTTGAGTTTGCGAGGTTTTGGCTTGATTAGGATATGGGCTACGTTGCTGATTGCGACAGTGATAGCGATTCCGGTCGGAGGTATCGTGACCCACTTCGTCGGAAGTGCGGCTGCCGCAGACGAAGGTGGGACGCTGAGGATGGGATTCATGCAGAAGGTCGACAGCATGAACCCCAACGTGGGGCTGGTGGACGCGGCATACGTCTTCTACGGCCTCGTGTACGACACCCTCACATGCATCGACGAGGACATGAACATAGTGAACAACCTTCTGACGTACTCCGGAGTCGATCCCGACTACGAGCCGTACGGTTCGGTATGGACGATGGACATCGCCCATGATGTGAAATGGCACGACGGCGAGGACCTCACCGTCGACGACTTCGTATACACTATCAACTTGAACTGCCAGCATTACGAGACGATGTGGGCGTTCCAACCGTATGCCTACTTCATGGACTACGCCGAGGCCGTTGACGAGGACACGTTCCGCGTGCACTTCTTTGACCGTGCCACCGGCGAGCCGATGCCAGCCGCGTATGCGGAGATGATATGCATATACGCCCTCCCTGAGCACTTGCTCAAGGAGTACACCGCCACCTACATCAGCTTCAACTGGCAGGGCGTGTTCGAGGACTCCGACCCTCCGATCGTCGGTACCGGCCCGTTCATGGCCAGCGATGACATTTACGACCAGTGGATCGATGGCGACAAGCTGACGCTTGAAAGGAACCCTAACTACCACTGGGAGTGGACGAGAGAACCGGTCGGCGACTGGGTGATCGAGTTCGACAAGATCGAGATGGTCTTCTTCGACGACGCGACCGCCATGGCGATCGCACTCGAGAACCGCAACCTCGATGTCGCACAATTCCCACCGCCGGAGTACAGGACCATGAAGAACAAGGTTCTGAACGGCGAGGTCGAGGACATCGTCGCGCATGACAGCCCCAAGTGCACTCAGTACTGGACGGAGATAGGCATAAACCAGAACAACGCCGGCCCGAACCCGTCCAGGCTCGACCCGGTGATAAGGCACGCGATGGCGATGGCGACCGACAAGGAGTACATCGTCAACAACCACTACCTCGGGTTCGCGGAGCCGGGGACGACGCTCATACCGCCGGTCAACGAGAAGTGGCATTACGAACCTACTGCGGACGAGCTCTTCGTATACGACAAGGACGCGGCGGCCGCGCTCCTCGAGGAGGGTGGCTACAGATACACGCCCGATTCGCCGAACGTGAGAGTCGCGACCTCGGACAGCTATGCCGTGCAGGCGGAACTCGTCTCCGAGGGCACGCCGCTGGCCTATGAGATGGCCATACGGCAGGAGTTCCCTGAGGAGAGGTTGATAGCCCAGTACCTCCAGGGCGAGTGGGGCGACATCGGCATATCAATGACCTACAACGTGATGACGGAGGCCGCCCTGGGCAACCTGGTCTACAGCTACGCGTACGACACGATGATATGGTACTGGAGCGCGGACGTCGACCCGATGTACCAGCTGTTCTGTCTATCCACAGCGGCACACAACGGCTGGAACGACGTGCTGTACAACAACGCGTCCTACGAGGAGAACTTCTTCAACTCGGTGCAGGAGTTCGAAGAGGACCAGCGAAAGGTGTATGCCGACAACTGCCAGCGGGTCTTCTACGAGGACGCGCACTACATCATACTGGCGTATGTGGATCAGACATACGCCTGGAGGACCGACACCTTCGAGGGGTGGGGCGACTGGGAGGCGCATCCCGGCCGCAGCGTCGACAACTTCTGGTCCGGCAACCCGCTGTACTTCGACCTCAAGTACATAGGAGGCGAGCAGGAGCCCGTGCCGTGGCTGTTGATAGGCGCGACACTGGGAGTGATCGTGGCCGTCGTGGTCGCAGCCGTGGTGCTTGCTAGGATGAGAGGCAAGAAGAAGGGCAAGAAGGAGAAAGACGAGAGCAGCCCCATCGGAGAGTAGGCGGAAACGACAAAGCGGTCCGGGCGACCCCGTCGTCGCGCTGAGGGGCCCGGGCCAGCCAAACGCTTTGGCGCCCCTGGCTGCGCGAGCGCGCGGCCCTGGGGTGCCTCAAGGTCAAGAGAGCGTATCGGCCTGAAGCACTTCAGGCCGGTCGGGTGACATGAGAGGGTACAAGGGCGGAGAGGAGCGCGGATAAACGTGGTCAGCAAGAGGTCCTACATACTTCGCAAACTCGTTTACGTACTGATCACTCTCATGGTCATCATATCGTTCAATTTCTTCCTGTTCAGGATAATGCCCGGCGATCCCGCGGCCGTGCTCTGTCCCAGGCTTGGCAGCGAGGAGCTAAGGCAGGCCATATACGAGAACTTCTCCCTCGACAAACCGCTCGCCAACCAGTATGTGGACTACATAGTCCAGGTGTTCACGCTGGACTGGGGGATATCGACGGGTGTGCGTAAGTACGCGGATATAGAAGACATCATGAAACCTGCTTTATTGAACACGATCATCCTGCTTGGCACCGGCACGATACTCGCGATCATAATAGGCATCAACCTGGGCAAGTTCGCCGCTTGGCGACGCGGGACCCCATCGGACGCGATAACGATGAGCGCGGCGCTCGTGTTCTACTCGATGCCCACGTTCCTTTTCGCGCTATTCCTGCTCGTCATATTCGCGGGCAACCTGGAATGGTTCCCCATCAGAGGCGCGGAGGGATACCTGCCGTTCGCTGGCGAGGTGGACATCGACGACATGGGGATAGGCGCCAAGCTGCTCAGCCGGATGTATCACCTCGCCCTGCCCCTGACGGCGTTCACGCTGGAGATCATGGCGGAGTTCGCCATAATCATGAGGAACTCCCTGACGGACGTGCTGACTGAGGACTACATAGTCACGGCCAGGGCGAAGGGGCTTTCCAACAAGCAGATACTGAACGAGCACGCGATGAGGAACGCCCTGCTGCCCGTCGTCACCGTGATGGCCATAAGCATCGGTTGGGTGCTCGGGGGGACGATAATGGTGGAGATGGTGTTCTCCTACCCAGGGCTCGGCCTGATGACCTGGGACGCGGTGCTCGAGCAGGACTACGCGCTGCTCCAGGCGCTGTTCCTGCTGATGGCGCTGGCAGTGCTCGTCGCCAATTTCATAGCCGACATCGTCTACGTCTACCTAGACCCGAGGGTGAAGATCTGAGAGTGGTTTGCATGATGACGCGAAGAGAGGCACCGGTGGGATCGCCCGAGCCGGTCTTGCGACGCTTCAGAGGAGGCTCTGCGCCCTTCCTCGTGATGTTCGCCCTCATCATGTTGGCGCTCGCCTCCATCTCCTACGCTTCGGTGCCTGGATGGTGCGGGTTAGACGAGGATGGGACGGCGTCATCGGACCATGACGCGCGCATCGCCGCCGCAGCGCTCGCCCAGGACGAGACGGACCCTGTGGCGTCCGTGTCGTACAGCCCGAGTGAGCCGGTCGTCGGCCAGACGGTCCGGCTGACCGGATCCAACTCGTCTGACGATGTGGGCATTGTGGACTACACATGGACCTTCGAGGACGATGGCCCGAGAGTGCTTCACGGGGAGAGCGTCACATACGTGTTCTCCACGGTCGGCGTGTACGTGGTCACGCTGAACGTGTCCGACGCCGAGGGCAACTGGGACACGGACGAGGCGACCATAACCGTGGTAGCCGACGAGGAGCCGCCGGTAGCGGCCACGTCCAACAGGACCGCGACGGTGGGCGACAGGGTCGTACTGACTGCGAACATGTCGTCCGACAACGCGGCGATAGTCAACTTCACATGGACATTCAACTACGACGACGAGGAGGTCGTCCTGTACGGCACCACCGTCGTGTTCTGGTTCAACAGGACGGGCACGTATGCGGTCGTGCTAACCGTCGTGGACGCCTCCGGGCTTGAGAACAGCACGACCTGCTACGTCACGGTCGGCAATCCGCCCACATGGCTCTCCGAGCATTGGATGATGCTGCTCCTGGTCCTGCTGATAATCGCCGCCGTCGGTTACTACATCTTCTCGAAGTATCGCAGGGACCATGCGCTGCTTACACCGAAGGACATCGAGAAGCTGCACATGAACTGGGCAGACTTCAAGAAGACCTGGCGGATCTTCAAGGCGAACCGGCTCGGATTCACGGGGTTCGTGGTGATATTGGTGTTCGTCATCATCGCGCTGTTCGCCCCGTGGCTGTCGACGGTAAGGGACCCGCTCAACAACAACAGCCTAGAACCAACGCTGCCGGTGTCCGAATGGTACAACCCGCTTCCTCCGTCATTCTCGCCGTCGCCGTATACCGGATTCGTCCACCCGCTCGGCACCGACAACCTCGGCCACGACATATGGAGCATGACGATGTACGGGGCGCGCGCTTCGCTGATAGTCGGCCTGGCCGCCACGGCGATATCCGCGTTGCTGGGCGCAGCGATTGGCCTCTCGGCGGGCTACTTCGGCAAGATAGCCGACGAGGCCCTGATGAGGGCGACCGACTTCTTCCTCGTGCTTCCGTGGTTCCCCCTGATGATCGTCATGATGGCCATCCTCGGAAGGGAGTTCATCTGGATCATAGTCGTCATAGGGCTGACCAGCTGGCCGTCCACGGCGAGGATCGTACGGGCGCAGGTGCTGACCGTCAAGGAGAGGCAGTTCATCGAGAGGGCCAGGGCCATCGGCGCCGGTGACGGGCACATCATATCCAAGCACATAATGCCGAACGTGATGCCGCTCATATTCGCCAACACCGTCCTGCTGATCTCGCTCGCCATCTTCTCCGAGGCTTTCCTGAGCTTCTTCGGGCTCGGCGACACGAAGATCATCAGCTGGGGCAACATGCTAGAGGGGGCGTACAACTTCGGCGCGTTCTACGGCGGCTCGTGGTGGTGGTACATACCGCCGAGCGTCGCCATCCTCGCGATGGTGCTGTCCTTCTCGCTCATCGGTTACGCGCTCGACGACGTGCTCAACCCGAAGCTGAGAAGGAGATGACCGCCGCGGAGTAAGGGCGCATCCGGACCGACTGTGTGTCCTGTGCCGTTCGAGGAACGTGAGAAACGGCTTCCGGCGAGTGGCGCACGTCGCGCTATATCCGCGGTCACTTCTTCACGTCGAAGACGCTCTGCCACTTCCTGTAGAACTTGAGGTAGCCCATCGCGAACTTGTCCTCGCCCCAGAACAGCTTCGACGCGCTGAGCGCGAAGCCCATCTCAGGGTCGCTCGGGTTACCGATGAAGCAGCTCATGCCCTCGCCCGCGCACATGAGCATGAACGCGGCGTTCAGCTTGGGCCTCGCGGGCAGTCCGAAGGAGGCGTTGCTCAGGCCGAGCGTCGTGTTGACGCCGTACTTCTCCGTGACGGTCCTGATGGTGTCGAGGGTGGCCCTCGCGCCGCTGTCTGAAGTCCCGCAGGCCAGCGCCACACAGTCGATAATGATGTTCTTCCTGTCCATACCGGCCTTCTCGGCCCGGTCGATGATCTTCCCGGCGATCTCGACGCGCTTCTCGGAGGTCGTGGGTATGCCAGCGTCGTCTATCGTGAGGCCCACGAGGGCAACGTCGTACTCCGCGGCCAGAGGTATCACGGCCTCCATGCGCTTGTCCTCGCCGGTCGTGGAGTTGATTCCAGGGCGTCCCCTCACGGCCTTCAGCGCCTCGGCGAGCACGGCGGTGTCGGAGGTGTCGATCCATATCGGCACGTCGACCGCGTCCTGGACGATCCTCAGCGCCTCAAGCATCGCATGCTTCTCGTCGATGCCCGGCACGCCCACGTTGATGTCTAGTATGTCCGCGCCGTTCTCGACCTGCTTCTTCGCCTCGCCGTCGAGGACGTCGAACTCCCCCGCCTTCAGCTTCTCGATCAACACCTTGCGGTTCGTAGGGTTGATCCTCTCCCCGACTATCACTGGCGTGTTCGTCGCTCCGATCTTGACCGTCCTGGCCGTTCCCTTCAGCTCGATGACAGGCACATTAGCACGTGGCATTTTCGGCCTCCTTCGGCCCGGACAATGCCTCAGCCCAGAAAAAGGTTTCGTCGTCATGCCAACGGTGGGGTGCCAGCACCTCTCGACGCCCTCGGCCGAGCCCACGCCCGGGGACATGAAAGGAATCATGACTCAGGACGACGTTTCACCTTCCGACTACGCGGCTCGGAGGCGCGCTCATGAAGCTGAGACCGAAGACGGCGATGAAATCCGCATTCAGATTCTCCAGGCATCATTCCAAGAAGGTGGGCGCGCCCCCCGGGACGCTCATATACACCGGAGAGAAGAAGGCCGACAAGGCAAGGATATCGGTGATAGAGTACGACGACTCGGAGTACTCAGAGCGCGTCGTCGATGACTTCGGCTCGTGCCTGCCCATCAAGGACAGGCCGATGGTGACATGGTTGAACGTCGTCGGCCTGAACGACATCGGCGTGCTCGAGAGGCTCGGGAGGGAGTTCAGCATACACCCCCTCGTCCTCGAGGACATACTCAACGTCGACCAGAGGCCGAAGCTAGAGGATTTCGGCGACTACGTGTTCGTCGTGCTGAAGATGGCGCACCACGACGAGAAGGCCGAGGAGCTCCGGATGGAGCAGGTCAGCATGATACTCACGGAGAACTGCCTGATCACGTTCCAGGAGGTCGAGGCCGATGTGTTCAGCGGCATACGCAAGCGCATCAAGGAGTACAAGGGCAAGATGAGGAGGATGGGCGCCGACTACCTCGCGTACGCGCTCATCGACGCTATCGTGGACGGGTACTTCCTCGTGCTGGACCACCTCGGGGAGAGGACGGAGGCGCTCGAGATGGATCTGGTGTCGAACCCGACGCCGACGACGCTTCACGAGATATACAGACTGAAGAGGGACATGATATTCCTGCGCAGGTCCGTGTGGCCCCTGCGCGAGGTGATCGCGATGCTCCAAAGGGGCGGCAGCAGCCTCGTCCGCGAGGGCACGCAGTTGTACCTGAAGGACCTCTACGACCACACGATACAGGTGATAGACACCGTCGAGTCCATCCGCGACATGGTCACCGGCATGCTCGACATATACCTGTCGAGCGTCAGCAACAGGATGAACGAGGTGATGAAGGTCCTGACGATGATCGCGACGATCTTCATCCCTCTGAGCTTCCTCGCGGGCGTCTACGGCATGAACTTCGAGAGCATGCCCGAGCTGGGATGGGACTTCGCGTACCCGTTGCTGCTGCTCGTCATGGCGGGCATAGGCGTCACGATGGTCGTGTACTTCAGGATGAAGAGATGGCTCTGAGGCGGCGTGCGCGGCCTCCATGTCGCATCCCCCCGACGGCCTTGGCCCGGCGCATCCGGTCTGGCAACGTCCCTCGCATGGCTCGCGCCGGGCAGAAACCTTAATTAGGGAACGGCGTATGCGGGTTCAATTCGGAGGGAAGTCCAGAACAGTCGACACTGAGGGTCTTCCTTCCGAGCCCGAGTCCCGAGGAACAAGTGTTCCAGGGAACACAAGGGGGTACACACCAATGGAAGAAATCGTGACACGGCTGAAGAACGCTGTGATAAACTACGAGATGGAGACCATCGCCGATCTCGCCAAGGAGGTTATAGATACGGGCGTCGATCCGCTGGTCGCCATAGAGGAAGGCTTGGCGGAAGGCATCAAGACCGTTGGCGAGAGGTTCGGAAGGGGAGAGATCTTCCTACCGGAGCTTGTCATGGGGGCCGAGGCGATGAAGACCGCCCTGGCCGTGCTCGAGCCGGCTGTCCCTTCGGGGAAGCACCGCGAGACGCTCGGCAAGGTCCTCATCGGCACCGTGCAGGACGACATCCACGAGATCGGGAAGAACCTCGTCTCCACGATGCTGTCCTCGAACGGCTTCGAGGTGGTCGACCTGGGAGTCAACGTCCCGTCGGAGGACTTCGTCAAGAAGGCCGCCGAGATTAAGCCGAGCATCCTCGCGATGTCCGCGCTCATGACGACGACGATGCCGAGGATGGGCGAGGTCATAGCGCCACTCAAGAAGGACAACGCATCAGTCAAGACGATCGTTGGTGGCGCGCCCGTGACCGACGTGTACGCCAAGGAGATCGGCGCGGACGGCTACAGCGGCGACGCATCAGGCGCAGTGGATTCTGCGAAGAAACTGGTCGGGTGAGCGCCGTGAGCTACGGCATTGAGCGCGGGATCCGCTTCCAGATCCTGAGCGAGGAGGACCTCGACAGGATACACTGGGGCACGCTGCACATACTCGAGAAGGTCGGCGTACAGGTCGACAGCCCCACGTGCAGGAAGCTGTTGAATGAGAACGGATGCGAGGTCGACGAGAGAACCAGGTCCGCGAAGATACCTTCGCACCTAGTCGAGGAGGCCATCTCCAAGAAGAAGTCGGCGATAACCCTCGCCGCGAGGGACCGCAAGTACGACGCGCGGCTCGACCTCAACCACAGCTACATGTGCGCCAACGGCAACGGCGCCGTGGCCGTGGACTTCGAGACGGGGGAGCGCAGGAACTCGACGAAGGACGACCTCGCGAAGTCCACGAGGATATGCGACGCGCTGCCGAACGTGCACGTCCACTGGCCGATGGTCAGTTCCACGGACATGCCGGCGTCCGTCGTGCATCTACACGACCTCGAGGCATCGATGAACAACACCGGGAAGCACGTGATGTACGAGACGGGCGTGACCCTTCATGACGCGAAGAACCTGACGGCGATGGCCTACGCCGCCGCTGGGGGCGAGAAGGAGTACCGCAGGAGGCCGACGTCCTCGTGCCTTCAGTGCACCTACGCGCCGCTGCAGCACGACGCGGGTGTCATGGACGCCAGCCTCGAGTTCGCAAGGAGCGGCGTGCCGCTCGTGTTCTTCTGCATGCCACAGCCAGGCGCGACCGGCCCGGCCTCGTTGGTCGGCTCCGTCGTCGTGGGCAACGCGGAGGTCCTGAGCGCGCTCGTCATGACGCAGCTGTCCACGCCGGGCGCGGCCGTCATATACGGGCTGGGCATCGCCCCGCTCGACATGAGGACGACCGTCCGCGCAGGTGGCAGCCCCGAGCACGCCATATGTTCCGCCATGGGCACGGAGATGGCGCACTACTACGGCATGCCGTCGTGCGTCGGGGTCTCCGGGACGGCCAAGGAACCGGGCATCCAGGCGGCCATCGAGACTTACACGGGCTGTGTGGGTCCGCTGCTCGCGGGCGCGGACCTCATGTGCGGCATAGGTCTGCTGGAGGACTCCAGCTGCCTGCACTTGGAGCAGGTGGTCATCGACGACGAGATAGTCTCAGCCATCGCGAGGCTGATACGCGGCGAGTGGGCCGACGACGACACGCTCGCGCTCGACGTCATCGAGAAGGTGGGCATCGGGAAGAACTATCTCGCGCAGAAGCACACGATGCAGTTCCTGAGGACGGATCACTTCATGCCGACGCTGATAGACAGGCGCTCGGAGGACGCGTGGTCGACGACGGGCAAGAAGAGCATGAGGGACTCCGCCAGGGAGAAGGTCAAGGAGATACTGGCGAAGCACAAGGTCACGCCTCTCTCGGACGATGTCAACAAGGAGCTCGCGGCGATCATCGAAAGGGCTGAGAAGCCCATGTGGGGCGGCGAGAGCCGCGTCGAGTAGACGTGCGCGTGAAACCCTAAACGCGGGCCAGGGGACGGAGAGCCCACCTGGTTCCCGCGAATCGTATTTCTTACACCATGACGATGGACCCGGGGTCCATGTCAACGCCCGGAAGGGCCGCGAAGGCAGGAACGGGATGCGGAATGGCCAACTCCATACAAGTGAGATGCAGGCGGGATGTGCTGAGCGCCGACGGCGTCCAGCGGATCAGATACGCCGCCCTCGAGATCCTCGAGCGGACCGGCGTCGCCGTGAAGAGTAAAAGGGCGCAGAAGCTGCTAGTCGACGCGGGATGCGACATGGACGAGAAAAGTGCGATCGTAAGGATCCCGCCGAACGTCGTCGAGGAGTGCGCTCGGCTGAGGAAGCGCAGCGTCACCTTCCATGGGCGGACGCCTAGACACGACGCGCGCCTGGACGGCGAGCACGTGCACATATGCAGCGACGGCAACGGCACGATGGCGAAGGACTTCGACACCGGGGAGAGGCGCGAGTCCCGCAAGGAGGACGTCGCAAGGGCCGCCCGCGTCTCCGACGCGCTGGAGGGGCACGGCGTCAACTGGCCGAGCGTGACCTCGCAGGACGTGCCCTCTGGCACGAGGCACATACACGACCTGCAGGCGTCGCTCGAGAACACGGAGAAGCACATCACCCTCGCCACCAACACGATGTGTTGGGAGGTGGAGGACGTCCTCGCCATGGCGGCGGCCCAGGCGGGAGGGGCGGACGAGTTCGCGAAGAGGCCGTTCATATCATCGATCCACACGAGCTCCTCCCCGCTCCAGATCGAGGCGGACGGCATGGACGCGGGCTTCGTCGCCGCGGACGGGGGCATGCCCATATGCTTCTACGTCATGCCAGGGCCGGGAGCCACCGGCCCAGTCACGCTTGCGGGCTCGGTCGCCGTGGCGGTCGCCGAGGCGCTGGCGGGCAACACGATCATCCAGTTGCACAGGCCCGGGACGGCCTTCGTCTTCTCGTGCGGCATGGCCGTCCTGGACATGAAGGCGTCGACGAGGGCCGGCGGAGGGCCGGAACACGGCCTCACGTCGGCCGCGTTCACCCAGATGGCGCACAGCATGGGCTTCCCAGCGCTCGCAGGGGGCTTCGTGACGACTTCCAAGGAGCCGGACCAGCAGGCTGCGTACGAGAAGTTCGCCAGCGCGGTGACGCCCATCCTCGCTGGGGCGGACATGATAGCCGGCATAGGCCTGCTCGAGGACTGCAGGACCGTCTGGCTCGAGCAGATGGTCATCGACGACGAGATGTCGCGCATAATCGGCCGGATGGCCCAGGGCATCGATGTGACGGACGAGCTGCTCGCCGTCGACGTCGTCGACAGGGTCGGGCCAGGGAAGGACTTCCTCGGGCAGAGGCACACGATGGAACGCTTCCGCAAGGAGCACTTCATGCCGGTCATATCCGACAGGTACTCGTGGGACTCGTGGGTCCAGAGGGGCTCGAAATCGATACTCGAAAGGGCGAGGGAGCAGGTCAAGAGGATCCTGGACGAGCACACGGTCGACCCCGTCAGGGACGAGGTCGGAGAGACGGTGGCCGAGCTGGTCAGCAAGAGGCAGGTATAGACGGACGCGCGTCCGCTGCCTCACTCCTTCACGGTGGCGAAGGACGCGCACGTCAGCGTCCTGGCGACGCCCTTCACGTCCCTGAGCTTGTCGACGACCAGCTGACCTATCTCCTCCATGCTGGCCCCGCGCACCTTGAGCAGTATGTCGTATTCTCCGGATATTAGGTGGACCTCGAATATCCCTGGTATGTCCGCCACGTCCTCGGCCGTCTCGCGCTGTGACGCGCCGCCCGTGTGGTCGAACTGCACGAGTATGAACGCCGTCACGCCCAGGCCCATCTCGCGGTAGTCCGGTATGGCGGTGTACTTCCTTATGACGCCCTTGCGCTCGAGCCTCGCTATGCGGTCGTGCACCGTGGCACGTGGGATGTCCAGCTCCTTGGCGATCGCCTTGGTCGTCTTGCGGGAGTCCTCTATGAGCTCCTCGAGGATGGCCGTGTCCTTATCGTCCAACATCGTCCGGCAATATGACGGATATAGTATATCAATATTGTCTTATTTCGGATTAATTCCATGTTTTTGGAAGAAACTGTCAAATAGAATAGGGAATTATCGTCTGTACGCCATGACAGCGATGAGCGAGACGATGACGCGTCTGAAGGACGCCAAGATGACGCACATACTCAGGGTGCAGAGCGCCGCCCTGAAGGCGGTCCACGACTACATGTACGAGAACGGCGTCGTCCAGGCCATGCCGATAATACTCTCGCCCGAGACGGACCCGCTCAACCACCCGCACTTCGACGCGTCCGTCGAATACTACGGGCAGAGGCTGCACCTCACGAAGAGCATGATATTCCACAAGCAGCTCGCGCTGATGAACGGCGGCTTCGACAAGATCTACTTCATGTCGCCGAACGTGAGGCTGGAGGAGGGCCGCCTCGGGGACACCGGGAGGCACCTGTTCGAGTTCACCCAGGTGGACATAGAGCTCAAGGAGCGGTCCAAGGAGGACTTCATGAGGGTCGTCGACGGCCTCATCGCCAGGGTCTTCGCCTTCGTGAAGGACGAATGCTCCGAGAGCCTCG
The DNA here is from genome assembly GCA_041554135.1 of Thermoplasmata archaeon. Taxonomy (GTDB): domain Archaea; phylum Thermoplasmatota; class Thermoplasmata; order UBA10834; family UBA10834; genus UBA10834. Next base: position 7,067 of record JBFFML010000001.1, on the reverse strand, counting down.
AGGCGCTGGGCAGGGACATCGAGGTGCCGACGCTCCCGCTGAGGGTCTACGAGTCCGATGAGCTCAGGCAAGAGTACGGGGACTCCTTCGAGACGCGCGCGTCCGAGGAGGAGAAGGACCCGTTCTGGATCACCAACTTCCGAAGGGAGTTCTACGACAGGGAGGACGAGCGGAGGAGGGGGTACTACCACAACTACGACGTCTTCTGGCCGGAGGGCTACGGCGAGGCGCTCTCGGGAGGCGAGAGGGAGTACAAGTACGACGAGATCGTCCGCAAGATGAGGGAGCGCGAGACGAAGATGGACGCCTATGGCAGATACCTCGAGGCGGCACGGGAGGGACTCATACCCAGGACCGTCGGTGGCGGGCTGGGCATAGAGAGGATGGTACGGTTCCTCACGGGCCAGAGACATGTGAGGGACGTCACGCTGTTCCCCAGAGTGCCCGGCGAGGACATCGTGTTCTGACCGCTGGCGAGGCCTCACGCCGCCACACGGGCGCAGGCCTCACGACAGCTTCTCCACCTTCGCGCCATCGCCCACGACGGTGACGAACGACTCCGCATCGAGCCCGGTCGATTCCTTCAGCGAGCGGGCCATCGCAGCCTCGACCTTCGGAGCGTCGTCCCGCACGATGGCGAACATGGCGGGTCCCGAGCCGGCGAGCGAGGCCGCGAGTGCGCCGGAGTCGAGCGCGCCCTCCTTCACAGAGTCGTACCCGGGCACCAGCGCTCTCCGATACGGCACGGACAGTGTGTCGTCGAGGTGGGCGCAGACCGCGTCCAGGTCGCGCCGGATCATCGCATCTATCATCCCTGAGGCGAGGGAGAGGTTCCGCACGGCGTCCTCTATCGGCACCTCCTTCGGGAGGACGCCCCTAGCCCTCCTGGTCTCGACGGACACATCGGGCACGAGCACGACGATCTGGAAATCCGGGGGGATGATCTTGATGACATGCGCGGAGCGAGGGTCCGTCACGGCGGTGAAGCCTCCGTGCAACGCGGCCGCGACGTTGTCGTAGTGCTTCGTCCCAGAGACGAGCTGCTCGCCCGCGGCCGCCGCCTCGAGCACCATGTCCTTGTCCTCGACGCCGAGCAGGGCGGCCATCGCGAGGGCCCCGCCAACGGATGACGCGGCACTGCTGCCGATGCCGCTGCCGGGCTTCATGCCCTTCTCCACGGTCATGTCGAACCCGACCCCGGCATGACCGCACATCTCCGCCAGCCTGATGGCCGCGAAGGATGAGCAGTTCTCCTCGGGCTTCGTGGGCAGCGCGTACTTCCCCACCACCTTGAGGCCCGTCCTGCCCCGTTCGGCCGCCTTCAGGCATATCCTGTCGACAGGCGACTCGAGACAGAGACCGAACGAGTCGAACCCCGGCCCGAAGTTCGCGATCGTCGCCGGGGAGGTCACTTCCGCCTTCTCGAATCTCACGAGCAGCACCTGGATGATGTGCATATCATGCCGGCATATAAAACCACACGCAGACGGACGCTCCGGACGCGGTCGTCAGGCTTCCCGACGCACGCCCTGGATCACGCTTGCCAGGAGTGCGAAGGGCTTATATGTTTCACAGCCATAGCAGGCGCAGTCTCCGTGGGGAAGGCCTGTGGTCACTTACGAGATAAGATGCATCGAGTGCGGCGAACGTCACGACCCGTCCAGCCCCGCCTATGCATGTTCTTCTTGCGGCAACCTGCTCGAGGCCGTCATAGACGAGAACGAGGCTGCGCAGGAGCTCGAGGAGGGAGGGTTCCAGGACAGGCCGCTCTCCGTGTGGAGGTATCGTGAGGCGATACCGGTCGACGACATATCCAAGGTCGCGTCCCTCAGGGAGGGCGGGACCCAGCTCATAAGATGCGCGCGTCTGGCCGAGGAGCTCGGCCTGGAGAGCCTTTGGATCAAGTTCGAGGGCACCAACCCGACAGGCTCGTTCAAGGACAGGGGCATGACGGTGGGCGTGACGAAGGCCCTGGAGCTCGGCATGGGCACGGTCGCATGCGCCTCGACCGGCAACACATCGGCGTCATTGGCGGCGTACGCCGCCCTCGCCGACCTGGACTGCGTCGTGCTCATCCCGGAGGGCAAGGTCGCGCTCGGCAAGCTGGCCCAAGCGATGATGCACGGCGCAGAGGTGCTGTCCGTGAATGGCAACTTCGACGAGGCGCTCGACATGGTCATGGAGGCCTCAGAGCAGCTAGGCATGTACGTCCTCAACTCCGTCAACCCCTTCAGGATCGAGGGGCAGAAGACGGCGGCGTACGAGATATGCGACCAGCTGAAGGGCGTCACGCCAGAGGTACTCTACATACCGGTCGGCAACGGCGGTAACTCCGCGGCGTACTGGAAGGGCTTCAAGGAGTACGACTCGATGGACCTCACATCCGGATGCCCGACGATGAGGGGCATCCAGGCGGAGGGGGCGGCCCCCATAGCCTCGATGTTCGCGGAGGGCTCGGACGTCATGAGGCCGGTCGCCGAGCCGGACACGGTGGCCACGGCCATCAGGATAGGCAACCCCGCCAACTGGAAGAAGACCGTCCGCGCGCTGAGGGAGTCCGGCGGCCACGCCTCGACCGTCAGCGACGAGCAGATACTCGAGGCCCAGAGATTCATGGCCAGGCTGGAGGGCATATTCCCGGAGCCCGCTGGCGCCGCCGCCCTCGCCGGCCTCATCAGGGATGTGGAGGAGGAGCTGGTCGACCCCTCCGCGGTGACCGTCTGCGTCTCCACCGGGCACGGGCTCAAGGACCCCGACACGGCCATCGGACAGTGCGTCAGACCGCGTACGATAGAGGCGTCCATGGAGGCGCTGTCGGCGCTGCTCGGAGGCGACGACCCATGAGGATCGCGCTCGTCGGGTTCGGCGTCGTCGCGCAGAGCTTCGCCGAGATCGTGTCGGAGCGGTCGTCTGAGCTCTCCCGCACGTATGGCCTTCGCCCGAAGGTGGTGGCCATAGCCGACAGCAAGGGAGCGGCCGTCTCCGCGGAAGGCATAGACCTCGCCGCGGCGCTCGAGTCGAAGAGGGGCTCGCGCTCGCTGAGCGGGCTCGGCGACGACGTTTACACGGAGGGGAGGACCGCGCTCGAGACGATCCGAGAGGTCGAATGCGAGGTGGTCGTCGAGGCGACCCCGAGCGAGCTCACCAGAGGCGAGCCTGGCCTGAGCCATGTGAGGGCGGCGATGAAGGACGGCAGGCACGTCATATGCGTCAACAAGGGCCCTCTCGCCCTCGCGATGCCCGCGCTGATGGAGCTCGCGAGTCACAACGGAGTCATATTCAAGTTCAGCGGCACCGTGGGCGGGGGCACGCCCGTGCTCGACCTTGCGAAGAAGTGCCTCGAAGGCTGCACGATCAACTCGATAAGGGGCATACTCAACGGCACATGCAACTACATACTCACCAAGATGTCCTCCGACGGTGTCGAGCTGGAGGACGCCCTCTCGGAGGCCCAGCGGCTGGGATACGCGGAGGCGGACCCGACCGCCGATGTGGGGGGGTTCGACAGCGCGTGCAAGCTCGTCATAATGTCCAACTACGTCCTCGGCACGAGCATGTCGATAAACGATGTCGACATAACGGGCATAAACGGCGTCACGATGGACGACATAGCCTCGGCGGCCGCCGACGGCAATGTGGTCAAGCTCATAGGGCAGGTCGGGGAGGACGCGAGGGTTGCCCCAGACGCCATACCCCTGACGCACCCCCTGAACGTGTCAGGGACGTTCAACGCGATCACCTTCGACACGGACCCCGCGGGGGAGATAACGCTCGTCGGCAAGGGCGCGGGAGGGGCGGAGACCGCGAGTTCCGTGCTCAGGGACCTGATAGAGATACGGAAGGATTTCGCCAGAAGGCCATAGCTGGACACATGTTCGAGGGATAGGCGATGAAGATAGTCATGAAGTTCGGCGGGGTGAGCGTCGCCGATGGCGAGAGCATGAAGCGCGTCGGAGAGATAGTCGACCGTTTCCGCGGCGAGGAGCATCGGCTCGTGGTCGTGACATCCGCGATGCACAACGTGACGAACTCGCTCCTCGACGCCGCGGCGAAGGCCGGTAGAGGCCAGAGGGACCAGGTCCTCGGTTTCGTCGAGGAGACGAGGAAGAGGCACGCCGAGAGCGCGAGGACGGCCATCGAGGACGAGGAGGTCCTGGACAGCACGCTCAAGGTCATCGAGTCGAAATGCGAGGACCTGAAGAACATACTCCTCGGCATAGCGCATATAGGAGAGCTCACGCCCAGGTCGAAGGACTTCGTGATCGGCTACGGCGAGAGGTTCTCCGCACCCATACTCCAGGGGGTGCTGCGAGACCTCGGGATCAAGGCCGAGGCCCTCACGGGAGGCGAGGCCGGCATCGTCACGGACGACCACTTCGGAGGTGCGGAGCCGCTGATGAACGTGACCACGCTCGAGGTGCGGCAGGTCATAGACCCCATGCTCGACGCGGACGTCATACCCGTCGTCAGCGGGTTCATCGCCTCGACCCAGGAGGGCACGCAGACCACCCTCGGGAGAGGAGGCTCGGACTTCACCGCGTCGATAATAGGCGCCGCCATACGGGCGGACGAGGTCTGGGTGTGGAAGGATGTCGAGGGCCTCATGACCGCGAACCCGAAGATGGTCCCTGATGCGAGGATGATTGACCGCATATCGTTCTCCGAGGCGATGGAGCTGGCGCACTTCGGAGCGCAGGTGATACATCCGAAGGCGCTGGAGAGCGCCGCGAGGTTCCAGCTGCCTTTCCGGGTCAAGAGCCTCGCCAACCCCGACGGCGACGGCACGCTGATAGTCAAGGAGGTCAAGGTGAAGGACGGCGATGTCGTGAAGGCGATCACCAACATCGACGACGTCGACCTCATAACCGTGAGCGGGGCGAGCATGGTGGGCACGCCGAGGCTCGCGGCGAGGGTGCTGGACATACTGACGGACGAGGATGTCGACGTGCTGCTCATATCGCAGAGCTCGTCCGAGGAGAGCATCACGCTCGCCATACCGAAGGACGACGGCTCGCGCGCGCAGAACGCCCTCGAGCTGTCGCTCCTCGGGTCCAAACAGGTGCGAGAGGTGTCCATCGAGGCGGGGCTGAGCATAGTCGCGGTGGTCGGGGCGGGTATGAAGGGCACGCCCGGCGTCGCCGCACGCGTGTTCAGCACGATGGCCGCGGACGGGATCAACATAAGGGCCATAGCACAGGGCTCCTCCGAGCTGAACATATCGTTCATCATCAGGAAGCAGGACGCTGCCCGCGCCGTCAAGGCGCTCCACGACGACTTCAAACTGGGAGAGGGTGCATCATGACCGATGGAGACGGCACATCGAGAAGCGACGCGATGAAGAAGGGACGGTCGCGGGCCGCCGCGAGGGGCCTGCTCCGCGCGACCGGGATGAGGGACGAGGACTTCGACAAACCTCTGATAGCCGTGGCGAACTCGTTCAACACCATCGTCCCGGGGCACATCCGCATGAACGAGCTCGTGGCAGAGGTCAAGAGGGGCGTGGAGGACGCCGGGGGCTTCGCGTACGAGTTCGGCGTGCCCGGCATATGCGACGGCATAGCCATGGGCATCCCCGGGATGCGATACTCGCTCCCGTCGAGGGAACTCGTCGCCGACACGGTCGAGTCGATGGTGGAGGCCCACCAGGCGGATGGCTGGGTCGGTGTCACGAACTGCGACAAGATAACCCCTGGCATGCTGATGGCGTGCGGCAGGATGAACATCCCCTCCGTGATGCTGACCGCCGGGCCCATGATGCCCGGCGAGTACAAGGGCCGCAGGCTCGATGTGATATCGATCTTCGAGGCTGTCGGGGAGCTCGCGGCCGGCAAGATCGCAGAGGAGGACTTCGCCGAGATAGAGAAGCGCGCGTGCCCGGGTGCCGGCTCGTGCGCCGGGCTCTTCACCGCCAACACGATGGCCTGCCTCACGGAGGCCTTGGGCCTGAGCCTGCCAGGATGCGCGACCGCGCACGCGGTCGCCGAGCGGAAGCTGGAGATGGCCTATGAGACCGGGCGGCTGTCCGTGGAGCTCGCGCGGAAGGGGTCGAGGCCCAGGGACATCGTGACGGGGAAGAGCTTCGAGAACGCGCTGAGGATAGACAACGCGATCGGCGGTTCCACGAACACCTGCCTGCACATGATCGCCATCGCGAGGGAGTTCGGCGTGGTCCTCGACCTCGACACGTTCGACGCGATATCGCGTTCGACGAAGCACATCGTCGCGCTCCGCCCAGGTGGGAAGCACTTCATGATAGACCTCGACGACGCCGGAGGCATACCGGCGGTGATGTCCGCGATGTCGTCGGTCCTGAGCGACGAGGCGACGGTCTCGGGCAAGAGCGTGAAGGGCATAGCCTCTGAGGCCAAGGTGGCCGACGCGGACGTCATAAGGACGCTCGACAGGGCGTATCATGAGGAAGGCGGCATCGCCATACTCAAGGGGAACCTGGCCGAGGAGGGGTGCGTCGTCAAGCAGTCGGCAGTGGTGGACTCGATGAGACGCTTCGAGGGGCCGGCGCGTGTGTTCGACTCCGAGGAGGCGGCCACCGAGGCAATGCTCGAAGGGCGTGTCGATAGGGGCGACGCCGTCGTCGTCCGCTATCAGGGTCCGAAGGGCGCGCCGGGAATGCCGGAGATGCTGGGGCCGACGTCCATATTGACTGGACTGGGCCTCGGGGAGCACGTCGCGCTCGTAACGGACGGCAGGTTCTCTGGCGGCACGAGAGGGCTGTGTGTCGGCCATGTCTCGCCGGAAGCGTTCTCCGGCGGCGCGCTCGCGGCTGTGCGGGACGGGGACATCATCAGGATCGACCTCGACGAGAGGGAGATAGAGGTCCTGCTGTCGGAGAAGGAGATCAAGGCCCGCGTCAAGCATTCGAAGGCGCCCGCGCAGAAGTTGCACGGATACCTGCAGCGTTATCGCCAGAACGTCCGGTCCGCGAGTGAGGGCGCCGTGCTCGGTTCCGATGACGGATGAAGCTGTCTCCGGCGAGCAAAATTGGAGCGCTTCCATCTAGCGGCATACCTCGGCAACGAATATATAGCGCCGGCTCAATGAGCGTCAGT